>JARFQU010000121.1 GCA_029287595.1 Halioglobus sp. | reverse complement strand
GAGAAAATGGGTGTTGGCATGGGGGCCGGAACCATAAAAAAGGGCCGGCATTATAGCAATACCGGCCCTGTTATGTCAGAGGTAGAAATACCCTTATCAGAAGTCCTTGCGCAGGGTTACGCCCCAGGTGGCGGGTTCGTTAAAGTAGGCGATGGAGCGACCATACTGCGCAGGGGCGTCCGAGACAGTATTGGTGGAATCTTCATCGGTGACATTGCGGCCCCAAACAGTGAGTTGCGCGTCCCAGTTCTCGAAGATCACGCCTGCTCGAAGATTGACCATGCCGTAGGAGTCATCGTATTTAACCGGATCATTGTTGACGTCAGTCATACGCTCGTCGGTAAATATGTACTCGCCGTAGAGGAAGCCGGTAAGACCTTCGGTCAGGTGAAAATCCTGGTTGCCGGTAAATACCACGACGTTTTCCGGGTTGCCTGACATATCGCTGCCGCTCCTGTCACAGGCGCCGTTTTCGTCTGCGGCCGGGTCTTGCGGTTCGAAGGGGTCGTTCCCGAAGCCCTGGTGCCAGGGGGTGCTCACCCAGCATGGGCCACCTTCGAAATCCTGGTATTCACCGTGATTGTAGGCATAGGCCAGCGTCAGGGTGGTGGAGTCAGTGGGCAGCCACGAAATGTCGAACTCGACGCCGTAGGTCTCTGCCGTGCCTGCATTACCCAGCACAAAGCCGCCCCCCTGGAAGGAACTTGTTTGCAGATCATCCGTATCCGTCATGTGCAGTGCGACATTGAGTCGCAGTGCCTGATCCGGGAACTCAGCTTTCATACCCAGTTCGTAGGATTCGGACTCCTCGGCATCAAATACCACGTCTACAGTGGAAGGAATGCGATCCGCGTTGATGCCCCCGGACTTGTAACCCGTGCCATAGGACGCGTAAAGCATGATATCCGGGTTCAAGAACCAGCTGAGTTTCAACGTGCCTGTGACCTTGTTGTCATCGAAGTCCTCGTCGACGTTGTCCTGTGGAGTGAGTGGTGGGAAATTATAAAAACCCCAATTATCCATAAAGGGGACGAGCGACGGGGGCGCGTCATCTGTAAAAACGTTAGTCAGCTCTTTTTCCTCATAGGTCCAGCGCAATCCCGCGGTGAGCACCAATGCGTCCGTGAGGTTGTAGTCCGCTTGGCCAAAGACCGCGTAGCTTGTATGTTCCTGTTCGTTGGTGTCAAAAGCACCGGTCCCCCCGACGAATGCGTTCGCGCCGAACGCGTTGGAGAGACCCGTCAGTCCGACCATGGCCGTCAGGTCGTCACCTACAATGGTCGAACGGTCGTTGTCGAGGTTCTGGTGATAATAATACAGGCCCACCACGTAACTCAGTTTTTCCCCGTCATCGCTGAGACGCAACTCCTGCGTAAACTGGTCCTGAGTAGCGTCGTTGGCGCGGTAGGCGCCATCCAGGTCGGTGAAGGTGATATCCGCGAAATCATCAGAATCGTGTTCGCGGTAGGCGGTAATACTGGTGACCAGGAAGTTATCGGTTTCCCAGTCGGCCTGCAGGGACACACCCTTGTCTTCGTTGTTGGATTCGGGCTTCTTGTTGACAGCGACTTTGTAGTCGTAAAAATCCTTCTGGTCGATAACTGTTCCGCCCAACGCGACCAGATTTACATCAGTGCCGGTGTAAGGAGGCTCCCCCGGCGGGTAATCTAGATCCTGCGGCACAAAGTTATTCTTCCAGGTGCCCACGGCACAGCAGACTTCGTTTACTTTGGAGTAATCGCTGTTGAGACGTATGGTGAGATCGTCGTTGGGTGTATACAGCGCCTGGAAGCGCACCCCCCAGCGATCGCGATCGTGAATAACATCATCTTCGGTCACGTCGCCATTAATGGTGTCGACGTAACCATCGCGGTTCATGATAAAGCCGGTACCTCGCACCGCCAGCACATCTTCTATCACGGTAAAGGATTTGGCGCCGCTTGCGCCCGCCAGGTCGTAGTCCCCCGCGGTGCCTTCAATAAAGCCGCTGCCTTCAAAGTCAGGGGCCACGCTGTTGATCTGTATCGCGCCGGCGGGCGTGTTGCGCCCGAACAATGTGCCCTGGGGTCCCCGCAGGACTTCTACACTGGCGACATCGACCATGTTGTTGATCATGGAGCCCTGGCGGGCCCGATATACACCGTCTACATAAAGACCTACTGAGGGTTCCAGTCCGAAATTCTGCGAGCTGGTGAAGACGCCGCGGATGGAAAAGCTCGTTGTTGTGGAGGTCTGCGTCTGGCTGACGATGAGGCTGGGAGCATTCGACTGCATATCGAACATGTCCTTCACGCCGGATTGCTGCAGCATTTCCCCGGTGAACGCGGACACTGCCACCGGTACATCCTGCAGGCTTTGTTCGCGTTTCTGGGCGGTAACAATGACTTCTTCCAATACGCCCTGTGCCAATGAAACTGCAGGAAGCGATAATCCCAGGGTGGCGGCAACGGCTGCTGCAAGGGTTTGACGGGTGAATAGCGATGTTTTCATGATGCCCAATCCTCTTGTATTTTTATGTCATGAACTGCTGATTATGATACCCCTATGTAGATGATTCGATAGGGTAATATTCCCGCTGCTATGTTTTTTTATTGAATAAATCGCCCCGCAGTGACTCTTGCGAGAGCACTACGCTTGTGACTCATGGCCGGGGCGGGGCAGCCCCGCGCCACAGTTGCGGCAGTAGTGGGCATCCGGATCGCGCTCCACGGCGGCGCAATTGCTGCAGTTGCGCGATGAACTCAGCTCACCTTTGCGGCGTATTTGCTCGGCCACCGTGAGTTCAGCCGTCACGATACCAGTGGGCACTGCGATCACGGCATAACCGATGAGCATGCCCACGGAGGCGATGGCGCGGCCGATGGAGGTCTGGGGAATTATGTCGCCATAGCCCACGGTAGTAATGGTGACGATCGCCCAATAGATACTCTTGGGGATGCTGTCGTAACCGTGCTCGGCCCCCTCCACCACATACATCAGGCAGCCGAATATCGTGGCCAGAATAATGACCAAAGAGAAGAACACGAAAATTTTACGCGCCGACCGCTGCAGTGCCGCAGCTAGTTCGTTGGCTTCACGCAGCAGGGTGAGCAGGCGCAGCACCCTGAAGATGCGCAGTATGCGTAACAGGCGAATGATCAGCAGGGGCGCGGCCTGTGGCAGTAAGAGGGAGAGATAGGTTGGCAGCAGCGCCATTAAATCGATGATGCCGTAGACACTCAGCATGTAACCCTTGCGATTGGGGGTGCACCAGATTCGCACCAGGTACTCCACCGTAAACATGATGGTGAACAGCCACTCGATCTGCAGAAACAGCAGTCCGTAGTGCAGGCGCATTTCGGGAATGGAATCCAGCATGATCACCAGCACGCTGGCCAGTATGACCAGTATCAGGGTGATGTCGAACCACTTGCCGGCGGGGGTTTCCGTGCCGAAAATGACCTCGAAGAACCGGGCTTGTAATGGCGTTAGCGGACGTGGCGACATATGTCTTATGCGTTATCAGTCGTTCTGGGATACTGCCATTATTAACTGGCGGCGTCTACCGGGTACCCGCCGCGGCCGCCTACAGGCGGGCCACCACATACACCATGGCATCGGTTAGCGTCGCAACATCGGCGTCACTCATAATGAAAGGCGGCATGGCGTAGACCAGCTTGCCAAAGGGGCGTATCCACACCCCGCGCTCCACGAACAGCGGCTGTATTTGTTTCAGGTCAACTGGCTGGCGCAGCTCGATAACGCCGATAGCCCCCAGGCAGCGCACCTCGGCGACCTGACCCAGCTCGCGGGCAGGGGCCAGTCCCAGTTCCAGAGCCTGTTGCAGGCGCTGGATGTTGCGCTGCCAGGGCTGCGACAACAGCAGCTCGATACTGGCGATGGCGGTAGCGCAGGCCAGGGGATTGCCCATAAAGGTGGGCCCGTGCATAAAGGCGCCGGCCTCGCCCTCGCTGATGCCGATGCAGATGCGCTCGCTGCATAGGGTGGCGGCCAGGGTCATGTAGCCGCCGGTAAGGGCCTTGCCCAGGCACAGGATGTCGGGTTCCACCCCGGCGTGTTCCAGGGCGAACATTTTTCCGGTGCGGCCGAAACCGGTGGCGATCTCGTCGAAGATCAACAGTACATCGAAAGCGTCACACAGGGCCCGCAGCTGCACCAGGTACCCCGGTGAGTAAAAGCGCATGCCGCCCGCACCCTGTACCACCGGCTCCACGATGACCGCGGCAATCTCCTGGTGGTGCGTGTTCAACAATTCGGTCATCGCCGCCAGTTCCTGTTCCGGGCAGTCTTCGCCGAAGCCACTTTCCGGTGCAGGTACAAAGTACTGGGCGGGTAGTACATCGCCAAACAGGTGATGCATGCCGGTTACCGGGTCGCATACCGACATGGCACCAAAGGTGTCGCCGTGGTAGCCGTTGCGCAGTGCCACCAGTTTCCGTTTGTCAGGCCTGCCTGCGGAATACCAGTACTGGATGGCCATTTTCAGTGCGACTTCCACCGCGACCGAACCCGAGTCGCTGAAAAAGACCCGTTGCAGTCCGGGAGGTGTGATTTCGGTGAGCAGTCGCGCGAGTTTTACCGCGGGAGGGTGGGTCAGCCCGCCAAACATAACATGAGACATCCTGCCCAATTGCTCTTGCACCGCGCGGTTCAGTGCCGGGTGGTTATAGCCGTGAATCGCGCACCACCAGGAAGACATGCCGTCGAGCAACTCGCGCCCGTCTGCCAGCTCCAGGCGCACACCACTGGCGGCGACCACCGGGAACACCTCGGGGATGTCGGTAGCAGACGCGTAAGGATGCCAGATGTAGCGGCTGTCCTGCGCCTGTAGCTGTTCCCAGCTGTTGTTGTTCATAGCGTTGCCAGTACCTCCAGCAGTGTGGGCAGGACATTGTCCACCAGCAGCGGCTGGGCAGCGACCGTGGGGTGTATGCCGTCGGGCTGCATCAGTGCCGGATCGGTGGCTACACCTTCAAATATCAAGGGTGCCAGGGTACTGCCGGTTTCCTCGGCCACGACTGCGTAACTCTGCGTAAAGGCGCTGGTATAGCGGTTACCGTAATTCGGCGGGATTGCCACCGGCAGCAGAATCACCTGTGCTCCGCTGTCCCGGGAGAGCTGCGCGAGTTGTCGCAGGTTAGCGCGCAGGTTTTTAATCGGGTAACCTCGCAGGCCATCGTTGCCGCCCAGTTGCAGCATGACGATCGCCGGTTGGTGCTGTTGCAGCAATTCCGGCAGGCGGCGAAGGCCGCCAGCGGTGGTATCGCCACTGATGCTGGCGTTGACCATGCGATGATCCGGGTAATCTTCGGCCAGAGCTTCGGACATCATGGCGACCCAACCCTGCTCCAGAGACATACCATAGGCGGCGCTGATACTATCGCCCAATACCAGTACAGTCTGAGACCTGGCGGGCGATGACAAAGCCAGAGCCAGGCATAAGCATCCAAGTACGATGCCGGGACGTAACAAGCGGTAGAGGAATAACTGCATGATTAGAACCGAAAATCTCCATAAGCGCGTCCCCATGGCCGGGGGTGAGCTGGAGATACTGAAAGGGATCACTCTGGAAATCAAGTCGGGCGAATCCGTGGCTATCGTCGGCGCCTCCGGCTCAGGTAAGTCAACCCTGTTGGGTTTGCTGGCCGGGCTGGATGAAGCCAGTGGCGGGCGCGTCATTATTGGCGACACCGACCTGGGCAGATGGACGAGGATGGTCGGGCGCAATTTCGCGGACGCGAGGTGGGTTTTGTGTTCCAGTCCTTCCAATTATTGCCCGCTCTCACCGCACTGGAAAATGTCATGCTGCCCCTGGAGTTACAGGGGCGGCGCAATGCCCGGGAGCAGGCGGCAAACTACCTCTCCCGGGTGGAACTCGGGCCGCGCATTGATCACTACCCCAGTCAGCTCTCTGGAGGCGAGCAACAGCGCGTGGCCATCGCCCGGGCCTTTGCCGCCGAGCCGAGAATACTGTTTGCCGACGAGCCTACCGGCAACCTGGACACCCGCACCGGCAGCCACATTATCGACCTGCTGTTCGAGTTGAACCGGGAAGAGGGCACCACCCTGGTGCTGGTAACCCACGACGAGGTGCTCGCGGCGCGCTGTGAGCGGCGCCTTTGTATAGAAGCTGGATTGCTGGTGGCGGTGTAACAGCGATGTCGATGACAGCAACACGTATGCTGGCCCGGGACTGGCGCGGCGGGGAACTGGGCGTGCTGGTCATGGCCCTGGTGCTGGCAGTGGGCACGGTGTCGGGAATCAGTGCCTTCACCACGCGCCTGCAAACCGCCCTGGAGCAGGAGAGCCATCGCTTTCTGGCGGCTGACCTGGTGGTGCGAGGCAGTCGCGAATTGCCTTCCTCCTGGCTGGAGCAGGCAGCGACCCGGGGCCTGCTGCGCGCCCAGACACTCACGTTTCCCTCCATGGTCTATGCGGGGGAGGAGAACATGTACCTGGCCTCGGTCAAGGCCGTCAGCGATGCCTATCCCCTGCGCGGTGAATTGACCTTCAGCGCCCAGGCCTTTGGCGAGGTAAAGCCCGCGCAAGCCGGACCCCGGCCCGGGGAAGTGTGGCTGGATTCACGTTTATTTCCTTTGTTGGACACGGCGATAGGCCAGCGGGTGGGTATCGGCGATGCCGAATTTCTGGTGGCAGCAGCGGCGCGCAGTGAGCCCGACCAGGGCGCTTCGTTTTACGGCTACGGGCCCAGGGTGTTGATGCACTATGCGGATATCCCCGCCACTGGAGTGGTGCAGCCGGGCAGTCGGGTGGAATATCGCCAGCTGTATGCGGGTGAGCCCGCCACCGTTGC
>JARFQU010000181.1 GCA_029287595.1 Halioglobus sp. | reverse complement strand
CTGCGGGCTTTTTCCGCCATCGATCAGGCCGAGGTTCTGGCGCAGGCAACAGCGTCCACTGAACGCATTGCCGCCGGTCAAAGCGTGGGCGTTTTTGATGGTGTTCCCATAGCGTTTAAAGAAGAGTTGGATGTTCAGGGATACCCGACTACGGTTGGCACGCGGTTTCTCGGGCGAAATCCCGCCAGCCGGGATGCCACTGTGGTTGCGCGCCTCAGGGCGGCGGGGGCGACGATTATTGGCAAAACCAATATGCATGAAATCGGTATTAACCCGCGCAGTGGTAATCCCCATCACGGTACAGTGCGAAACCCCTATGATCTGGATCGGGATGCGGGCGGCAGTTCAAGTGGTTCGGCGGCAGCTGTCGCAGCGGGTCTTTGTCCGCTGGCAGTTGGTGCCGATGGTGGCGGTTCTATACGTATTCCCGCGGCACTGTGCGGCGTGGTGGGTCTGAAGGCTACCTATGGTCGTATCAGTGGTCATGGCAGCTTCCCCCTGGACTGGAGTGTCGGTCATCTTGGTCCCATGGGTGCCAGCGTCGATGATGTGGTATTGGCCTATGCGGCGATGGCCGGGGCGGATCCTCTCGATCCTCATACGCAGCATCAGCCTGCTCTAAACGTAAGCGATTTTGAAGATGAAGTTTTGGGTGATCAACCGCCGTTGCGCCTGGGTATCTATCGTGAATGGTTTAATCATGCCGAGCCTGAGGTGGTGGCAATTTGTGAAGCGATGCTGCATCAACTTGCCGATTGCGGTGCCATCATTGAGGAGATTGAAATTCCCGAGCTGGATGAGTTACGTATAGCGCATGCTGTTACCATTCTTTCGGAAATGGCAGCCAGCATGGCCAATTACCCTGACAACTGGAGTGATCTGTCTGCTGCTACGCGCATCAGCCTGACTATTGGCAAGGCCGCTACCTCGGTTGATTATTTGCAGGCACAGCGGATTCGGACCAGGGCAATGGCCTGCTTTGCGGAGGTTTTCAAGCAGGTGGACGTGGTTATCAGTCCATCAACAGCCATGGTAGCCCCACTGATTCCTGCGAACAGCCTGTCCCATGGCTTGGCCGATCTGGGTTCAGTCACCGAGCTGATGCGTTTTGCCGTGCCTGGCAATATGACGGGTTTGCCGGCTATCAGCTTTCCGGTTGGCTACAGTCGGGCAGGCTTACCCGTCGGCATGCAGGCAATGGGGCGACCCTGGGAGGAGCAGCTGCTGTTTCGCGTGGCCCGCACCGCCGAGCGGCTGGCGGACCGTCGAGTACCGCCAGGTTACAATGATTTACTCGGCTGATAATCGTAGTTTTATGCCAACGGCTTCGCCATGGATTTCCGCAAGAATAATAAAAACAGGACAATAACCAGTGTAGGTATTGGCAGATTTAAAGCGCAGCCGAGCGGTCTGTATTGATAATACTCAGCTGATGCTATTAATGGATGTGAGCATCGATCTGTTCTGTGGGGATATCGAAATAGGACTGATAAGGGGCGAACAGTTCGCGTAAATAGGCCTCATCCAGCCCGGTATCCGCCAGGCTGTAAACGTGTTTGCCGTGCTTGTCCGCGGCATTGTCACGCAGGAACGAGTGCATTGCCTGTGCGGCGCTGTTCGGAAGTTCCAGCCCGAAGTGTTCGTAGGCCTTGCGCACGGTACCCACCTGGTCGGAGACAAAGTCCTTGAAGTACAGGTCCACCACCTGGCTTTGGGGTAGTTGACCCGATTCACGGTAGGCCACGGTATTGTTGTACCCGTCGGCCAGAGCCCGGGCGTAGTAAGCGGCTATTTCAGGCATGTCGACGTCGTCGCTGGCCAGGCGTCTCACGGTGGCTGCCAGATTACTCATGGAAACCAGTATGCTTACCGGGTCGCGGTGGGTCTGCACGAACAGGGCGTCCGGGTACTCCCGGTGAATATGTTGCAGGTGCCACATATGTTGGGGAGATTTCAGTGCCCAGCGCCTGCCAGGGGCCTTCCACTGCAACACCTGCAGGAAGCGGCGATGCCATTTGAGGGCGGATTGCATGTCACAGTCCAGTACCCAGCGGTCATAGCTGGGCACGTTGAACTGTACCTGGTAGATCATCGAGGCAAAATCATGGGCGGTGATGGCCACGCACTCCTGTGCGCGCTGGGCGCCCATGGGGTGCATCTTCTTGAACTCGGGTAGCAGTTTGTCGACCCGGTCCAGGTCGGCCTGCACCCGGGCGATACGCGGGTCGCTGTGATAGCTGGCAGTTTCCGGGGGTGGCAGTGGGTAGGCAGCTTCCCAGGACAGGGGTATCCGGTTGTCCGGATCCATCACCAGCAGGTCGTGGAAGATCGTGGTGCCGGAGCGAGGCGGGCCCACCACAAAAATAGGCCGCTCTATTGGCTGCTCGGTAATTTCCGGATGTTGCTTGCACAGCTGCACCAGGCCCAGACGGTTTTCCAGGGTCCGCAGCAGGTCACCGCGGGCGATTATGCGCCCCAGCAGGGAAAGCCGGGCTTCACGCTGCAGGCTGTCCAGCAACAGGGCCAGCGGCTGGCGGAAATCCTCTTCGCCGAAATCTGTCAGCCCGGTATTTTTCCTGGCCTGTTGCAGCAATTGCTCCAGTTCCAGCGCGATGGGGTGTACGCCGATTGTGTTGGCCGCCTTGCCCGCCAGGTTCAGCAAGCGCAGGGGCGGTGGCAACCGGCTGATATTAACGGGCACGTATATCGGCCAGTTTGACGACTGTTGCCCGGGGCGTTTCCGCTTCACCGTCCACCAGGAAGAAACGCCAGAACACCATGCCGAACAGGTTTCCCTCCGTATCCAGCCAGTTGGGCAGGCCAGGATCTTCATGCGCCAGTATCATTTTGAAGCTGCCGTCCCGTTCCAGCGTGGTCTGGCTGCGGTTCAGTGACACGCTGCGGCTGGTGTAGTCATAGGTCTGCTGGAAGCGATTCCACAGGCAGACATTGCCGAAGCGGCAGTCCGGCCAGCGGCCGGTAATGATCAGGGCTTCATCTTCCCCGATGAAGAAAGGCGCCATGGAGTAGTGTGCATCGAATGCCGCGAGGCCGAAATTACCGGGGGTTTGCGGCTTGGGGAATTCATTGGGGGTCAGGGCCATGAAGGCCGGCAGTTCGCCACTGGCCATGGCAGGCATGTCCAGGGTGCGGCTGCGCACTGCGTTGCAGACCCGGCGAATACCGGCAGCCACACTATTGTCGTTGGGCGGTGAGGGGATTGTGTTGTTGTCCAGGCACTCAATGCGCATACGCGGCTCGAGATCAGGGTCCATGGCAGCTGGCGCGGTGTGTTCGAAGTAGTGCCGTGTGGTGACACGGGACGCGCCGGCGCCCAGGGGCAGCCAGTTCCGGTCCCTGGCTTCTCCCCCCAGGTAGACGGTGAAATGTCCGTTGCTGTCGATCTCCAGGTCGGTGTCGTTGATCACCCCGCCGGTATTTTTTGCCAGGTGGCCGTCCGCTGCGCCCTCCTCAATGGTGAGGGAGAAATACACGGCGCCCTGCATATTGCCCTGTATGACGTAGCTGCGCTCACTGCTCAGTGGGGCATCGAAGTAGATGGCGTCGCTGTTGTCGCCGGTCAGTTTGCGGCTGGGTGTAACGATACGCCGAAAGTCCGGATTACCGGCATCCTGCTCAAAGTAACCGACCAGGCTGGCCTCCAGTATATGCATTAGTGCCCGGTGAGATCCGGCAACATCCTCGGCCGAGTTCAGGTTCCTCTCGGGGCCACACCAGTGTTCATCTACCTCCTGCAGCAGTGTGATAAATTCGGCCAGGGCGGTGCGGCTTGCTGTTTGTATACTCATACTTGCTCCGCGGCGCCACCATCGGGCGCCTTTGTGTGTGGGTTCGTGGTTTCATAGGGGATATTGTAGCGTTGGCGATAAAACATCAAACGCTGGTCTACATCGGCCTTATCCAGGCCGAAATCGCCCAGGCTGTATTTATGCGCTCCGTGCCGATGCTGTTTATTGCTGTCGGTCCAGGCCTGCATCGCAGCGCGTGTCTGGTTGGTTAAGGACCAACCCAGGAAGCCATAAACGCCCTGCATAGCCTGTTGCCAGTCGGTGGAAATGTCGGCGTACTGTATGTCGTACTGGTTCTGTGGCGGGCACATCTCTTCCCTTACCCGCAGGGTTTTGTGCAGCATACACTCGGTTTTTTGCAGCCATTCCTGACCTACCCAGTCCGCGCTCAGCGAATCGCTGTCGCGCACCAGGGCGTTCCAGGCCATAGAGCACGCGGAGCCCACTGCCTTAACCGGATCGCGGTGTGAGCAGATCAGTTTTGCATTGGGGAAGACGTGGAGGAGGGAATCCAGGTCCTGCATATGCTGTGGCGTTTTCAAGACCCAGGGCTTGTCCTGCGGGTCGTTGCGAAACCAGGAAATAATTTTGAGCAGTACCACCATGTATTCGTAAGCGGCACGTTGGTCGTGCGTCATCAACCACTGGGCAAAGCTCGGTATTTTTGCCTGGATCTCGAACAGCTGGCTGGAGAAACCGTGCTGGATCAGCCCTACTTCCTCTTCTACCTCGAAGGTGCCCAGAGGATGTACCGCAGCGATTTGCGGACCCATATACAGCACCGCCTGCAGGCCCTGGTCCAGCGCCCTGATGCGCGGGTCGGCTTTGCCTGCGGCCCGGGCCGCAAAACACTCGGGGTAGGGCACGGGGAACACCGTCTCCCAGGCCTTTAAGTGCAGGAAGCGCTGATCCGCAGCCAATAGTCGGTGCAGGCGGGTGGTGCCCGAGCGGGCCAGGCCTACTACGACTACCGGATCGGGTATGGTGCGCTCCAGGATTTCCGGATGGCGCCGCAGCAGCTCATGCACATAGAGCCTGTGCTTGAGCAGGCGCAGGATATTGGCGCGATTCATAAAGCGGCCTACCGGATTGAGGTCCGCTTCTTCGCGCAGGGATCGAATCAGCAGTTGCATGGGTTGCAGGAAAGACTCGTCACCGAAGTCCCGTAGACCGGTCTCACGCCTGGCTCTGGCGATCAAAACATCTTGCCGCAGTTCGAACCTGGCCAGACCCAGCAGATTGACGCCGCGCAGAACCCGGTTCAGTACCCTGATCGGTATGCGGTGATAATCTCGGGATATTGGCAACATAAAACTAAGTGCCTTTGGCATCCTGGAAGTTGGGGGTGCGCCCTTCAAAATGCGCGGTAATGGCCTCCAGTTGATTGGGGCTGCCCAGCAGTTGCTGTGTGGCCGAGGCTTTCTCGGCGAGTCCGGCGGCAACATCAACCAGTGCACTATTGTTTAGGATCTGCTTGGCGGCGCCCAGGGCCAGGTTCAGTCCGCCGCCCAGGGCCGCACCCTGCATCGCCGCGATCATCGGTACAGGTACTTCCTGTCACAGCAGCCAACCTGTTGTGCGCGGTTGGCGCCACCGGGGCTGATGTCCTGCATGGCCTGGGCGACATTATCGCTGTCGCTGGAAAGTGCACCACTGCTCATTTCAGCGAAGGAACTCATGTCCAGCCCGGCGCAGAAATTCTTGCCGTTGCCAGACGGGACGATGACCCGCACTGTACCGGGATCCATCATCTCCGGGCAAACTCCAGCAGGCCTCTTTACGCTATCGGTCATTTGGTCGAGAATGTCTCACTCCTACACTGGACGCCCAAGGGCTGTACTGGCCATGATTGATAACAAATCTGATCCGCAGAGCATTATCCTTGCTGCCGCCAAGCGGTGCTACCTGGCTGACGGTATCGCCGCAACGGGCATGAAGGAAGTGGCTGTCAGCGCTGGCGTGGCACGTTCCACTCTGTACCGTTATTTCCCCGGGCGCGATGAGCTGTTGGTGGCCACGATCAAGTACGAGATGACGGATTTGAACGAGCGCATTCGCAAGCAAATTGCGAAGTACCAGACTCCGGCTGATCTGGTGGTCGAGGGATTGATCGTGGCGATCAAGGAAATTCCCCGGCGTCCGCTGCTGCGTGCCGTATTCGCCTCGGAGGAGGACAGCCGTGCCCGTCGCGTGGTGTGGAGCTCCAATGTTATCGTCAGTTTTGGTGAAGAGCTGATGGACCATGTTATTCGACCTGCCCAGGAGGCGGGACTACTGCAGGATGCCGTGCGTCCCGAGGTGCTGGTGGAGTGGGTCTACCGCTTGCTGCTGTCATTCCTCACCCTGCCCAGTAACTGGGTGAAAACCGATGCGCAGCTGCGCGCTACGCTGCATGCGCTGTTGGTGCCGGTCCTGCTGAAGTAGCACCTGCATCTGGGTTAGATTTGGGTTGTGCCATGCTGGCCGCCATGATCTCGTGAGCGCAGTTGTAACCGGGGAGAAAGGTGACGCCGGGCCCGGGATGGCAGGAGGCGCCGCACAGGTAAAGGTTTTCTACCGGGGTTGTGTGCCCGGTGCCCTCTACCAGGCAGCGTTCGCCAATCATCTGGTCAGGGTGCAGCAGGCCGTGGGTCCAGTCACCGTTGGTCACACCTTGCATGCTGGCAAAATGGTCAGAGGAGAAGATCGCCTGGTCGGTAATCAATTCCCGGAAATCCGGCATGTGCAGGCAGATATGATCGATTATCTTTTCCGCCATCCGATCCCGCAATTTACCCCGTTGGGCTTTTTCTGCCTCGCAGGGAAAGTAAAAGCCGTAGGCGCTGGCGGTATGGCATCCACTGGGTGCCAGGGTGCTGTCGACAACGGTGGGAATCTGGAAGGCCAGTGGTATCTGCTCCGGCAACTCGCCACGCAGGCAGGCCTCGTAGCTCGCTTGCAGTTGTTCCGGATCCAGCACCATGGCACCGCCAAAGCGCGCCCCGCGAATACGATTGAGCTTATCCAGGTGTGGCGAGTAACTGGGCAGGCCCTTCAGCTTGAACAACATGTGCACAAACGCACCGCGGTGGGTGAAAGCATCCACTTTCTGTTGGTCTTCGTTGGCCAGGGTATGCCCGGCCAGCAGGCCATTGAAGGTTGCCTGCTTGTCCAGGTTGGAAATGATGGTAGTGGCGTGAATCCGGCTGCCATCCTTGAGCTCCACGCCAACGGCGCGACCTTTTTCCAGCAGGATATGAGAGACCGGCTGTTTCAGCCGCACCTCGCCGCCCAGGTCGGTAATCTGCTGTGCCAGGCACTCTGACAGGCGCCCGATGCCACCTTTTACTCGTTGCATCAGCCCCTCAGAGCCCTCTTGCGCCATGGTGTAAATCAGGCACAGGCCCGAGCCCGGTGTATAAGGCCCCTTGTAAGTGGCCTGTACCGCGGCAAAGGCCATGCTGGCGCGCAGCTCCCGGTGCTTTACCGGATCCGGGAAAAACTTATCGATAATGTCCATGGCCGAGCCCTTGAAGGCCAGTTCCAGGTGTTCGCGTTGCTGCGGTGTGGTCGCCTCGGCGATGATATCTTCGAGTTTGCGGGGCGCCTTACGTGCGCTGAAGCGGTCCAGTACCCGCGCGGGGTACTCACAGAACTTCATCAGTCGGATGAATCCCAGCATGGCGCCGGGGCCGAAGCTGCGCAGAATATTAAAAGACAGCTTTATTGGGTTCTTGAAGAAAATCAGCGGCCGGCCGGTGGCACCGGTCAGGTTTACCGCCATGACCGGCAGGGGAAGCAATTCCACGCCGTGGGACTCGAAATCGAAATAGTGCTTGATCTCACCGGACAGGGGGAACAGGCAGCTGGCACCCACCTCGTTACGACAGCCCTTGAGAATTTCCCGGGTGCCGCCCATGCCGCCTACATAGTTGTTCTTTTCCAGCACCAGTACGCGTTGCCCATTGCGCGCCAGCACCACGCCGCTGGCCAGACCGTTGTGACCGGCGCCGATGATGATGCAATCGAAGGTTTTCTGGTCTTGCGGAGGCTCGCTTACAGTTCCAGTCTGTTGTTTCATACTATGTGCTCCAGCTCGAGGTGGCAGCTTGTATGTTGTTAGTGTCGGACATATTATAAAAAATGTCCGATAACGACAAGGTTGTCAGGTCTGCATAATCAGTCTGGTCAAGTGGGATTGGGATGGGTTTACTGGATACAGTAAGGATGTTCGTCATCGCGGCCAGGGAGTGGGGCAGGCTGATCGCTGATGCCCTGGGCGATGCGGCGGGTCGCAGCATGCCCTTCAGGGCGGATGATGTGGCGCAGCCGGAGGTATTGTCCCGTTTGATCAACACCTGGTCACTGCGGCCGGGGAATGGGCCGGTGCAGATAAGTTCTGTGCAGCGCCAGGATATCCCCTCGGTCAGCAGTAACTGCCACAACCTGGTGTTGACAGTGGAGCAGGCCCCAGGGCCGGTCCTGCCCCGCAGCCTCTTCGTCAAGCTGCCCATGGAATCGATGGTGACGCGCTGGTTCTTCAGCGTTATTAATTCCTGGCGCCTGGAATCACATTTTTTTCGCTATGTGGCCCGGGATTTGCCACTGCGCACGCCGGTCACCTATGCCACGGGTTGGCAGGGCAGCCGTTTTTTCCTGGTGCAGGAAAACCTGCATGATGATCCGGCGGTGGAATTGTTCACCAATCCCGACATGATGCAAGGGCCGTCACTGGTGTTGGTGCGCCGCTGCCTGGATACCTTCGCCAAATTACATGCCTGCCACTACGGTATGGACGCCGCTGCACGGGAGTCAATACTGCCGCTGGATTATCACCCGTTCCTGTCGCCTGCCATGGGCCTGGTGTCGCGCAGCTTGAACCGCCTGGCCCTGAAGCCCTGCATGAAAAAACATCCCGGTGAGATACCCGCGGATATGGTGGATGCCTACCAGTTGTCAGTGCGCAACTGGGATGCACTGCTGGAGTTCTGGTTCAGTGGCCCACTGTCCCTGCTGCACGGTGACAGTCACCTGGGTAACTTCTTTGTGTCCGGGAACGAGATGGGCATGCTGGACTGGCAGGCCACTCACTGGGGCAAGGGTATTCGCGACGTGCAGTACTTCCTGATCGATTCATTGCCGGCGGACACCCTGGCAGCTCATGAGCGCGAACTGGTGGCATACTATGTTGAGCAACGGGGCCATCACGGCACGGCGATTGATCCGGAGCAAACCTGGCAGGAGTATCGCAGTTTTACTTTTCACACACTGATGACCATCGTTGTTGCTATCGGCTTTGGCGCTCTGAACGAAGAACAGGATGCCCTGATGGCCCAAATACTGCAGCGCTCCGTGGCGGCAGTGCAGCGGGTGGACTACGCCGGCTGGTTGCGGGAGTTTCTCGATGAATGCCCAATATGAGCGTTGCGTAAACATGCGGGGAATCTAGGCGTACGATGACCGGTAGTTTTCGGCTATCATTGCGCTCAATCTGACAGAGAAAATCGGCACACTGTGGCACGCAAGATCATTCTCCATATCGGTCGCCACAAATGCGGCACTACTTCTATCCAGCGAACGTTGTTCTGGAACCGGGAGGCCCTGTGTCGTCTCGGTTTCTTCTACCCGCAACCCCCGGATTCCGATTTTGCCCACCATCGGATCGGTGTCACGCTGTCTGACAAGCGGTTTGGGCTGCCTTCCAGTTCCCTGACGCGGCAGAACTTAAGCTACATACTTCGCGGTATCGATGGCACGAACCCCTTGAAGATCGCTCCGGAAATATTGGTCCGCGTCCTGCGACTGGTTCGTTCAGGGCGGCTTTTTGGTATCGTGCCGGCGACTCCCGAAGTCGACTCCGGTGCGGCTCCGACCGGGCTGGCTCACAAGCAGCGAAAGCTCGCGGACAAGGCTGAATTGGGCGCTTTCAGGCAGACCCTTCTTGATGCCGGGGAGGAATGGGCAGTGGTCAGCAGCGAGGCCTTGCAGAATTGTTCACCGGGAAAGGTCCGCAGATTCTTCAGGGGATTCGAGGTTCACCCCATCTGTTACATCCGTGAACAAGGCGCCTATTTGCGCTCCTCCTATGCCCAGCGCGTCCAGGCAAGCTATTACAGAGGTTCCGTCCAGGCTTACTACCGGACTACGTTTCATGCCGATTACCAGAAGTTTCTCGGCAAATGGTCGCGGGTCTTTGGCAGGCGTCTGGTCCTGCGCCGGTTTGAACGGGGAAAACTCCATGAGGGGGACGTGGTCCATGACTTTCTTTCCCAGGTCCTGGGCCTGGCTGCGCAGGATTACCAGACTTTCCGCCTGCCAGAGCAGGAGAACCCCTCATTGAGCGCCACCATGCTCGCGTTCAAGCTGCGACTGAACCGGGAGGGTTACAGACTGGCACCGAAAATTTATCAGCTGCTGGTCAGCCTGGATTCACCCGGGGCGAGACCCTACCGACTGCCGGAGAATCTCCTGAGCCGGGTTCGGGACACTTACCGACACTCCAACGAGGCGGTGGCCCGAAAATTCTTCCCTGGGGAAGAACTGTTCGACATTCCGGGTCCGACACAAGCTACCCCTGGCCTGAATATGGATCTGGATCTGGATGAGGGGGAATTCCAGTCGCTGTTGCTGGCATTTGAGCAGGCGGCGCCAGGATGCATCACGCGGGGCGCTTGACCTGCGCCATCGAGATGCGGCTCCAGGCCTATTCAACGGCCTCAAGGCGGTTATGGGTCAACTTTACTCAGGGGCATCCGTGCTGGCTACGCGATTACTGGCTTTCGCGCGATCGACATACCTGAGGGTTCTTTCGTCAGCCCTCGGGTGATTCATCACCGAGGCGTAGAGTGGCGAGTCCGGTGTGAAACCACTGTTACCCAGGGCAATGGCCACGCTGCTCAGGGCGTCGGCGTCTACCCGCTGGTGCTCAATGATGCTCAGTAGAATGTCCGGGTTTGCCATCTCCCGGTTACTTCCGATAGCCCTGGCGACGTTCTGCAGCCCCTGCTCATCCACCGCAGGATGGGACAGTATGTCCATTACCAGGTCGGGGTTGCTGCCAGCACCGTGTTTGCGCATTGCCAGGGTGGCCCGGCCCAGTGCGATGGGATTGGTCTTGGGATGGGCTACGATTGCTCCGACCAGTGCCGGATTTTCCTCCAGCTCGTATTTGATGAGTGCGGCTGAGACGGTCTCCAGGGTCTTGTCATCTACGCCGGGGTGCGCCAGGATTTCTGCCAGTATCTGGGCGGTACCATTCGATTCGTGTGTGATTACCCAAAGCGCCGCTCCCCTGAGCGTGACACTGTCCGATTGTGGGTGAATGATGATGTCCTGTATAAGGGCCTCGGCCTCGGGTGGCGATTGTTTCACGAAGGACCACGACAAGGCCGATAGCGTATCACTAGTCACTTGCGGGTCCTGGATCAAGCCGCGATAAAAGCCGGTATCCGCCAGTTGGTGGCTGGCTACACTGATCAGCAGGGATTCCCTGAAATCGCGAATGTCGTAGGCACTGCCGGCCAGATCCTGCGCCAGCATGAAATGGCGCACATGCTGGATTATCAGCGCCTCGACTTCCCCGGAGGTGTTTCCCGTGAGTTCCCGGTAAAAACTGTAGTACTCGATTTTCATCAACAAGCCGGTTTGTGGCGATTTCAGCTTGCTGTGTAACAGGCTCATCAGCGGCGCGCTGGAAGCCATCTGCTGTTTCAGTGCTTCGTAGGCTTCCGGGCTCTGCTCTCTCACTTGCAGGAAGGTGTCCCAGAGGGCATTGAGGTTGTACGCAAGGTAATCGGGATTGGACAGGATGCGGGTAAACGCCACCTGTAATGCATCAATATTGCTGGAGGTGCGCAACTCGCAGGCCAGGGTCCTGGCTTCCATTAAGTCGCTCTGTGAGGATTGGAACAGGGGAGGGTAGGCGTTCAGGTCAGGGTTGTCGAAGCCCAGCCCGGACAAGCGTGTTCGCCCATGGCTCAGCCATGCCTGTCTGGCGAGTGCACCGTATTGGTCGTCTCCCGACAGTGTTTTCCACATTGAGGCGGACATCATGCTGCGGTAGTTGGGGGGCAGCCGTTTTAGCGGGTTGGCCAGCGCTGCTCCCTGGGATACATGCGCCATATGGGACATATGGTAGAGCAGGGATTTTTCACTGCGCGCCTTCACCCCCGGGGAACTCCTGGTCCAGCCGAACAGCGTCGCCGCGGGAAAAACACGTTGGTACCGCGTGGGCAGGGGATTGTCCTGGTCCAGGGTTGCGGAAAACT
Source organism: Halioglobus sp. (assembly GCA_029287595.1). GTDB lineage: Bacteria > Pseudomonadota > Gammaproteobacteria > Pseudomonadales > Halieaceae > JAACFI01. The sequence continues at coordinate 4,015 of JARFQU010000181.1, read as the reverse complement.
CGATGCTCAAATCGGAAAAACTCTGCTCCAGCCCGTCCTGGATCAACTCCGCCCCCACTCGCTGCATATGGTAGTCCGCCTGCAGTTCTTCCTCACCATCGCTATCCGCTTCAATCGGGCCTACCCCAAGGGTCCTGCACCCCTGCAACCAGACCGCCTGCACCTGCCGGAAGAAGTCTTCGTAGCGCGGATCGCAGCTCAGCTCTTCCAGGAAGCTGATGTTCAGTACACCGCTGGCCCTATTGCCGCCAAAACTTCCAGTGTGGTGCCCGGAGATAACAAGGCCGTCGCACGTCTGCGGGCTCTCCAGCATGCTGCGGAAGGAGGACTTGGGATTGCTGTCCCGGCCCGGGTCGTGAAATTCGATGGCCCTGACGGTGCCAGGAGTGTCTGCTTCTTCCAGAAAGGCGTAGGTGAGCTCAAATTCCCTGACATTGTTCAGCGAGAAAAAGCACAGAGTTTTTGTTTCCGGCTCCGCTGTATGGCCCGGTATTGAAAATACCAGTGCGAGGACGCATAGCGCGATGGCCCCATTCTGGTTCATGTGTGCAGCAACTGGATAGCGTGAATAGAGCGAACATTCCTGCAAGAGAAAGGCGGTGCAATATCCGGGGCCGGCGTTTCGCGCTTATCGCAGGATTTCAATGGGGGTGCCATCCCTGACCAGCGCCCATATTTCCTCTATCTCTCGATTGTTTACCGCGATGCAGCCGTCGGTCCAGTCTACACCACGGTATGCCTGGGGCATAAATTCTGAGCCGTTAGGCAGACCGTGGATAAAAATGTCTCCGCCGGGGCTGACACCTTTTTCCCGGGCGGTTTGTTGGTCCTGCTGCCGTGGATAACTGATGTGCAAGGACAGGTGGTACTTGCTCTCGGGGTTGCGATAATCGATGACGTAGCTCCCCTCGGGGGTGCGTTCGTCACCTTCGCGTTCCTTGTGACCCAGTGGGCTATCTCCCAGGGAAATCTCGTATTCACGATATTTCATGCCCCCGTTTATGAGCCACAGTTTGCGCTCTGATTTATCTACCAATACGGACTCTGCCACCGGCAGTGTCGATTCTGCCCAGACGGAAATCGAAAGCTGCATAAGCAGCCCCGTGAGTATTATTCTCACAATCTTCTACCGGGTTGTTCGCTCGCTTGGGTATTCATGCGTCCGATGGCAATAGTGACAATGTGCTGCTGATTCCAGTGATACGGTTATTATTTGCGTAGCGCCAGTTTTAGTCAATGCTTGCCATAGCGGGGTTTTTCCACATGTGACACCATTTCCTCAACGGCTAAAGCACAACGGGCCACACACATGCCCGCTCAATGCTTTATTGTCCGCAACACCGCAACACCGCAACACCGCGCCACCACGCGTCCATCATTAGTTTGGCAAATCTGCACGGGATATTTCAAAGACGGATTCAACCGGCATACCTGCAGCGGCAAGGATGCGCGATGGCAGTTTTTAACCCAATGATATAGAGCTGATCAAATAGTTTCCGGAGAAGCCTGAATTTGCGAGCATGCAGGCCAAGCTGCTGCATTTCTTGTACTTTGGAAAGCAATTCGTGCAATAATCTTGCGACTGAATTGACTGTGCTACTGCGCTCGGATTGCGACTTGCCAATATTTAATATCGAAAATCCCTGGAAAAAGTCTGATTCAGCCAAGCCTTTCCTTGACTTCCATTATTACGATGGCCTCGGCAAAGAGCTAAGCTCGGATTACCGGGATAACATACCTTTTCCTAACATTGTGATCGATAATTTCCTGCCCCAGTCGATGGCGGAAATGGTACTGAAAAAATTCCCGAACGCTGACTCAGATATCTGGTTGGACTGGCAAAAGCGAGATGTTGTTAATCAACCAAAAAAGCAAGGAATTGGTGACGCTACACGTCTGATAGGTGCCGATAGATTTCTAATCGATATACTTAGTGAATTCAATTCCTATACTGTGGTTAATTTTCTCGAGCTATTGACTGGAATCGAACATCTGATAGTCGACCATACTTACCTTGGCGGCGGGCTGCATCAGACGCTTCCAGGAGGAAAGCTTAATATCCATACAGACTTTACCGTTCACAGAAGCCTCGGCCTCTACAGGAGAATCAATCTTCTACTCTTCCTTAATGAAAACTGGAAGCCTGAATATGGCGGGGCATTGGAACTGTGGGATGAAAATATGGTAAGTCGTGTTCATGAAATTCAGCCGATTTTCAATCGCTGTGTCATTTTCAACACCAGCACTTCCAGTAATCACGGCCAGCCTACTCCGGTGTCTTGTCCGGCGGATATGACGCGCAAGTCAATAGCGCTCTATTATTACACCAGCACTCCCCAGCCTGGGGATGACGAGGTGAAACCTACAACATGGAAAGAACCTGGAAATCATTTAGACAAGTAGTACATTTTGGAAACGACCCGGATCCTGGTCCGTATAGTAAATTCGGTAACTCAATTTCTACCGGTCGCCTGAATCAGGCATAGGATTTCAGCCTGCTTTCGCAGTATCCTGGCGCGTTCGTCTGGCCCATTATGGCGCCAGCCGGGGGCCAGTAGCAGGTAACGCAGTTTATCGTGCCAGTGATCAGCGCTGCGGACATCTCGCAGCATGTTTCGGTATTCATGCGCTACGATCCGCACCGGGTTGAAGGTTTCGATATTGTGCGTCAGTCCATACACCACGGGTTCGCGCTCAAGCTCTTCACTGAAGGTGCCGCACAGGCGATCCCAGATAATCAGGGTGCCACCGTGGTTGCAATCAAGATAGCGTATATTGGACGCGTGATGGACACGGTGATGGGACGGCGTATTGAATATGAGCTCTATCAAAGGATGTAGCTTGCCTATGGCGCGGGTATGTATCCAGAACTGGTAGAATAGACTGATGCTCATCATGGTGATCACCATAGCCTGCCGAAGGCGCCCTTTAGCGGGCTGATTTCATACAGAGCAAACATGGCCGCAATGCCCAGCAACTTTGGCAGCAGATTCAGCGCCTCTACTTGCGCTACCTTGTCTTTTGGTTTCAGGCCCATAATTGTCTGTATCACCACCGGGCATTCATTATAAGGCTAGGTAACAAAGAGATCTGCGCATTCATATACTTTCTTTAGCTGTGCGCCGCACCCCGCGTGGCCTCACCCAGAACCAACAGGCGAGCACCAGCAGGCCAAACAGGGTATAACACAATATAAAGACCCAGCCTGGCGCATCGTAGTACAGCAGGCGACCGAGCCAGTAACTCACAAAAGTCCCGCTATAGGTTTCACCTCCTGCATTGGCGCGCAAAGCCATTTCCCAGGTCGTAAGTGGACAGATCACGCCCAGCCAGGCCTGCAAGGCTACTATCACGATGGCCGCCAAATGCGCAATACGAAACCAGATATTGCGGACCCACCTCCAGCCACGCAAGCCCCCGATGATTATCAGAGCCAGGCCGCCTGCAACGAAAACCACGAACAGGCTGTGGAGTATCAACAGCACGTCGGCAGCCAGCAACTCTGGATTGGACAGCCCCGTCAATATTGCCCCTCACTTAAGTAGTATTCTTTCTCCAAGGCGAAGAGGGGAAAGCGGGGTGTCACTTCAAGATGCCTTCGCGCAATAGTTCGCCGGGGTCCCGCATATCCACCATGGCGATAATGCTCGCCATTTCCAGCTCAGGACGCTGCGCTGGCATGTGAACCCAGACATCCTCATCCCGGTGTAGCAACTGTTGCTCTGCGCCGCTGCCGCGGTCCATGAGGTGGGCCAGGTTCAGGATGTAGTCAGCACAGTTCGGAGACAGCACGCGCTCGCACAAGCCACTGTAGACCGGGTGGAGCATGACCTTCTCGGCAAAGCTGTGCGACTTGACTGCAAGACCGGTCACATGTGCGAGCAGCGCATCGCATATCAATGCGATTTTATCGGTCGCCTTTAAATGCGTTAGTGTGGGCATGCTCAACTCCTGATCTGCTCGTGGGAACCTGGACAGTATAGGGGATTAGCGGAGCCGCAAAAGGGTACTACCC
>JARFQU010000129.1 GCA_029287595.1 Halioglobus sp. | reverse complement strand
AACGAACCCGCCACCTGGGGCGTAACCCTGCGCAAGGACTTCTGATAAGGGTATTTCTACCTCTGACATAACAGGGCCGGTATTGCTATAATGCCGGCCCTTTTTTATGGTTCCGGCCCCCATGCCAACACCCATTTTCTCCTATCGCAAATTCTGGGCGGAGTGCTTCGGCCCCGCCCCGGAACTGCCCATGTCCCGCGCCGAAATGGACGCCCTGGGCTGGGACAGCTGCGATATCATCATTGTTACCGGTGACGCCTACGTAGACCACCCCAGCTTTGGCATGGCGGTGATCGGCCGCCTGCTGGAAGCCCAGGGCTTTCGCGTGGGCATTATCGCCCAGCCAAACTGGACCAGCGCCGAGCCCTTTACCGCACTGGGCAAACCCAATCTGTTTTTCGGGATCGCTGCGGGCAATATGGACTCCATGATCAATCGCTATACCGCGGATCGCAAGCGGCGTAACGACGATGCCTACACCCCGGGCAATACCGGTGACAAACGCCCCGACCGGGCAGTGATCGTTTACAGCCAGCGCGTGCGCGAGGCCTACCGTGACGTCCCCCTGGTGATCGGCAGCATCGAGGCCAGCCTGCGTCGCATCGCCCATTACGATTACTGGAGCGACAAGATCCGTCGCTCCATTTTGCTGGATTCGCGCGCCGACCTGTTGCTCTACGGCAACGCGGAGCGCGCTATCGTGGACGTGGCGCACCGCCTGGCCCAGGGCGAGTCCATCAACACGATTCGCGACCTGCGCGGCACCGCCTTCGTGCGCAAGCGAGTCCCCGACGGCTGGCGCGTTATCGACTCCACCAGTATCGACGTGGTGGGCCCTGTGGCGGCTCCCATCAACCCCTACCAGGAAACCGTCAGCGCCAGCTGTGCCACAACCGCCACCGCCGCGGCCGAGGAGATACAGCCGGTCACCCTGCTGGACCAGGTGGATGAGGAGCAGCAGGCGGTGATCCGCATCCCCGGCTATGAACAGGTGAAACAGGACAGCGCGCTGTATGCGCACGCCTCGCGCATACTGCACAAGGAGACCAACCCCTATAACGCCCGCCCGCTGGTGCAGGCCCATGGCGACCGGGAGGTGTGGCTGAACAGCCCGCCCATACCGCTGGAAACGGAAGAACTGGATTGGGTATTTGAGCTGCCCTACACCCGCTTACCTCACACTGCCTATGGCGATGCGAGCATCCCCGCCTATGAAATGATCCGCCACTCGGTGAACATCATGCGCGGCTGTTTTGGCGGCTGTACCTTCTGCTCTATCACCGAGCACGAGGGGCGCATCATCCAGAACCGCTCGGAAGACTCCATCATCCGCGAGGTCGAAAAGATCCGCGACACCTCCCCTGCCTTCACCGGCGTTATTTCCGACCTGGGCGGTCCCACGGCCAATATGTGGCGACTGGCCTGCAAGAGCAAGGAGGTGGAAGCCAAGTGTCGCAAACTGAGCTGTGTATTCCCCGGGATCTGCAAGAACCTGAACACTGACCAGACGCCGCTGATCAGCCTGTACCGACGTGCGCGTGAACTGGATGGCGTGAAAAAAGTGTTAATCGCGTCCGGTCTGCGCTACGACCTGGCGGTGGAAACCCCCGAATACGTGGAGGAACTGGTGACCCACCATGTGGGCGGTTACCTGAAAATCGCGCCGGAACATACCGAGGACGGCCCCCTCGACAAGATGATGAAGCCCGGCATCGGCAGCTACGACCGCTTCAAGGCGATGTTTGAAAAATACTCCAAGGCCGCAGGCAAGAAGCAGTACCTGATACCCTACTTCATCGCCGCGCACCCGGGTACCTCCGACAGGGATATGATGAACCTGGCGCTGTGGCTTAAGCGCAACAAATACCGCGCCGACCAGGTGCAAACCTTTTACCCCTCACCCATGGCGAGCGCCACGGCCATGTACTACAGTGGCAAGAATCCGCTGAAACGGGTTACGCATAACAGCGATACCATGCCTACGGTAAAAGGGCTATCACAGCGGCGCCTGCACAAGGCCTTCCTGCGTTATCATGATCCCGAAAACTGGCCGATCCTGCGCACGGCCCTGAAGAAACTTGGCCGGGCGGATCTGATCGGCAACGGCAAGTTGCACCTGGTACCACCGCGGCAACCCGGCAAGCGCCACCAGCGGGTAAGCCCTGACGGCACACCCTTTGCTACGCAACACAATGGTCTGCCACGCACACCCAAACGCCGCCCCGGTAAATCCCGGGCCTGATCAAAGGAGTACTCTTATGTCCTGGCACAAACCACTTTTAGGCACACTGTTACTAACATGGACCGCGCTGGCTTTTTCCCAGCCCCCCGCGCCGGCGTCACCACTACCGCCACTGGTCATCGAGGATCGCGGTGAACTGTTGCTGGAAAACGACAGTTTCAGCTACGCGCCCTGGAGCGCTGACGCCAATCCCGGCAAGGTACACATAGTGCAATACTTCGGTGCCACCCGCAGTGACAGCAAGCTGTTCGAAGCCTTTACCGACCGCCTGCAAGAGACGTTTGAACAAGGCCAGTACCACATCACCACCATTATCAATCTGGATGCGGCCCTGTGGGGGACTACCGGCCTGGTGGTCTCCGAGTTGCAGGACAACAAGCGCAAGTTCCCCAACGCGACCATGGTACTGGATGGAGAAGGCAGCGGCGTAAAGCAGTGGCAACTGGGCAAGAATGGCGCCGGCCTCGCGATACTGGATGCGAAGGGCACCGTGCACTATTTCACTGGTGAAGGCATGACCGAGGAGGAGATCAATAGCTCAGTAGCGCTGGTAAAAGAGCAGATCGACGCCTGTCTTAAATTTTGTTAATCCCCGTTAAATACATGGCTATTCCCGTATCATAGCGCTCCCTATGGAGTGTGCATGAACAAGAAAATCCTCTACCCCATCCTGGTGTTGGTATTGGGCCTGGGGCTTGCCTTTATTATCGGCAGCAACAAGCCAGCCCTGAACCCCATACTGTATGAACCCACCCCCAGAACGGTGCGAGTCACAGAGGTTCGTTCCGGCAGTGAGTACCTGGGCATCAGCTCCCAGGGCACGGTACAGCCGCGCAGCCAGAGCGAACTGATTCCAGAAGTGTCAGGGCGCGTGGTGTGGATATCCCCTTCCCTGATTGCAGGTGGTTCCTTTCGCGAGGGCGACACCCTGTTGCGCATCGATGCCGCTGACTACCTCAGCGCGCTGCAGCGCAGTGAAGCCCAACTGAAACGCTCAGAAGTGGAATATGGTTTTTCCAGCGACGAATTGCGGCGCCTGCAGAAACTGCACAAACAACAGTTGGCCAGCCAGCAACAGCTGGACAGTGCCCGGCGCACGGCGCAGGTGGCAGAGGCGAACCTGAACGACAGCCGCGCCAGCACAGACCAGGCCCAGCGCGACCTGGCGCGTACCGAACTGCACGCACCCTTTGACGGGCTGGTGCGCAATGAACAGGTAGACATGGGACAATTCGTCACCCGGGGACAGAGTATCGGCACCATCTACGCCACTGACTACGTGGAAGTGCGCCTGCCCATCTCAGCCGACCAACTAGCCTACCTGGGCCTGCCGATATCGACTCGCGGCCAGATAGCCCAGGACGACCGGCCACCGGTTACGGTGGCCTCGGACTTCGGTGCAACGCGCCTGCTATGGGCGGGAGAACTGGTGCGACTGGAAGCCGTTATCGATGAGCGCTCGCGTATGATCTACGGTGTCGCCCGACTGCATATCGAGGAAAATGAGGAGACCCCCCTACTGCCCGTTGGCATGTTCGTACAGGCAGAGATTCGCGGCCGCAAAGTGGACAACGTGATCAGGCTGCCCCGCTCCGCCATGCGCGATAACAACCAGGTACTGGTAGTCGATGCCGAGAATCGCCTGCACTTCAGGCAGGTAAAGGTTTTACGCCTGGAGCACGACGATATGCTGATAAGCGAAGGGCTGGTTGATGGCGAGCGCGTCTGCATCTCCGCGATGCAGACCGTAGTCGAAGGTATGCTGGTCAACCCGGTCAGCGGCTAAGCCTGCCTCATATGCAAAAAATCATTCACTGGTTCGTTCACAATACGGTTGCCGCCAACCTGCTGATGATGATCCTGGTGGTTGGAGGTCTGCTCGCGCTGCCGCGTATTCACCAGGAAGAGTTTCCCACCCTGGATGTGGATGCAGTGAGCATCCGGGTGCCCTATCTCGGGGCGGCACCCACCGAGGTCGAGTCCGCCGTCTGCGTGCGTGTAGAGGAAGCCGTGGAGGGCACGGAGGGCATCGACAAGATCAGCTCCCGCGCCTCCGAAGGCTCCTGCAGCATCACCATCGAACTGGTCGCTGGCGTTGACAAAACCAAGGTGGCCAACGACATCAAGAGCAAGGTCGATGCTATCGACGCCTTCCCTGAGGAAACCGAAAAACCGATTACCGCAGAAGTCAGCATGATCGCTACTGTGCTGGAAGTGGTTGTTTCCGGCGAGGCCGACGAGCGCACCCTGAAATTTATCGGCCAGCAGGTGCGGGATGATCTGGCTGCACTACCCGGTGTATCACAGGTGCAATTACTGTTCGCGCGGCCCTATGAGATTTCGGTGGAAGTATCCGAGCAGATGCTGCGCCGACACGGCCTCACCCTGGCACAAATCGGTCGCGCGATAGAACAAAGTTCCCTGGATATCCCCGGGGGATCGCTGAAGACCGACGGTGGAGAAATCCTGCTGCGCACTCGCGGCCAGGCCTACAGCGGTCGGGAATTCGAAGACATTGTGGTGCTCACGCGCAGGGATGGTACCAATGTCACCCTGGGCGCCGTTGCCACTGTTATTGACGGCTTCGAGGACAGCGATCTGCAGGCCCGTTTCGACGGCACACCCGCAGTGGCGCTGCGCATCTCCCGGGTCGGCGAGGAGGACGTGCTGCTCATCGCGGAGCGGGTCAAGGCCTATATGGAGCAGGCAGCACGGGAGTTGCCCGAGGGCATCAAACTGACGGTGTGGCAGGATGAATCCCAGGACCTGGTGGATCGCCTGGATGCCCTGGCCAAGAACGCGCGCTCCGGGCTGCTGCTGGTACTGCTGATATTGACGCTGTTCCTGCGTTTCAGGCTGGCGCTGTGGGTCGCCGCGGGCATACCCGTGGCCATGCTGGGTACTGTGGCGGTATTCCCCATGGCAGGTATTTCCATCAGCACCATGTCCGTCATGGCGTTTATCCTGGTACTGGGTATTCTGGTGGACGACGCGATTGTGGTGGGAGAGCGTGTCTACGCCTATGAGCAAGGCGGTAAGCCGCGCCTGGTCGCGGCGGTAGCCGGCGCCCAGGAGGTCAGCCTGCCGGTCTTTTTTGGTGTGCTGACCACCATGGCCACTTTCATACCGATTATCAATATACCTGGACCTATGGGGAGTTTTTTCCGCCCACTGGGGGTCACCGTGATTATTGCCCTGGCCTTCAGCCTGATCGAATCACAGCTGATCCTGCCCGCCCACCTGGCGCACCGCAAAGCGGAAACCACCAAGGGCGGCAACCCGCTGCTCAATCGCTGGCTGGGCCTGCAGGAACGTATTTCCGGCTCACTGCAGTACGCCGCCGCGCACTATTACCAGCCTGCCATTGCCAGGGCCCTGCGCTGGCGCTACCTCACCATCGCCGGCGGTATAGTGATACTGGCGCTTACCCTTTCGCTGTTTGCCAGTGATCGTATGCAATTCCAGTTTTTCCCATCGGTAGAGGGCACTCACCTCTACGCCACGCTGACTATGCCCGAGGGTACCCCAGTGGAGCAGACCGCCCGGGCCGTGGCACAAATAGAGGCGGCTGCAGAGCAACTGCGAGGGGAACTCGATGCGAACCTCGCGCCGGGGCAGGCCAGTAAAATTACCCATGTCTTCAGCAGTATTGGTTCTTTCATGCCCAAGGGCAGCATTAACGCGAACGCCCAGGCGCAGAGCAACCTGGCTGAAATCGGGGTGGAACTCAACCTGCCGCGCAACTATTCGGGCATATCAACCAGAGACTATGCCAACCGCTGGCGCGAACTGACCGGCGGCATACCGGATGCGATAGAACTGGGCTTTACCTCGGAGGCCTTCGGTATCGGCAAGGCGATAGAATTTGAACTGTACGGCAAGGATTTTAATCACCTGCGCAATGTCGCAGCTGAACTGCGCGCCGCGCTGCAGACCTACCCCGGTGTGCTGGATGTAAGCGACAGCTTTCGTGCCGGCAAACAGGAGGTGCAACTCACCCTGCTGCCAGAAGCCCGCAACCTGGGGCTCACTCTTAATGACCTGGGGCAACAGGTGCGCCAGGCTTTCTATGGATACGAGGCCCAGCGCATCCAGCGCGGCAAGGATGACATCCGCGTAATGGTGCGCTACCCGGAAGGTGAGCGCCGCTCACTGGGCGACCTGGAGGCCATGCGCATTCGCACAGCGGATGGCACGGAAGTACCGTTTACCAGTGTGGCAAGAGCGAGCCTGGCAAGGGGCTACACCACCATCCGGCGAGTCGATGGCCGGCGTGTGGTCACTGTCACCGCAGATGTCAATCGCACCGTCGCCACGCCGGAATCCATCATTAACTCTGTGACACGCAAGGAACTGGCCGAGATCATTTCACGCCACCCCGGCATCAGTTACAGCCTTGCCGGCGAGGCCGAGGAGCGCGACGAGTCCATGGGGTCACTGGTCAGCACCGCACTGCTCGCCCTGCTGGTCATCTACGCCCTGCTGGCAATCCCCTTGAAATCCTACCTGCAGCCACTGGTCATCATGAGCGTCATCCCCTTTGGCGCAGTCGGCGCGGTGCTGGGTCACTACCTGCTGGGCATGGACCTGGTGTTCTTCTCCTTACTGGGCATCGTGGCCCTCTCGGGTGTGGTGGTAAACTCCAGCCTGGTGCTGGTGGACTACATCAATAAACAGCGCAAATCCGGACAGAGCCTGCACTGGGTCGTGGGTCACGCAGGCAGCGTGCGCTTTCGCCCCATTATTCTTACCAGTATCACCACCTTTGTGGGCCTCACACCGATGATGATGGACAACACCATCTCGACAACCATGTTCGTACCCATGGCTATATCCCTGGCCTTTGGGGTATTGATGGGCACCGTCATCACCCTGTTCCTGGTGCCCTGCCTGTATCTGGCCCTGGAGGATGCGCTGGTTCTCACCGGTCAACGCTCCGGCAAACCCGCCGCGGACGAACTACTAACCGGCACTGAGCCGGAATAGAAGTCCCGTTGCGGTCGCGATAGCCACACTCTATCGTTTTATTAGCCTGAATCGATTAGTCAGACCGCCAGACCTGTACTACAGTAACAAGGCCACAGAGGTGGCTACGACAACCCGTATCCAGGAGACGCAATATGTCATTGAAAGACAGCCAGACCGAACAGAATCTGAAAGACGCTTTTGCCGGCGAATCCCAGGCCAATCGCCGCTACCTGTATTTTGCAGCCAAGGCTGACGTAGAGGGTTACAACGACGTCGCCGCCGTATTCCGCTCTACCGCGGAAGGCGAAACCGGCCACGCCCACGGCCATCTGGAGTACCTGGAAGAAACCGGTGACCCCGCCACTGGCCTGCCCATCGGCGCCACCTCCGACAACCTCAAGGCCGCCATCGCCGGAGAAACCCACGAGTACACCGATATGTACCCGGGCATGGCCAAAACCGCCCGCGATGAGGGCTTCGACGAAATCGCAGATTGGATGGAGACCCTGGCAAAAGCAGAGCGCAGCCACGCCAACCGTTTCCAGAAAGCCCTGGACAACCTGGACGACTAAGCCCCCTGCAGGCGGGTAGCGCTTGCGCGCTCCCGCCAGTTCCATCCCACCTTGTACTATCGCGAGGGACTCAGTCGTGAGAGAAGGAAGCCTGGAGGCGCCTACCCGCCACCCTATAGAGTGGAAATCAGAGCAGTATTGGGACAAGGAAGACCTCAACCAGGAGCTGGAGAGAGTCTACGATATTTGCCACGGGTGCCGCCGCTGCGTCAGCCTGTGCGATTCTTTCCCGACGCTGTTCGACCTGGTAGACGAGTCCGACACCATGGAAGTGGACGGCGTCGACAAAGCGGATTACATCAAGGTCGTTGACCAGTGTTACCTGTGCGACCTGTGCTATATGACCAAGTGTCCCTATGTCCCGCCCCATGAATGGAACGTGGACTTCCCCCACCTGATGCTGCGAGCTAAAGCAGTAAAGTACCGTGAGCATGGCGCGAATCTCAGGGACCGGGTGTTGACCAGCACCGACAGGACCTTCGGTATGGTCTCTATTCCTTTGGTGGACGTGACGGTCAACGCGATGAACAAAAGCCCGTCCTTCCGCAAAGTGCTGGAGTCTACCGTGGGCATACACCACGCCGCGCCGGTACCTGAATTTCACAGCAACACCATGAAAAAACGCCTCGCCCCGCTGACCAGGGAAATCGCGACCACAGCGGTGGGCAATACCACGGGCAAAGTGGCGCTCTATGCCACCTGCTTCGGCAATTACAACAGCCCTCATATCGGGGAGGATTTCCTCAAGGTGTTCCAGCACAACGGCATGCACATGGACATCATCCCGAAAGAAAAATGTTGCGGCATGCCCAAGCTGGAGTTGGGCGACCTGGAATCGGTGAATCGCCTCAAAGAGGCTAACATCCCGGTGCTGGCTGCGCTGGTGGATGCGGGTTATGACCTGGTGGCTCCAATTCCTTCCTGTGTGTTGATGTACAAGCAGGAACTGCCCCTGATGTACCCTGGAGACGAAGATGTGAAGAAAGTGCAGGCGGCGTTCTTCGATCCATTCGAGTACCTCTGGCTACGCCATAAGGGCGGCGCATTGAAAACCGAATTCCCCCAGGCGATGGGCGATATTGCTTACCAGGTGGCCTGCCACCAGCGTGTGCAGAATATTGGCCTGAAAACCCGTGATGTGCTGAACCTGATACCCGATACGGCAGTGACCGCCCATGAGCGCTGTTCGGGCCACGACGGCACGTACGCGGTAAAAACGGAAACCCACGACAAGTCAGTGAAGATTGCGCGACCGGTGGTGCGTAAGGTTGACCAGCAGGAGCCGGATCACTTCATGAGCGACTGCCCCATGGCGGCCACCCATATCGCCAACCTGTCGGAAAAAGTCGACAAGGCTGAACATCCCATGACACTGTTGCGCATGGCGTACGGCTTGTAATGCAACAGGAGAGACCAACTATGAGTAAACAACTGTCACGCGCTGATCTCTGGTCGCTGGAGGAATATGCCGAGCGACGCCCGACTTTTCGTGCCGAGGTTATGGCGCACAAGAAAACCCGGCAGGTGCCCCTGGGCGACCACGCCCGCCTGTATTTCGAGGACAACCTGACTATCAAGTACCAGATCCAGGAAATGCTGCGTATCGAGAAGGTGTTCGAAGCACAGGGCATCCATGAAGAATTGGATGCCTATAACCCGTTGATTCCCGACGGCCACAACTGGAAAGCTACCTTTATGATCGAGTACGACGATCCTGAAGAGCGCGCCGCGCAGCTGGCCAGGATGATAGGTATCGAGGACAAGGTGTGGATGCAGGTGGAGGGTTGCGAACGCGTTTATCCCATAGCGGATGAAGACCTGGAGCGCGACAACGAATCCAAGACCTCTTCAGTGCACTTCCTGCGCTTTGAGTTAAGCCCCAGCATGATAGCCGCAGCCCATCACGGCTCGTCTATCTCAGCCGGTGTCGACCACCCGGCTTACGCAGCAGAAACCGGTCCTCTGGGCGAGGAAATTCGCGCTTCACTGGCGGCGGACCTGCAACTCAGTTCCATTAACTGATACCGGCCCTGCGCTTGGTGTGACGCGTGGCTTGAGCCTGCAGGGGATCATCCGGCCAGGGGTGCTTGGGGTAGCGCCCCTTCATTTCCCGTTTCACCTCCTGGTAACTGCTGCGCCAGAAACCCGCCAGGTCCTGGGTTACCTGCAACGGGCGCTGGGCCGGTGACAGCAGGTGTATCAGCAACGGCACCTTGCCATCGGCCACCTCCGGAGTGTGCTCACAGCCAAACATTTCCTGTAGCTTCACCGCCAACACCGGCGGGTCCTGGCTGTAATCGATAGCAATACTGGAACCGGAGGGGACCGCGAGACGCTCGGGTGCCATGCGCTCCAGTTCCAGGGGCAAAGGCCATGGTAGCAGCGCCTGCAGGATAGTCTTCAAGTCCAGAGACTGGAAATCCTCCAGCCGTTTTACCTGCCCCAGGTAGGGCAATAGCCACTGCTCAAGATTTGCAAGCAGGGCCTCGTCACTCAGGTCCGGCCAGCGTGTCTCGGTCCCACCCGCGGCTACCCGATGCAGCAACCTGACCCTGGCACGCCACTGTTCCAGTGTTTTGTTCCACGGCAGGATGCCCAATCCCCGCTTGCGCAATACACCCAACAGGGCGCGTGAACGCGCCTCCTCGGAAACATTTTCCAGGGGTTCCGTGCCCAACAGAATATTGCCGACCAGGCGACGGCGCTGGGCGACGAACTGCTCAGTGCGGTAATCCCATTCCACCTGCTCCTGCTCACTGACCAGGGTGGACAGGATCTCGCGGAAATTCACCGGGTCCAGTGCCGTGGCACTGTAAATACGATCCGCCGATTCGCCGACGTGACCACCCAGTTCGGCGACTGCCAGCCACTCACGACCGGCCAGAGGATCGTCTTTGGGTATGCGGGCACTGCGCCCATTGCTCAAATGATAGTGTGCAGTATCGCCACCGGGACGCAACCGGGCTATGCGATCGGGGTAGGCGCTGGCCAGCAGTACCCCAACCACCTGCTCCGGCTCCACGCCAATGGCAAACTTGCGCGGTTTATGAATTTCGCTGGCCAACCGGGCAAAGCGGCGCGCCTGCTCCCAGGTGCGCCGAAACCAGCCCTGCAGTTCCGGGGTGCAACGGCGCTCCCCCATCAACACTTCCAATGACAGGTTGATGTCTGCACCCTGCTGCGTCAGCGGATTGCGCTCCGACAGTACCGCGGCCAGCAGGCACCCGGTCTCAGTGGCGTGAATGTCACAGCCCACCAGCAACATATGCGCCAGGCGAGGGTGCAGGGGCATTTGCGCCAGGCGAACACCGTGAGGCGTCAGCTGGAAAGTGCCGGATTCATTGCGAAATATCGCGCCACAGGTCTCCAGGATGGATACCGCCTGCGCATAAGGTGCCGACGGCGGCGCATCAAGCCAGGCCAGTTCGGCCGGATCATCCACGCCCCATGACAGCAACTGCAGGGCCATGGGAGCCAGGTCTGCCTGCAATATTTCCGGGGTGCTGTGTTCTACCAGGCGCTGCTGCTGCTCCTCGCTCCATACCCGGTAGCAAACACCGGGACCCAGGCGTCCCGCCCGGCCCTGGCGCTGAGTAGCGGAGGCACGCGATACCCGCCGGGTTGCCAGGCGAGTCATCCCCGTGGCCGGGTCAAACACGGCCTCGCGTACCAGGCCGGAATCTACCACCACCTGTATACCTTCTATGGTGAGACTGGTTTCCGCCACATTGGTCGCCAGCACAATCTTGCGCCTGCCCTCAGGGGCCGGGTCTATTGCCTGCTGTTGCTGTGCCAGGGACAAGCTGCCATAAAGCGGTGCGATCAGTGGCGGATCTTCGCCCTCACCGGAAGGGGCATTACCCAGTTCCCGCGCGACAGCCTTGATCTCACGCTGCCCCGGCAGGAACACCAGGATACTCCCGCGCTGCTCGCGCAGTGCGCGTTGAACTGTGGCCACGACCGGACTCGTAAGGGGGTCGCGCATTTGATAGGCCGGGCCGTACAAGGCGTCTACCGGAAACTGGCGTCCCCCGGAGGTCACCAGCGGCGCATCACCCAGCAAAGAGGCAACAGCCTCGCCGTCGAGGGTAGCTGACATCACCAGTAATTTCAGCGGCGGACCTTCGCGAAACAGCTCTCTGCCCTGCAGTGCCAGTGCCAGGCACAGGTCGGAATCAAGATTGCGCTCGTGAAATTCGTCAAAGATAACCAGACCGACACCTTCCAGCCCGGGGTCGCGTTGCAACTGACGGGTCAGTATACCCTCGGTGATCACCTCGATGCGGGTCTGATCGCTGACACTGGTATCCAGGCGCATACGATAGCCAACAGTCTGTCCCACGGACTCACCCAGCAACTGGGCCATGCGCCCCGCCGATGCCCGGGCGGCTATACGCCGCGGCTCCAGCACCAGGATTTTTCGATTCCCCAGCCAGTCCTCCGAAAGCAGGGCCAGGGGCACCACCGTGGTTTTGCCCGCGCCGGGTGGGGCCTGCAACACCGCCTCATTGCGCTGGTCCAGGCGCAGCCGCAATTCCTCTAGTACGTCGTGTATGGGCAGGTTCTTGGTAGCGGGCAACTCCATGAAGCCATCTTAACGGAGCCGGACAGGCTAGGCTATCACTGCTTACTGTAACTACCCCAGCCGGGTTACTCAGCGCACCGACAAAGTGCAGGCATGCACCAAAAATGTACGGGATGTAAAGTCCCGGGGACCCGGGCGCAATGTGATCGGGTCGAAAAGGTAGGAATTTGTAACATTATTGACACGACTAAGGTCCACTATTGTTGCTGGCAAGATTTTTGCACTCTACCACTGCACTGGCAGTTTACCTTACGCCCGCGGCTGGCATGTCGCGCAAGGATCCATCATGACAGCACTGGAGCATCATCTACAGCACATCGAATACGGCAATGAAGCCACACCTTCGGTCGCCTTCTTCGACCTCGACAGAACCCTGATAGCGGGATATTCGATACTGGCCATGGCCCGGGAGACCGCACAACAGGGTGTGCGCCGCGGCAAGCTGCAGCAATCGGCCAAAGTGATGCGCGATATTCTCAAACACAAGATCGACAGCTCCGGCAGCAGCTACCACCGCGTGGTGCGACGCACTTCCAAGGCGCTGACCGGAGTGTCCGAGGCCATGCTAAGTGAACTGGGCGAACAAGCCTATCGCAAGCATATCGCCAAGACCCTGTATCGCGAGGCTATTACCCTGGTAAAAGCTCACCGCGCGGCCGGGCATAAGCTGGTGATCGTCACCGCCGCCAGTCGCTACCAGGTCGAGCCGGTCGCGAGAGCGCTTGGCATAGAAGAGATCTGTTGCACACGTCTGGAGGTGGTTGACGGTCGCTTCACCGGGCAGGTTATCGCACCCCTGTGCTACGGCGAGGGCAAGCTCCTCGCAGCCCGGCGCAGTGCCAGGCAGCACAGTGCCCGGCTGCAGCATTGCTGGTTTTACTCCGACTCCAGCGATGACCTGCCCCTGTTGCGCAAAGTGGGTCATCCGGTTGCGGTCAATCCCTCGGACAAACTGGGTGCCCACGCCCGCGCCGCCAACTGGCCGCAATTGTTTTTTTCCAGTCGCGGCATGCCCAGCCTGGAGACGATCGCGCGCACCACGCTCACTGCACAGACCGTAATTGCCACCACCGCTATTGGTATGCTCAGCAAGCGCCTGGGGCGCGATAACTACCGTAACGCGAATCAACTGACACGCCTGCTGGGTGACGTAGGCAGCGCCTTCGCCGGCCTGGATTTTGAGATAGAGGGCGCCGAAAACCTGCACCGGGATCGGCCAGCAGTTTTTGTCTTCAATCACCAGAGTCTGCTGGACTCCATGGTGCTGTCCCATTTGCTGCGCGAAGATGTGGTCGCACTGTGCAAAGAAGAAATGGCCGATAACCCCGTGGTAGGCCCCCTGCTGCGCCAGGTGGACACCATTTTCGTGAAGCGCGACGAACGCGACCAAAGGCAGGTGCTACAGCGGGCCATGCAGGTACTGGCCAGCGGGCGCTCTCTGGCTATCGCGCCGGAGGGGACACGCAGCACGCTGGGGGATATACAGCCGTTCAAGCACGGCGCTTTTTTCCTGGCACGCAAGGCAGGCGTTCCACTGGTTCCCATCGTATTGCACAATGTGAAGGACGCGCTGCCCAAAGGGGGCTGGCTTATTCGCCCAGCCACCATTCGCGTAACCGTGCTGCCACCGATACCCGCACAGTCGATTCGCAGCGTACGCCAGTCCTGCAGCGAGTTGGAGGAGCGCTATATCAAGCTGTTGGGCAAATCACCCTTGGCCGCCCTGCCCTTTGAGACCAATGCCGTAGCCTGAACACGGCACCCTAGGCGACACAAACTGCTACACTGGACACTAACCTGAAAGTAATGAGGTGTTGCCATGGGTTTGTTGTTGCTGGGCTTGCTATTGTTTGCGGGAGTACACCTGGTGCCGTCGCTCGCACCGTCATTGAAGGCCAGTTGGCTGGGACGTTTCGGTGAAGGCGGCTATAAGGGCAGTTTTTCCCTGTTGCTGCTGGCATCCTTCGCCCTGATGATCGGCGGCTGGCGCAGCATAACGCCCAGCTCCTTATATCTTCCCCCTGACTCAATGCATCTGGTCGCTCTGGCTATAATGGCGCTGGCATTTGTGCTGCTGGTGGTCAGCAATCGCAATTCCCGCCTGCGCCGGCTGGTGCGTCACCCGCAGCTCACCGGCGTTGCCCTGTGGGGCCTTGCCCACCTTTTACTCAATGGTGACAACCGCTCGGTACTGCTTTTTGGCGGGCTGTGCGTATGGGCGATTGTGGAAATACTGGCCATCAACCGACGTGACGGCGTGTGGATCAAGACGGACGCGCCGGCCTGGTCTGCAGAACTCGTCACCCTGGTTATAGCGGCGCTGGTCATTGCCGTCACTGTCGCCGTTCACCCCTGGTTGAGCGGCATGCCGGTATTCTAAAAGGCAATGACCGCACCAGCACGAGAACCAGCAGGAGGATCCCGATGATTGAAATCGCCGGCCTTGACCATATTGTCCTGCGCACATCACACATGCCGGAAATGCTGCACTTTTACAGTACGGTACTGGGTTGCCCCATAGAACGGGAGTTGCCTGTGGAATTCGGCCTGGTGCAATTGCGCGCCGGCAACGCACTCATCGACCTGGTGGCCGTGGACAGCGAACTGGGCCGCGCTGGCGGTGGCGCGCCCACCGGCACGGACAACAATATGGATCACTTTTGCCTGCAGATCAGGGCGCTGCCGGAGGAGCAAATCAGCCAGTATCTAAGGTCCCACAGCATCGAGGTAGGCGCATTTGAGCGGCGCTACGGTGCCCAGGGTTATGGCAACTCCCTCTACCTCAGCGACCCCGATGGCAACACCGTGGAACTGCGCAACCAAATTTAGGCAGCGGCGACACTTGTGCTACACTGATTGGCGCTAAAAGTGTCGCGTGGCAGCTAGCGCGGGCTTGAGCCAACTAATATAACTTTCAGGGTAGGAATAACACGATGATCAGCAGAAAAATTTTAGGATTACTGAGCATTTTAGTGGTAACAGCCGCCGTTACCGGTTGCAGCAAGGAAGATATGGATGAGACCAAGGCATCCATGAAAGAAGCGGCGGAGTCGGTCAGCGACGCTGCCAGCGATGTCGCCGAAAGTACCGGTGAGGCAGTGGACTCTGCCGTCGAAAAAACCGGCGAGATGGCAGATGATGCCGCTGACAGCATGCACGCCATGGCGGACCAGGCAGGCGATGCAGCCGGCGATGCCATGGACGCAGCCGGAGAGATGGCTGATGACGCCGCGGACGCTGCCAGCGACGCCATGGACAGTGCCGGGGAGATGGCTAGTGACGCAGCAGATTCTGCCAGCGACGCCATGGACGATGCCGGTGATGCCATGGGCGAAGCCGCTGATGAAGCCAGCGATGCTGCAAGTGACGCTGCCGATCAGGCCTCCAAGGCAATGGAAGGCTAGACTCACTTCCATGCAGGTCCCCGCCCTGGTCGGCGGGGACCGACTTTCCATCAACCGTTCTCAAGCCCACCCCGGCGATAACTATGTGCGCCATCTTACAACCTCCGAACTAGCACAATATGCCCAGGGCACAGCGCTATCTACTCGTGCTTCTGCTGGGCTACTACAGCAGCCTGCAGGCGTCCGACAAGAACCCATGGACGATAGTAGCCTATTTCGAGAATGACCTGTTCACTGATACCGACCAGAGCTACACCAACGGTGTGCGCCTGTCCTGGATATCACCGGACGTGGGATCCTACGAGCGCGACCCGCGCCTGCCGCGCGCCATAGAGAAAATCAACGACCGGCTGCATTTCTTTCACGATCTGAATACACGCAATTGCTCGGATAGCCGGGCGGAAACGAGCCAGTGCCTGCAACGCAACGTGGTGGTCAGCGTGGGCCAACTGATGTTTACCCCGGAAGATTTTCGTGCAACCGAACTGATCAAGGACGATCGGCCTTACGCCGGCTATCTCTACACCACCTTCGGTTACCATACGCGTGATAACAATCAGCTGGATACCATAGAGGTATCCTTCGGGGTAGTCGGCCCCGCTTCGAGAGCAAAGCAGACCCAGGATTTTATTCACCACCTTCGCGACATACCGGTGTTCAAGGGCTGGGACAACCAGCTGCATAACGAGCCGGTGTTCCAGTTGCTTTATGAACACAAGGAACGGGCACTGTCGGGCCGGTTGGCACCCAACTGGAAGACACCTGGCTGGCTGGCTGAGGACTGGCATCCACGGCACGATCTGATCGTCCATGCCGGCACCAATCTGGGTAATGCCATGACCTATGCGAATATTGGCTTTGAGTATCGCATCGGCTTGGGCCTGCCCAACGACTTCGGCTCTGCGGCCCTGCGTCCTGGCGGCGATAACTCCGCACCAGGGAGAGGCGATCCGCGATCAGATGATGACGGCACCCCTCGCCCCATCAACAAGAAAAGCAGCTTGCACGTGTTCGCCTCTTTCGACGGCCGTGCGGTAGCGCGCGATATCTTCCTGGACGGCAATACCTTTCGTAACAGTCATAGCGTCGATAAAAAATACTTTGTGGGCGATATGTCGGTGGGTATGGGTCTGATTTATCATCGCTGGAAAATCTCGGTAGCACGGGTCTGGCGCTCCGAGGAGTTCGACGGACAGGAGGAGCCACACCAGTTCGGCTCCATCTCTTTTTCCTATAGCTACTGATAGCTGACACCCTGTCCCGGCATTGCATCAGCGGGTATAGCGGATCCGCAAAAGCGTACTGTCCCTTAAACTTTATTCCCTTCAGGTGACTCAGTTCCCAGGGAGTGCATCCAGAAATGCTTGACCTGTACAAAGCGGTAAGACATGGCTCCAAGCGCTAACAGCAATGCCGTTATGGACATAAGACCGTTGTTATCAAACAGCCAAAGCAGCAATCCGCACAGGCAAAACAGGGCTACTACCGCTATGGTAGCGGTATAGTCTCGCCAGCTGGCGGGATTGACCTGATTGAAAAAATAATCATTGGCAGAATCCCGGCGGGCCTGGCGCAGAGTCAGGTGACTACCCAGGGTCACCACAATGAATACGGCGCCCAGCAGCACAAACCAGATACCGAGGAAGTTGGGGCCCATCAGGTCGATCATGGCAAACTCCAGCAGGCCTATAAAAAAAGGAATCAGGGTATCTTCCATCGCGGGCAGCCAGGTGAAACGCAGCACAAAATTAACGTACATGACCCATATCAGGAGAATACCCATCAGCATCACCAGCAGCTGTAGCCAGCCAACGGCCGCCGCCAGCCCGAAATGCCATAGATGATTGCCCTCCTCGATCTTACTCCACAATAATTCCAGTGCCAGCGCCTGCACCATGCTCAATATGGTGAGAATGATAGTGGGTAAAAGTTCTTTGGCCCGGCCTAAATTGTTTTGCATCACAGGAAGTCCTCTGCTGAAAACCGACGCAGGCTGGCTACACCAGGTACTCGGCAGTCATATCCGCGGCCACCTGCCACAGCTGTGCAGCCATCGCGGCATCAAACATATGGTGCTCACCACTTACCTGCACGGGATTACAATCCTCGAAATAGGCTCCACTGATCCCCTCCAGTGCAGGGCTTGTCGCCACATAGACCTGCGTAGCCGCCCCCTGTTCCGGCGATTTCGCCACGAGACCGCCCAACAGGCCAAACGCCTCGCGTATGACCGCAGGGGCAGTGCGAGCGATATTGGTCTGTACCAGGCCCGGGTGAACCACATTGGAGGTGACCCCGGTGCCCTCCAGGCGGCGAGCGAGTTCCAGGGAGAACAGGGCATTGGCCAGCTT
>JARFQU010000127.1 GCA_029287595.1 Halioglobus sp. | reverse complement strand
CCCACCCCCGGCGGTCCCCTCCCCACCCCTCTTGCGCTCATGCCTTGTCTCTCTACAGCGTCCTATAGGCCCCAGCCCTTCTTTCCGTCTTAAACTAAAACCCCCGCCCTCCACCCTCCAGCATTCTCACACCTCCCCCCGCCCCCTCCAGCATTCGCCCTACTTTTCGCCTTTATTATCAATCCTAGCCATGACCCCTACAGTAGGCCTGACCCCTACAGCAGACCCCCACGGCACCGGCAGGGTTGGGCGGTGGATCGGGCGCACTTGATCACGAACAGGCAGTGGGCCAGGAACAGCACGAAATAGCACAGCAGGCTCAGGTAGGCGGGTACCGCCTCCAGCGCCAGTCCTGTGGTGGCGCAAACCCCGGCCCAGGCAAACATCAGCAGCAGTGTCTGCCGGCGACCCAGCCCCATGTCCATTAGCAGGTGATGCATGTGAGAGCGGTCTGCCTCCATTAACTTGCGCCCGTGCTTGAAGCGGCGCAGCATGGTTGCCAGCATATCCATCAGGGGCACGGTGACCAGCCACAGGGCGGTAACCGGTTCGATGATGGCATTCTCTCCCTGGGAAAAGAACACCAGGGCAGCGGTAACCAGGAAGCCCATGGTGGTGCTGCCGCCGTCTCCCAGGAAAATCTTTGGCAACAGGCGGGAGTCCGGTCCCAGGTTGAACAGCAGGAACACCGCTGTGGGTAGCAGCAGCAGTAACAGTGCGTCTGCCATCGGGTGGCCTGACCTTAGCGCCAGCAGAAACAGGACAAGCAGGGGCAGGGCGATGGTGGAGGCGGCCAGGCCATCGATACCGTCGATCATATTGTAGGCATTGCACAGTCCCGCCACGGAAAGCGCGGTGAGGGGGGCGGTCAGCAGCAGCAGGGGTATGTCGCCCATTGCCAGCAGATTACCCACATTGTGGATGGCAATGCCGCCCCAGGTGGCCAGCAAAATGCCGCAGCCGTAATGAATCAGCAGCCGGGCCCAGGGGTTGATGTGGTGGCTGTCATCGATCACACCCACGACAAATACCAGGCAGGCGATGGACAGCATGCCATAGGTAAACGGCGACACGCCGAGCAGGAAAGTCCCCAGCAGCAAGGTCAGGAACAGGGCGATGCCGCCAGTCAGGGGCACGGCCCCCTGGTGCTGTTTGCGGGTGTCCGGCTGGTCCAGCAATCCCAGTGGGCCTGCAAGGGGCACACAAAGGCGCATGGCGATCAGCGCGATTAAAACTATCCAAACGGCGAGCATAAGTAGTTACAGCGAAGAAAATGCATAGCATTGGCAAAGAATTAAAGCACAGCTGCGACAAATTCCCAAGGCGTGCAGTGCCCATTGCGGGGCCCAATGCGCCCCGCGTTCCCTATGCAGCGGCCCCGCGTCAGTAACAATATCTTTCCTTATACTGGCTGTAACTCAAGCCCGTCCAGCGCCTGAACGCGCGGTAGAAGCTGTTCACTTCCAGGTAGCCCAGTTCGTAGGCCAGGCATTTGCCAGGCCGCCACATCACCCGCAGCTCGCGTTCACAGCGGTACTGCCGCGCCCGGTCCAGCAGGAACTGGTAACAGGTGTGGTCCGCCCGCAGACGCCGGCGCAAGGTCGTGCCGCTCATGCCCAGGCTCTCGGCCACAGTCTCCGCCCGCAGGCGCGCCAGATCGCCGTTGAGCAGTATCTGCAGCACCCGGTCGGTGGTACGCGACAGCGCGAAGTAGCGGGGTTTCTCCGGGGGTGGGAGGGTATCATCCAGCCCGTAATCGGGCGTCAGAGCGTGTTCCATAGCCAGAACTTCCTTGTTGTGGTTTATAGAATAGATTTTGTTGTTCAGGCCGCGGCTTCCTGCCAGCGGTATAGTTCAAATTAGCACAGGATTTCCAGCGGTAAAGCGGGAGGCACAAATTGATCGGATTTGGTGAATTGTGAATCGCCGGGATGCATCGCGGGCACTGCTACTTTGCGCAGCCGGGCCGCTACGCGACGGGCCGCCTAAACCGGCACACGAAGATCTCCCGGCACCGGGCAATCCATTACCGCCGCCATGCTGGCGATGATTTCCCGCTCCGCCGGGTTCAGTTTGCCGTCGGCCGCCGCGGCCATAGACATGGCCTTCAGCAGGCGCGGTTTCAGCAGCGGGTAGCAATCCGCCAGTTCGTGCACGGCCTTGCTGAATGCGGCCACCGAGGCCTGCTCCCGGGGCATGATCTGCATGGTGGGGAAGCCCAGCTCGTCGGCGGCCTGGCGGAACACCGTATCGGTGTCGCCGCTGCCCTCGCGCGCCAGTATCGACAGTACCACGCGTATCGGCAGCGCCACCTTCTGCAACTTGCGGTGGCGCGCCCGGCTGGAGCGTACCTGCACGAACTCCGGGTCCAGGTAATGGCGCGTCAGTTGAAACAGGCACCACTCGTGCAACTCGGTGCGCCTGTCAGCGCGGATCAGCCCCATCAGCGTGTTTTTAAACAGCCGATATTGCTTGGCAGACATGGCCTTTAGGGCGGGCAGGCACATTTCCAGCAGGGGCAGGCGGCGCGGTGCTCCCAGTTCATGCACGCCGGGCTGCAGGGTGTTGGTCAACTCGGCGAGTCCTGTCACGCCGGCTTCAGTGATCAGTTGCAGCTGCGACTGGCGGATGTCTTCCTCCGCATTGATCATCAGGCAGAACACCAGGGCCTGGGCGCCCAGGGGCTCGTGGCTGTGGCGTACGAACACCAGGGGGATTTCCTCCCGCGTAGCGGTCTCCTGCTCCAGTTGCTCCGGTGGTGGACCGAAGTCTGCGTCCACCTGTGGCTGGTCCGAGGGTTCGCTCGCACCCATTGAGGCCATCGCTGCCGCCACCACTGCCGCGCGTCCCACGCCGACCTCGCCACTGCCGGGACTCCTGGGCTGCTGGGCGTACTGGCGCGGCTTGCGGTCTATGTAATGGCCGTCCCAGTCTTTGTCTATGCGACGTATGCGATCCTGCAGCGGCGGGTGAGTGGCGAACACCTGCCACAGGTGGTGCTCGATCTGCCCGAAAAAGATATGTGACATCTCCGCTGCCCGCGCGGCGTGTACCAGGGTGCCCGGAATATAGCCGCCAATCACCTTCAACGCATCGCCAATGCCATCGGCACTGCGGGTGTATTGCACGGCCCCGGCGTCCGCCAGAAACTCCTTCTGCCGGCTGATGGCGGCCTTGATAAAACCTGCCGCCAGGCCCCCCAGCCAGCCCAGGATCCACAGGGCCAGGCCCAGCAGCGACAGCGAGCCCTCGCCGCCTTTGCGCGCGCTGGCCCCGGTGCGGGTGCGATTGCTGCTGCGCAGC
The DNA here is from genome assembly GCA_029287595.1 of Halioglobus sp. GTDB lineage: Bacteria > Pseudomonadota > Gammaproteobacteria > Pseudomonadales > Halieaceae > JAACFI01. The sequence continues at coordinate 2,574 of JARFQU010000127.1, read as the reverse complement.
AGGATATGACCCACGTCGCCGATAAAGGTAATACCCTTGAGCATCGCCGCCAGGCGGATATTGAGGCGCATATCGCCGTTGAGAATATGGCTGAACTCGTGGGCGATCACCCCTTGCAGTTCATGTCGCTTGAGCTGCTCGATAGTGCCCCGGGTCACCGCCACTACCGCGTCCGCGGGGGTGATGCCCGCGGCGAAGGCATTGATGCCGCGCTCCTCGTTCATCACGTACACCGGCGGCACCGGCATATTTGCCGCCAGCGCCATTTCCTCCACCACATTGAGGCAGCGCCGCTCGGCGGTATCCCGGGTCTGGGGCAGGATGCGGGTGCCACCCATGCTCTCTGCCACCACCTTGCCGCCGGTGGACAGCTGTATCCATTTGACGAACACCACCAGCGCTACGGTGGCGGTCACTGCCAGGCCGATACTGCCGAAGCGTGCCCAGGTAAAGTAGGACAGAAACCCGCCAAAACCCTCGCGGCTGCCGCTGTAGATGTTGTAGTCCTGACCGAAAAACAGGAACGCGGCTACCAGCGCGTTGGTCAGTAGAATGAGCAGGCACACCGCTGCGAGAAACAGCAGCACCAGCACGCGGCTGTTGCGGCGGGCTACATCCTGTTGTTCAAAGAAGTCCAAAAATTAAAACGACACCTTCGGCGCCGCCTGTATCTCGGCCGAGTCGTCAAACTCCAGCAATTCTGCATCCGCCGGATGCCCGAATTTCGCCGCGAAAAATACCGGCGGGAAACTCTGGCGGTAGGTGTTGAAACCCATCACCGCGTCGTTGAAACCCTGTCGTGCGAAAGCGATGCGGTTTTCCGTGGTGGTCAGCTCCTCAGACAACTGCTGCATGTTCTCACTGGCCTTCAAATCCGGATAGGCCTCCATGGTCACGTTCAGTTTACCCAGCGCACCGCGCAGGGTGTTCTCTGCCGAGGCCAGTTTCGCCATCTCGCCGCCGCCGACATTGCCATCACCCATCGCTTTGAGAATCGCAGCGGCGTCATTGCGCGCGTTGGTAACCGCCTCCAGGGTTTCCCGCTCATGGGACATATAGCCCTTGGCCGTCTCCACCAGGTTGGGAATCAGATCGTAGCGCCGCTTCAACTGCACCTCGATCTGGGAAAACGCATTCAGGTAACGGTTTTTCAGGGTCACCAGGGTGTTGTAGATATTGATGACATAAATCACCAGGGCCAGTACTGCCAGCCAGAACACGATTGTTGAGATATCCATTGCCTATTTACCCCTTCTTTGTTGTTGCTGGTTTATATCTTTTCAATGCAGACGCACCGTGAATGTGAGCTAGGCAGGGGCAACACTGACTAAAACCCCATTCACCGCGGCATTCCCCGACAAGGCATCTACCGCCAATTCATCAGTGATGTCATTACAGCTCACCCCGGCATGCTTCTGGGCAATGCCCATGCGAATGCCCTCGCGATTGTGGCCGAAACCGTGGGGCAGGCTCACCACGCCGGGCATCATAGTCTCCGAGGCCTCCACCGTTACGTCGACCGAGCCCACACGGGAGCTCACCGTCACTTCCGTGCCGTCGCTAATATCCCGTGATTGCATGTCCTGCGGATGCATCAGCAGGGTGCAGCGCCCCTTGCCCTTCATCAGGCGATGGTGGTTGTGCATCCAGGAATTGTTGGAGCGCACGTGGCGGCGCCCGATCAGGCTGAGCAGGCCGTGGTGGGGCCGGGAGAACTCCTCGCGCAGCCGCGCCAGGTCCGCCAGGGGCTCCGGGGTATCGCAGTGAATCATCTGGTCAGGCGTTTTCAGGCGCTGGGGCAATTGCGGCTGCAGTTCCCCCAGGTCTATGCCCGAGGGGTTTTCCTTCAGCATGGCCAGGTTCAGGCCGCGATCCTTGTAGGGGCCGAACTGCAGTCCCATGTCGATAATCTGGTCCGGCGGCACCGCGGCCTGGGCTTCGGTGCCCAGCAGCTGCGCCACCCGGTTGCCCAACTCGGAAAAAATCTCCCAGTCGTGCAGGCTGCCCTCGGGTTTGTCGAACACCGGCTCGCTGAAGCGGGTGGTGTTGCGCATCGCCAGGGTGTGGAAGGCGATGTCGTAGTGGTCGTGTTCCAGGGGCGAGGTGGGAGGCAGGATGATATCCGCATGACGGGTGGTTTCGTTGATATAGGGGTCCAGGGATACCATAAACTCCAGTTGTTCCAGGGCCTCATCCAACTGGCGTCCATTAGGCGTGGACAGTACCGGGTTGCCGGCGCCGGTGAACAGGGCCCGTATCTGGCCCTCGCCGGGGGTGGTGATTTCCTCCGCCATGGTGGACGCGGGCAGTTCCCGGTCGAACTCCGGCAGGCCGCGCACCCGGCTGTGGTGGCGGGCGAAGCCTCCCGGGCTGGTGGTACTCACCTGGTCCACCGCGGGCAGGGTGAACAGGGAGCCGCCTTCCTTGTCCAGGTTGCCGGTGGCGATATTGATCAGCTGGATCAGCCACTGGTTCAGGCCGCCATAGGCCTGGGTGGACACGCCCATGCGCCCGTAGCAGATACCGGCGCCCGCCGTGGCAAGGTCCCGGGCGATGCGGCGGGTAGTGTCTGCA
>JARFQU010000101.1 GCA_029287595.1 Halioglobus sp. | reverse complement strand
TTCTTTGCCGAACAGGCCCACTTCGGCCAGCTGCGACGCAGCGGCGAACCCTACGTAACCCACCCTCTGGCAGTGGCGGGCATCCTGGCTGACATGCACATGGACCACCAGAGCCTGATGGCCGCCATGCTGCACGACGTCATAGAAGATACCGGCATTGAAAAAACTGCCATTGGTACCCAGTTCGGCCCCACTGTGGCGGAACTGGTCGACGGTGTCAGCAAACTGACCCAGATGGAATTCGAGTCCCTGGAAGAAAAACAGGCGGAAAACTTCCAGAAAATGGCCCTGGCCATGGCCCAGGATATTCGGGTGATTCTGGTGAAGCTGGCTGACAGGCTGCACAATATGCGCACCCTGGGAGTACTGCAGACCACCAAGGCCAAGCGTATCGCAAGGGAAACACTGGATATCTACGCACCCATCGCCATGCGCCTGGGCATGAACAATGTGCGCATGGAGTTCGAGGACCTGGGTTTCAGTGCTCTCTATCCCATGCGCGCCACCCGCATAGACGCGGCACTGCGCAATGCCCGCGGGCACCGCAAGGAACTGGTGGAGAAAATACGCCATCAGGTCGCCACCACCCTGGCCCAGGAAGGGCATGAGGTCACGGTAACCGGCCGCGAGAAACACCTCTACAGCATTTACAAGAAAATGAAATCCAAACGGAAATCCTTTTCCGAGATCATGGATATCTACGCCTTCCGTATCATTGTCGACTCCGTGGACACCTGTTACCGCGTACTGGGTTGCATCCACAGCCTGTACAAGCCCGTGCCGGGCGAGTTCAAGGACTATATCGCCATACCCAAGGCCAATGGCTACCAATCCCTGCATACGGTACTGATGGGCATGCACGGGGTGCCCATCGAGATACAAATTCGCACCAGCGATATGGAGGAAATGGCCAATAACGGCATCGCTGCACACTGGCTATATAAGAGTGATGAGCAGTCCGCCACTGGCAGCCAGGCCCGCGCCCGCCAGTGGGTACAGGGTTTGCTGGAGATGCAGCAGCGCGCAGGCAACTCGCTGGAATTTATCGAAAGTGTCAAAATCGACCTGTTCCCCGACGAAATCTACGTTTTCACCCCCAAAGGCAGGATTCTCGAACTTCCCCGTGGCGCCACTGCGGTGGACTTTGCCTATGCGGTGCACACGGACGTAGGTAACAGCTGCGTCGCCTGCCGCATCAACCGGCGCCTGGCGCCGTTGTCGGAGCCCCTGCAGAGCGGCCAGACCCTGGAAATCCTCACCGCGCCGGGCGCCAGGCCCAATCCCTCCTGGTTCAATTACGCGGTAACCGCAAAGGCCCGCAGCAATATCCGCCACTACCTCAAACACCAGACCCGGGAAGACTCCGTGGCCCTGGGTGGCCGACTGCTGGAAAAGGCGCTGGGCAGTTTCAACAGTGGCCTGGAGCAGTTGCCGCAGGATCAATTAGCTGAATTTCTGGCCAGGCACCACTATGAGCAACTGGACGATCTGCTGGAGGAAATCGCCCGCGGCAACCGGCTTCCCGCGATTACCGCCCAGCAATTGGTGGGCGAGCTGGCGGGCGGCCAGATGGAGGCCACTGGCGGCGCACAGCCTGTGGCCATTCGCGGCACCGAAGGCTTCATGGTGAGCTACGCCAAATGCTGTCACCCATTGCCCGGAGACCCTATAGAGGGCTATCTCAGCTCTGAAAAGGGTGTGGTAGTGCACCGCGAGCGCTGCAAAAACCTGGGCGATATGCGCGAAAACAGCGAGCGCCTGGTAGCCCTGCGCTGGGATGACAAGGTAGAGGGTGAATACCCCGTAGAGCTGCGCATCGAGGTGGAAAACCGCCGCGGAATGATCGCCATTATCGCCACCCGCATCAACAGCATGGGTGTGAATATCGAAAAGATTTCCACCGATGACAAGGACTACCAGTTCACCTACGTCGACCTGGGGATGCTGGTCCACAGCCGGGTGCACCTGGCACGTATAATGAAACGCCTGCGCAATATCAACTACGTGCGCAAGGTCACCCGGATCAAGAACTGAACCCTCTAAAAGCAGGAGAATTCCAGTGAGCAATCGCGCCGTTATTTCTACTCCCGATGCCCCTGAAGCCATAGGTCCCTACTCCCAGGCCGTGAAGGTGGGTAACACGGTCTGGCTGTCCGGCCAGATTCCGCTCATTCCCGGCTCCATGGAGGTGGTCAACGGCGATATCAGCGCACAGGCGAAACAGGTTTTCGAAAATCTGGCGGCAGTTGCCGCCGCGGCGGGTGGCAGTCTCAACAGCGCGGTGAAGATCAATATATCCCTGACCGACCTGGCGCATTTCGCCGCGGTGAATGAAGTAATGGCCAGCTTCCTGCAGGAGCCTTATCCCGCCAGGGCCTGCGTACAGGTAGCGGCCCTGCCCAAAGGCGTGGACATCGAGGTCGAGGCCATCCTCGCTATCTAGGTCGTCCCGGCCAACACCGCAGTGTAACCGCTGCGGTAGTCCGGATAGCGCAAGGTATAACCGCTGTCGTGCAAGCCCTGGTTACGGCAGCGCTTGCCGCCAACCGGTCCGGGCACCGGTCCGGCTGCTGCTGCGCCTGCCTCCACCCCCAACTGCGCCGCCAACCACGTCTCTACCATAAACTGCAGCACCGGCTCGTCATCAACCCCGTTGTAAACCGGCGCCAGCGCGCCGCCGGCAGCAGCGGCCTGCAGCAGGTGGCAGAGAAAACCGGCACAATCATCCCGGTGAATGCGATTGCTGTAACGCCCCGGTTGCGGCGCGCACAGCTCGCCGCGCTGAATGCGGGACAGCAGGCGGCCGCCGCTATACCCGTAGATTCCCGCAAAGCGCACCACGCAGGCACGGTGCGGGGAGGCCAACAGCGCCTGCTCAGCGGCGATAATGGCAACTGCCCGGGGGTCCTCATCTCCAGCCAGCGCGCTATTTTCATCCACCCAGCCGCCGCAGGACTCGGCGTATACACGGGTGCTGGACACACTGATGATCGCCTTGGGGCGATGCGCTCCCAGGCCGCGTAACAGGTTGTGGGTGGCCTCCAGAAAACCCCGGTGGTAGCCCTCCAGTGAGCGATCGCTGGGGTTGAATGTGGCCAGCACAAAGTCCGGCCGCAGCGCGGCGATAAAATCCAGGCTGCCAGGCTCACTATAGTCTGCCGCATGGCGCTCTATCCACTGCGGCAATTGCTCGCAGTTGCGTCGCACCCCGGCCACATGCCAGCCGGCGGCGTGCAATAATTTACCACTGCGGGTACCGATATCACCGCAACCCACAATTAGAACAGAATTGCTCTTCATATTAGTTTCCCTGACTGGTTACACTATAGCCTGTCGCAAATGTGCGCTGCCACAAACAAGGCCGATAAACCATGACCCTAACAGAACTGCGCTACCTGGTGGCTTTGTCGGAAACCGGGCACTTCCGCAAGGCCGCAGAACAGTGCAATGTCAGCCAACCCACACTGAGCGTAGCCATCAAGAAGCTGGAGGAGGAGCTGGGCATCAGTCTCTTTGAGCGTTCACGGCATAAGGTCACGGCTACGCCCATTGGCTCGCGGATTGTCTCCCAGGCCGCCGTTGTATTACAGGAAACCCGTAACCTGCAGCATCTGGCGGAGCAGGGTAAAGATCCCCTGGGCAGCGTGCTGTCCGTCGGTGCAATTTATACTGTCGGCCCCTATCTGTTTCCGCGGCTAGTCAGAGGCCTGCAACAGGCGGCACCGGATATGCCCCTCTATATCGAGGAGAATTACACCGCGGTGTTGCGCGGCAAACTGACCAGTGGACAGTTGGACGCCATTTTCGTGGCCCTGCCATTCACTGAAACCGATGTCGTTACCCGGGAGGTCTACCGGGAACCCTTCGTGGTGCTGCTGCCGGAAAATCACCTCTTGTCGAGGGGAAAAACCGTGGATCCGGCCGCGCTGGCCGAACACCGGGTTTTGCTTATGGGTGAGGGCCACTGCTTTCGCGACCAGGTGCTGGAGGCCTGCCCCGGCCTGCAACAGGCGGTACAGGACAGCCACGCCCGGGGCCAGGCGGTGGTAGAAGGCAGCTCGCTGGAAACGCTGAAACACATGGTGGCCAGTGGGCTGGGCATTACGGTACTACCCAAATCTGCTGCCGATATAGCCACTTACCAGGGTACCGCCCTGGTTGCTCGCGAGTTCACCGCTCCAGCACCCACGCGTACTATCGCCCTGGCCTGGCGCGTCAGTTACCCGCGGCACCAGGCCATCGACACGCTGGTCAGCGTATTGCGGGATTGAAATCGCGGTGACGGAGATTGCCGGCACCCCGGTACAGGAACTGCGTGGGGTGGGTCCCAGGCTGGCTGAAAAACTCGCGGACTGCGGGGTTTTTCGCGTTGAGGACCTGTTGTTTCACCTGCCCCTGCGCTACCAGGACCGCACCCGGGTTACTCCCATCGCAGCGGCGAGAGAGGGTGTGGACGCGGTCATTGAGGGAGAGGTCCGCGCGGCGGATATCGTCTTCGGCCGAAGGCGCAGCCTGGTTGCCAGGTTACAGGATGGTACCGGCACCATTACCCTGCGCTTCTTTCACTTTTCTGCCGCCCAGAAAAAAAGCCTCAAGAGCGGTAGTCGGCTGCGTTGCTTCGGCCAGCCACGCCGCGGCAGCAGCGGTCTGGAGATCTATCATCCCGAGTACCGGCAAGTGGAGGAAGGAGAAGTACACACCGAGGAATCCCTCACCCCGATCTACCCGACCACAGCCGGCATAGGGCAGAACCAGTGGCGCAGCCTGTGTGCACAAGCCCTCGCCAGGCTGCGAAACGCGCCGCCGAGAGACCTGCTGCCCGCAGGTAGCCACCCTTACAATCTGGCCCAGGCGCTGCAATACCTGCATACGCCCCCCCCGGATGCCGCTCTGGAAATGCTGCGCGAGGGCCGCCACCCCGCCCAGTTGCGACTGGCACTGGAAGAACTGATTGCACACAACCTGTCCCTGTTCCGATTGCGGCAACGGGCGCAGGCAGAGGGCGCTCCGGCACTGCCTTCCCGGCCAAAAGAACTGGGGGCTTTCCTGGACGCACTGCCGTTTGTGCCCACCCATGCCCAGGCGCGCGTACTGGCGGAGATAGCCACAGACCTGGCCAGATCTTATCCCATGTTACGTCTGGTACAGGGTGATGTTGGCTCCGGCAAGACCCTGGTGGCGGCAGGCGCCGCCCTGCAGGCCATTGCCAACGGTTACCAGGTGGCCCTGATGGCGCCCACGGAAATACTTGCCGAGCAGCACTGGAGCAGCTTCAGTGACTGGTTCCAGCCCCTGGCAATAAGCATGGAGTGGTTGAGTGGGCGCACCAAGGGGAAGAAGCGGGACGCAGCCCTGCAACGTATCGCCAGCGGAGAAGCCTCCCTGGTGATAGGCACTCACGCTCTGTTCCAGCGCGATGTTAACTTTTCCCGGCTGGGCCTGGTCATTGTGGACGAGCAGCACCGCTTCGGCGTGCACCAACGCCTGGCACTGACCGAGAAGACCGCCGCCCGGCAGGGCAGGCCGCACCAACTCGTGATGACCGCCACGCCCATCCCCAGAACCCTGTCCATGGTGGCCTATGCGGACCTGGATTGTTCGGTTATCGACGAACTACCTCCGGGGCGCCAGGCGGTCACCACGGCACTGGTGGATAACCTGCGCCGGCAGCAGGTGGTAGAGCGCGTGGCGGCGGCCTGTGAAGATGGCCGCCAGGCCTATTGGGTGTGTACCCTGATCGAAGAGAGCGATGTGCTGCAGGCCCAGGCCGCCGAAGCTACCGCCGCGGAATTGCAGCAGGCGCTGCCCCAGCTGGCCATCGGCCTGATACACGGCCGCCTGAGGCCCGCGGAAAAAGAGGCGGTAATGCAGCGTTTCAAGGCCGGCGAGCTGTCACTGCTGGTCGCCACCACAGTCATCGAAGTGGGAGTGGACGTTGCCAACGCCAGCCTGATGATCATCGAAAACCCGGAGCGGCTGGGACTGGCGCAATTGCACCAACTGCGCGGGCGCGTGGGCCGGGGCAGCGAGGCCAGCCACTGTGTGCTGCTGTACCAGGCGCCACTGTCGGCCAACGGCAGGCAGCGCCTGGGCGCCATGCGCGAAAGCACAGACGGTTTCTATATCGCGGAAAAGGATCTCGAGCTACGCGGCCCCGGAGAGGTGCTGGGAACGCGGCAGACCGGCCTGATGGAGTTCAGGATAGCTGAGCTGCCCACCCACAATCACCTGCTGGATGAGGTGCAGAGCCTCTCCCAGCAGATACGCGAGCACTACCCGGAGCTCTCGGAGCCGTTGATTGCACGCTGGACCGGGGCGGTCCAGCATTTTGCCAAGGTCTGAGCGCTGGCCCTGTCAGGCCATAATGGCCGGCAGTTCTTTCTGCAGCGCCATTTTTTCCCTGGTGGCATCTCCGGTCAGGGCAAAACCCAGCAGTTGGCCGGCGCCATCGCGGAACTCCGCCTTCACATTCTGGCCATCCGCCTGGATACTCCATTCGCCTTGTGCTCCCTGCGCGGGAGGCGACACCACCACAGGGCAGGCGGGGGTCTTGATAGTGACCGGCATGGCGGGATAACTGACCTGCGTGGGCTCTCCGGCCAGGGTCTTGCCCAATGCCCGGGCAGCGGCCATCAGCGGCGCGACATAAACCAGCACATGCCCGTCGACCTCGGCGCAGTCACCCATGGCGTAGACATTCGGCGCGTCGGTCTCCAGCAGCCGGTTGGTCAACACCCCGCGATTGGTGGCAATCCCTGAAGCCCTGGCCAGCTCTGTGCGCGGACGCACACCGACAGCGGATACCACCATGTCAGCGGCGATGGTCTCGCCATTGTTCAGGCTGACAACCACGCCCTGTTCCGCCTTGTTTACCGCGGTCACCAGGGGGCCGAAATGAAATTTGGCCCCCTTTTCTTCCAGGGCGGCCTGCACCGCCTTGCCTGCAGTCTCCGGCAGCAAGGTGGGCAGACAGTATGCCAGGGGGTCCACCGCCTCCACGGCAAAGCCGCCGTTAATGAGGTCGTTGGTAAACTCACAGCCAATCAGACCACCACCAATAATGCAGACCTTTTTCACGTCGTTCTTTTTAACCGCGGTGCGAAAATCGTCATAGTCCAGGAGATCGTTTACCGAGTAGACCATCTCCAGTGCGTCACCGGCTATAGGCGGTCGAATAACCTCGGCGCCTACCGCCAGCACCAGCTTGCCGTAGTGGATCGCAGTCTGCGAATCTCCCACCTTGATCAACTGCTGCGCGGTATCGATCTCATTGACCTTGGTCATGGTCCAGACACTGGCCTTGAGCATACGCGCCATGCTGCCTGCATCCAGCTGAGCCAGGTCGTTGGCGCTGTGGTCCTTGGTATAGCCGGTGGACAACATGGGCTTGGAGTAGGAGCGTCCATCGTCGGAGGTGATCAGGATCAGGGGGGTTTCGTCGTCGTGCTTGCGGAATTCCTTGGCCAGGCCATAGCCGGCCAGGCCGGTTCCCAGGATGACAACAGGTGCATGGACCTTGTCCACCACCGGCTCTGCATGGTGGGGCGTGTCGTCTACCGGCCCCTGCTCCAGCAGCTCAAAGTCTTCCTTGCCCACGCCACAATCGGGACACAGCCAGTCCTCCGGGACGTCTTCCCATTTGGTCCCCGGTGCAATGCCGTCGTCGGGCCAGCCTTCCTTTTCGTCGTACACCAGGCCACAGACGATACATTCCCATTTGCTCATTTCACTGCTCACTCTTTTGCGCTGACTTTACCCGTCCTGCAAGCCCTCGATGCCTGCAGCGGACGAAATTCGAGACGCAACACTATAGGTCTGTACGAAAATTGTGCAAGGGTTTTATAGTGCCGGCAGGCTAACAAAATAAGCCCGGGCAAGCTTGCAAGGCTTCGCGCTATCGCGCATCCTCGCCCCTTGATTCGTACAGACCCTACCAGGCCCCTATCGTGTCCCAGCGCAGGATCGTCACCGAACCCCGGTGGCGCTACATCGACCAGATCACCAGTTGCCAGCTTCCCGCCGCGCATCGGCCCTGGCTGCTGGACGACGGATCCTTGACCGGCAGGCTGATTGAATTACGGCAGGGTCGGTTTGCCGTACAGCGGCTCTACCAGGGATGGCAAGTACCGCTCTTTTCCGAACGATTGCTGCTGGGCCAGGCGCCCCGGCAGCAGGCCCTGGTCAGGGAGGTGCTGCTCACCCTGGCGGACCGGCCGGTGGTATTTGCCCGCAGCGTTTTCCCTATCGCCAGCCTGAGCGGCGATCTGGGGCACCTGCGCCGACTACAGAACAAGTCCCTGGGAGCTATCCTGTTCAAGCATCCCGGGATGCACCGCAGCCCCTTTGAGATAGCACACATACCGGGCGACAGCGATTATCTGCCGTCACAGCTGCACCAGGACAAGCCGGCCTGGGCCAGGCGCTGCCGTTTCGAGGTCCAGGGCAAGCACCTGATGGTGAGTGAGGTGTTCCTGGAGCAATTTACCCCATGGACAGCCCCACTGCCAGTACACCGCACCCAACGCGGCGTCGTCAGCGCTGCAATTGTCCCCGCAACAAAGTAAGCTTGCTGGCTCTATTGGGCTGACAGTCTGATCATGACAACAACGGGTAAAACACAGGCACTATTACAGCTGATGCGCTTCGACAAGCCCATCGGCACCCTGTTGTTGCTATGGCCAACCCTGTGCGCACTTTGGATAGCGGCACAGGGAGTGCCCGAGACCCGGCTGCTGTTTATCTTCGTGGTGGGAACATTCCTGACGCGCTCCGCCGGCTGCATTATCAACGACATCGCCGACCGCCATTTGGACGGCGCCGTAGCGCGCACCAATGCCCGCCCCCTGGTGACCGGAGCAGTCAGCGAAAAGGAAGCGCTGCTGCTGTTTACAGTCCTGATGTTGCTGGCTTTTGTGCTGGTGCTGTTTACCAATACCCTGACCATCACGCTGTCATTTATCGCGGTGTTGCTCGCCGCCAGCTACCCCTTTATGAAGCGCTTCACCCACCTGCCCCAGGTGGTATTGGGCGCGGCGTTTTCCTGGGGCATACCCATGGCATTCGCCGCACAATCCGGCGAATTGCCGGCGGCATTATGGCTGCTTTACCTGGGCAACCTGTTGTGGACGGTAGCGTATGATACCCAGTACGCCATGGTGGACCGGGAAGATGATATCCTCATCGGCATTAAATCCACTGCCGTACTCTTCGCTCACCACGATCGACTGGCGGTAGCCATTCTGCAGCTACTGACGCTGCTGACCCTGTGGGCCAGTGGCCAGCAGTTCGGCCTCGGTTGGCCTTATACCGGGGCACTGTGGGTGATCGCCGGATTGTTTGTGTACCACCAGTACCTGATGCGAGAGCGCGAGCCAACGCAATGTTTCAAGGCTTTCCTGCACAACAACTGGGTCGGCCTGACCCTGTTCCTGGGAGTCGCCCTGCACTATGCCAGCTGAGCCCATACCATGGAATTAACCGCGGAATTTCTTACCAGCCTGGACCAGGTCACCGCCGCTGACTGGAATGCAATCGCCGGCGAAGACTATCCCTTCCTGCGACACGAGTTCCTCTACGGCCTGGAGAAAACCGGCTGCACCACGGCGGAGTCGGGCTGGCAGCCCTGTCATCTGGGATTGCACGACACGCAGGGCCTGCTGGGCGTGCTGCCGCTGTACCTGAAATCCCACTCCTATGGCGAGTATGTGTTTGACTGGTCCTGGGCCGACGCCTGGCAACGCAGCGGCCTGGAGTACTACCCGAAGCTGGTGAGTGCCATCCCCTTTACACCCGCTACCGGGCCACGATTGTGCACCCGGGAGGGAACCCGTCCAGAGGACATCTGGCCCGCCGCATTGCGGGCCCTGCAGCAGTTCGCCACGCGCCAGGACATTTCCTCCTGGCACCTGCTGTTTCCGGAACAGAAGGTGTCACAACAATTACTGGACCTGGGGAGCCACCGGCGCACCGCCACCCAGTTTCACTGGTTCAACGACGACTACCGCAGCTTCGATGATTTCCTGGGCACCTTTACCAGTCGCAAACGCAAGAGCCTGAAGCGCGAGCGCGCCCGGGTCGCGGAGCAGGGGCTGCAATTGCGTACGCTGACGGGGCGGGAAATAACATCGCGGGACTGGGAGCAATTTTACCTTTTTTATCAACTGACCTATGCCAAGCGCAGCGGCCATCGCGGCTACCTGACCCGGGAGTTTTTCCTGGAGACCGCACCCAGCCTGGGAGAGCAGGTGGTCATGGTAGTGGCCCACCACGGTGCGCAGGCGGTGGCCGCCGCCCTGTATTTTCGTTCACAGGATACACTCTACGGCCGCTACTGGGGTTGCCAGAGGGAGTTTGACTGCCTGCACTTTGAGGCCTGTTATTACCGGGGTATCGAGTATTGCATAGAGCGTGGTCTGCGCCGCTTCGATCCGGGTGCCCAGGGCGAACACAAAATACAGCGGGGTTTCCGCCCGGTCCCTACCTGGTCCAATCACTGGATAGCCGACCCCAACTTGTCCGCTGCAGTGGGTGATTTTACCCGTCGGGAACAGAGTCACAGTGAGCAGTACCAGAACCAGGCGGCACAGCTGCTGCCCTTCCGGGTCGGGAACTGATCACCCGCACCTGCGCCACAACAGCAGGCGATTGTTCGCTGGCATTTCCCTGTCGGCCTGCAGCACAAATCGGGCCTCATCGGCCAATTCATCCACCCGTTCGAAATCGCGGATGGCGCTGAGTGGATGTTGCTGCGCCAGCCACTGGTCAAAACGCGCATTGCTGGGGCTGGTGTACCGGCCCCGGTAATTGAAGGGCCCGTATATTGCCAGCAGTACATCGTCCCCGGCATAACGACCCAAGGCCTGGAACAGGCCGCGCACCGCGGCGAAGGGCATGATGTGCAGGCTGTTGGCGGTGAAGACCGCATCGGGAATCGCCACCGGCCAGGGGTCGTCGCGAACATCCAGCGCCCGCGGCGGCAGCAGGTTGTCTGCCGTATAAGCATCGCAGCGGGGCTGCAACACCGGCAGGTTCTGCATCAGCTCCGTGGGCTGCCACTGCAGCCAGGGCATGGCCGCGGCGAAATGGCAGGCGTGTTGGCCGGTACCACTGGCCAGCTCCAGCACGGCGCTGCGATCCGCCATGGCCTCCTGCAATACCGTCAGGATCGGCGCCTTGTTGTTCTCGCAGGATTGGGAGAACGGCAGCTGTGATATATCGTTCAGGGGGCCTGATCCCGGGTAAATACCAACTCCCGCGCAGTGGACTCGACCTTGCTGTAGCGATAGCCTCCCGTTTTGAACTTCTTCATTCCCGCGGGATCATTGAGCTCATTGTCGATAATGAAGCGCGCCATCTGGCCCCTGGCTTTCTTGGCATAAAAGCTGATGATTTTGTACTTGTCACCCTTGAGATCCTTGAACACCGGGGTAATCACCTCCGCATCCAGGGCACCGGGCTGTACGGCTTTGAAATACTCGTTGGAAGCGAGGTTAACCAGCACCCGGGTGCCAGATTTCTTCAGTAGCGTGTTCAGCGCACGGGTAATGCTGTCGTCCCAGAATTCGTAGAGATTGCTGCCTCCGCTGTTGGCGAACTTCAGCCCCATTTCCAGCCGATAGGGCTGCATCAGGTCCAGGGGGCGCAGCAGGCCATATAGCCCGGAGAGTATACACAGATGCTTCTGGGCGAAATTCAATTGCGCGCTGCTCAAAGTCTGGGCCTCAAGGCCGGTGTAGACATCTCCCTTGAACGCCAGTATGGACTGCTTGGCATTGTCCAGGTTGAACGGGGTGCCCCAGTTCATGAAGCGCGCGTGGTTCAACTCGGCAATTTTCTCGCTCACCCCCATCAGCGCCCGGATATCCTGGGGGCTCATAGCCCGGGCATCGGCTACCAGGTCCGCGGACCTTTGCAGAAACTGGGGCTGGGTCGCCTTGCGAGTGGTTGGGGGGGTATCGAAGTCCAGCGTTTTCGCCGGGGATATAACTGTCAACATCTGCCTGAGTCCAATTGAGAGTGCGGGGGAATAACTTTTCACGTCTGTGAAACGCCTATGATACTCTGCGCAATAATAATCAAAAAGACTTATCCACCATGACGGGCCTGCGCAAATTTGTGCAACTGATAGACGCCTTCACCGACACCTGTGGTCGTGTGCTGGCCTGGCTCGCCCTGGCTATGGCTCTGCTCACCACGCTGGTTGTGGCGATGCGCTACGGTTTCAACACCGGCTCGATCCTGGCCCAGGAGTCCGTGACCTATATGCACGGCTGCCTGTTCCTGCTCGGTGGCGCCTACGCCCTGAAACACGGCGCACATGTGCGCGTGGATATTTTCTACAGCCACTTCTCCGCACGAGGCAAGGCCTGGGTCAACAGCCTGGGGGGGATCGTATTCCTGCTGCCCCTGTGTATTTTTATCGCCCTGGTCAGCTGGAACTATGTCGCCGACTCCTGGGCGATACGCGAGACCTCGCCAGAACCCGGGGGCATACCCGCGGTATTCCTGCTCAAGAGCCTGCTTCCAATGATGGCGCTTAACCTGCTGCTGCAGGGCCTGGCAGAAATCCTGCGCAGTGCGCTGGTCCTGGTGGAAGGCCGCGAACAATGATCGAGTACCTGTCCCTGTTCATGTTCCTGGCGGTCTGCCTGCTGTTGATGCTGGGCTACCCGGTCGCCTTCACCCTGGCGGGCACCGCACTGGCATTTGCTGCGGGCGGCATTTTAGGCGGCGTGTTTGATCCCTCGTTCCTCACCGCCCTGCCGGGTCGTATTTTCGGCACCGTCGGCAACACCACCCTGATCGCGGTTCCCCTGTTCATCCTGATGGGGGTAGTCCTGGAAAAATCCCGCGTGGCGGAGGAGTTGCTTGGCACCATGGCCAAGGTATTTGGCGGCCTGCGTGGCGGCCTGGGTATCTCGGTAATCCTGGTTGGCATGTTGCTGGCCGCCAGCACCGGCATCGTCGGCGCCACCGTGGTCACCATGGGCCTGCTGTCCCTGCCCAGTATGCTGCGCAGCGGCTACAGTCCCACTCTCGCCACGGGAACGATCTGCGCCACCGGCACGCTGGGACAGATTATCCCGCCCTCTATTGCCCTGGTGCTGCTGGGCGACATCCTCTCAAACGCCTACCAACGGGCGCAGCTGAGCATGGATATTTTTACCCCCAAAACGGTGTCCGTGGGAGACCTGTTCGTGGGGGCGCTGGTGCCGGGCCTGTTGTTAGTGGCAATGTATATGCTCTACATGCTGATGTACGCCGCGTTGAAGCCGGAATCCGCACCGCCGGCTACCGGGGAAAAAGTTAACGCCGGTGAGATTTTCAAAGGATTGCTGCCGCCGCTGGTGCTGATAATGATAGTGCTGGGCTCTATTCTGGCAGGCGCCGCCACACCCACCGAAGCCGCGGGTATTGGCGCCGTAGGCGCGCTGCTACTGGCGCTGGCCAAGGGGCAGATGGACTTTTCCCGACTGCACGAGGCAGTGATCAACACCATGGAAGTCACCTGCATGGTGTTCATGATTTTGATCGGCGCTGCGGTGTTCTCCCTGGTCTTTCGCGGTTTCGGTGGCGAAGAGCTGATCCAGCACTTCTTCCTGGATATGCCCGGCGGCGTGGTCGGGGCGACACTCGTGGTCATGCTGGTCATCTTCCTGCTCGGTTTTATCCTCGATTTCATAGAGATCACCTTCGTGGTGGTACCCATTGTCGGCCCCATACTACTGGCCATGGGCGTAGACCCCATATGGCTGGGCATCATGATCGCACTCAACCTGCAGACCTCCTTCCTCACCCCGCCTTTTGGCTTCGCCCTGTTCTACCTGCGCGGCGTAACACCGGATTCTCTGCCGACCAGTGCTATTTACCGGGGAGTCATACCCTTTATAATCATCCAGCTGATTGCCATGGCAGCTCTGTGGTATTGGCCTGAGATGGCCACCGGGTTACCGGCACTGCTTAAAAACTGAATGCATCGGGGCAACGGCCCCAACCACCAGGGCTCGGACCATGAACGATATCGATAGTACACCACTGCCACAAGGTGACCTTGCGCTGCAGACAGTAGCGATGCCCAAGGACACCAACGCCAACGGGGATATTTTCGGCGGCTGGCTGCTGTCGCAGATGGATATCGCGGGCATGATTACTGCCAGCGAGATAGCCAGAGGCAGGGTGGCCACTGTGGCCATCGACGGCATGGCATTTCTTACGCCGGTTCACGTAGGTGCCGTGGTGTCGTGCTACTGCGATGTCCTGGAAGTAGGGCGCAGCTCGGTACGCATCGTTGTTGAGGTGTGGATCAATTCCCTGCATGACGGTGAGCCGCTCAAGGTCACCGAGGGCGAGTTTGTATTCGTTGCCATCGATAGCGGCGGCAGAACCCGGGCCATCTCCAGCTAGGGTACAGGCTCCAGTTCACTGTCCATTACCACATCCCTGGCGTTGATATAGGCCTGTTCTGAAATATGGTGATAGGCCCGCGCGCCGTCGTAAAATGACTTGAAGGAAGCATACACCTTCGCCGCCATCGGGTCTGAGGCCACCAGCTGCTGCATTACCTCCTCACTGCCGCGCCACAGGGCGAGTAAGACCTCATCCGGCAAGCGGCGCAATTGCACCCCGTGCACTTCCACCAGTTCCTGCAGGGCGGCGTTGTTGCGCGCGGTAAATTCGTCCAACATATCCTGGTTGGCGGCCCTGGCCGCATAGGTGACGATAGCCTGCAGATCCGCAGGCAGCGCTTCAAACGACTGCCGATTTACTATCAGTTCCAGCATGGAGCCAGGCTCGTGCCATCCCGGGTAGTAATAGTACTTGGCCACCTCGTGAAACCCGAACGCCAGGTCGTTATAGGGCCCCACCCACTCCAGCGCATCGATTACCCCGGTTTGTAAAGAGGTGTACAGCTCCCCCCCGGGAATGCGCACCGCGGTGCCGCCGGCTGCGGCAAACACTTCTCCGGCCAGGCCGGGAATGCGCATCTTGAGTCCCTTGAGGTCATCTACCGTGTTGATTTCCTTGTTAAACCAGCCGGCCATTTGCACACCGCTGTTACCGCCGGCCAGGGGGATGACATTGGCGGGGGCATAGGCCTCGCGCCACAGTTCCAGACCACCGCCATAGTGTAACCAGCCGTTCAGCTCCTGGGCATTCATGCCAAAGGGCACCGCGGTAAAAAATACCGCCGCGGGAATCTTGCCCTTCCAGTAATACGCGGCTCCGTGACCGGCATCGACAACGCCCTGGGATACAGCGTCAAATACTTCGAAGGCAGGAACGATTTCACCCGCGCCATAGACGTGCACCGTCAACCGACCGTCGCTCATTTCATTGACAAAACGAGCGAAGTTTTCCGGCCCGGAGCCCAATCCGGGGAAATTCTTCGGCCAGGTGGTGACCATTTTCCACTCGAAGGTTTGCTGCACCCCGGAGTCGGCTGACTGCTCGCCCGAACTCTCAACGCTTCCGGCGCGATCGGTGGACCACAGGCCTATGGTCGCGACCAGGGCCGCAACCAGTAACAGGATTATCAGGGGGGAATAGCGTTGTTCCGGAGATGCTGACGGCATGGTTGTTCCATCCTGTTGTTATAGTAACTGCAAATTGGCGTATTGCAGCACCAGCCACTTGCTGCCCTCGTCGTCGAAATTGACTTCCACCCGGGCACTGCTGCCTCGCCCCTCAAAGTTTAGCACGGTGCCCTCGCCGAAGATGCGGTGGTAAACGCGCTGTCCCAGGCTCAACTCGGTGTCCGGTACCTGCGCCTGGGTAATGCTGCTTACCGGCCTGACTATCGCGGTGTTCAAGCGTACCTCCTGCAACAGCTGCGCAGGTATTTCACGCAAGAAACGCGAGGGCGTGTTGTAATTTTCGCTGCCGTGCAGGCGCCGGCTCTCGGCATAGGTCATCACCAGCTTTTCCATGGCGCGGGTAATTCCCACATAGCAAAGGCGACGTTCCTCCTCCAAACGTCCCGGCTCCTCCAGTGACATACGGTGAGGAAACAGGTTTTCCTCCATCCCCGACAGAAACACCAGCGGGAACTCCAAACCCTTGGCGGAATGCAGAGTCATCATCTGAATGCTGTCCTCGTGCTCCTCCGCCTGGGCATCACCCGCGTCCAGCGCTGCACTGTCAAGAAACTGCTGCAGCGGCGACAATTCCTCACCCTCAGGGACAAATTGCTTGGCCGCACTGACCAGCTCCTCCAGGTTTTCCACTCGCGCCTGGCCGCGCTCGCCCTTTTCCTTCTCATAATACGCCACCAACCCGGCACCCTGGATCACTTGCTCAGCGATCTCTTCCAGGACCATATCGTCGCTGCGAGTGTCCAGGTCATTGATCAGCACGGTAAACCCTTCCAGCGCGGCCAGCGCGCGGGCCGGCAGAAGTTTTTCTTCAATCACTGCCGCAATGGCCCGCCACAGGGATATTTCGCGGGAACGGGCACACTCGCGCACGGTATCCAGGGTTTTGCTGCCGATACCGCGCGGCGGGGTATTGATTACCCGCTCCACCGCGGCGTCATCACCGCGGCTCACCAGCAGCCGCATGTACGCCAGGGCGTTGCGTATCTCCATGCGCTCATAAAACCGCTGCCCGCCGTAGATACGATAGGGAATGGCCGCGCGAATCAGCGCCTCCTCCATTACCCGGGACTGGGCGTTGGAGCGGTATAACACCGCAACCGAAGAGCGATTATTGCCCTCCAGTATCCAGCTGTGGGCCTGCTCGACAATAAAGCGGGCCTCGTCCTGCTCGTTAAAACCCGCGTAAAGGGTTATCGGCTCACCGGATTCGCCTGCGGACCACAACTCCTTTCCCAGGCGACCGAAGTTGTGGGCGATAATACCGTTGGCAGCCTGCAGGATTGTCTGGGTGGAGCGGTAATTCTGCTCCAGGCGCACAGTGCGCGTGGCGGCAAAATCCTCGGCAAAGCGCTGGATGTTTTCTATCTTCGCACCGCGCCAGCCATAGATGGACTGGTCATCATCACCCACCGCCACCACCGGAATATCGGTGCCGGCCAGCACCCGCAACCAGGCGTACTGAATGGTGTTGGTGTCCTGGAACTCGTCCACCAGGATTTGCCGGAAACGTCCCCGGTAATGCTGTAAAACCTCGGGGTTTTTCAGCCACAATTCATGGGCGCGCAATAGCAGTTCGGCGAAGTCCACCATGCCGCCGCGTTCGCAGGCCGCCTCGTAGGCACGGTAAACCTGCAGCATGGTCTGGCCGAAGAGATCCCCGGGGGGCACCTGGATATGGGCCGCACGCAGGCCCTCGTCTTTCTGGCCGTTGATATACCACTGGGCCTGCTTGGGCGGCCAGCGCGACTCGTCCAGCTCCAGCTCCCGGCACACCCGCTTGACCAGGCGCAGCTGGTCGTCGCTGTCCAGGATCTGGAAGTTCTGGGGCAAACCCGCTTCTTTCCAGTGCGCCTTCAACAGCCGGTGGGCCAGGCCGTGAAAGGTTCCCACCCACATACCGTGAGAGGGTATCTGCAGCATCTCCTCTATGCGGCTGCGCATTTCCCGTGCAGCCTTGTTGGTAAAAGTGACCGCCAGGATAGACCAGGGAGAAAAGTCCAGGGCCCGTATCAACCAGGCGATGCGGTGCACCAGCACCCGGGTTTTACCACTGCCAGCGCCTGCCAATACCAAAAGGTTCTGGTTTTCAGCTGCTACCGCGTCGCGCTGGGCATCGTTGAGAGGGGAGAGAATATCAGATACATCCATCGACGCATTCTATCTAAATTGTCGCACTACTGAAGGGTATGTGGCGCAAATATGTATAATAAAAGCCACAGCAGACCAGTCGGCAAAGGTGGTGACCATAAGCAACAAACCCATTCTTCGGGAAATAGAGCGCCACCTGGAACAATTGCGCCGCTCCGAGCGCAAAGTGGCGGACCTGGTATTAGCCAGACCCGATGAGGTCATCCACATGCGCATCGTGGACCTGGCCAGTGCGGCTCAGGTCAGCGAACCGACCGTGGTGCGTTTTTGCCGGGCCATTGGCTGCGAGGGCTTCCAGAACTTCAAAGTGGCGCTGGCCCAGAGCACCGCTGCCAGCCCTTCGGTGCAGCCCTTCTCACTGAGCGAACTGGACACCGCGCGGGATTACACCTACAAGGTATTCGACGCCACTATGAACACCCTGCAGCAGGTGCGCGATACCCTGGATCCGGACGCCATTGAGGTCGCGGTAGATGCCCTGTGCAATGCCCGGCGGGTCGAATTCTACGGCTTCGGGGCCTCCAGCCCGGTGGCCATCGACGCGCAGCACAAGTTTTTCCGCCTGCAAATAGCCAGCGCCGCCCTGTCAGATCCGCACCTGCAGGCCATGTCCGCGATGTCACTGACGCCCGACGATGTGGTGGTGGCGATCTCCCAATCAGGGCGCACGACCTCGCTGTTGGAGGCTATGGATCACGTGCGCGAGGCAGGCGCCGTTATTATCGGCCTGGCTCCCGGCAATACCCCGGTTATCCGCCAGTGCACCGTTCCCATTCCAATAGACGTGGCGCAGGCCAGCGATGAGAGTTACACCCCGCTGCCATCGCGCATCGCACACCTGGCTGTAATAGATATCCTGGCCGTGGGCGTATCAAAAATGAAGGGCGCCGAGGTCGACCGGCACCTGAGCAAACTCAACCGGGGATTGCAGTCCCTGCGCAGCCCCGATTAGCAGTCGAGAGATAGGGAAAATCACATGGGGTCTGTTACTATTCGGTTTAATAATGCACTAGCACAGGTCGAGCCCAGCCATGACGAATGACGACGACAGCCTGCCTAAATCGGGAAAGGACAGGGCGCGACAGCAGGGGCTTGACCGCGACGCTTATACCGCCCCGGGGGAAGGGGAGACCCGACGCGAGCCGGTGTTCTCCGGTTTCGAGGATGAGGACGAGTACGAAGAGCCGGACCGCGATACCGACTATGCGTCAGCTTACGTAGACGACGATCTGGAAGAGGACTTCGAACTGCCTGAAGAAGATGATTTCGAGAACGACGTCATCGATGAGTTGGAGGACGCAGAAGACGCATTGGATTCCCGGGACGATACCGACCCCTGGCCCACTCCCAAAGAGCGCCCGGAAGACAACTGGGACGAACCGCTGGACGAGGACGACGAATTCCTTGATACGGAAGAGGATACTGCCGAAGCAGACCGGGAATGGCAGGAGGAGTATGAAGAGCAGGCTGCCGCCTGGCCCCTGGGTCTCATTGCTGTCGCTATCCTGGCTGTCGTGCTACTGGCAGCCGGCGGCTATGGTGTGATGCAGCAGCGCTCCGCAACCCAGGAGGAAATCCGTGAACTGCGGGCGCAGCTAGCCACTTCCGTTGCACCCGAGGAAGTCTCTGCCAGTCGCGACGCGCAACGCCAGCTTGAACAGCGCAATGTGGAAATGTCCATGGAGCTGGAATCGCTGCGCCTGGAAAACCAGCGGCTCAGCGATACCGTGAAGGGACTGGAGTCGCAACTGGATGCCCAGCAAAAAGTGCTTGCCCTGCCCAAGCCCACTAAACCCACACCAACAGTCGCCAAGCCCAAACCCACCCCGGCACCTGCCAAAACAGCAGCCGTCTCTACCGGTGGCAACTGGTTTGTTAACTTCAGCTCCTATAGCCAGCGAGCAGCCGCTGAAGACTGGGCAGCAAAACTCAAGCCATCCTCCGGGCGGACAGTGGTAACAACCGGCAGCAAGGATGGCAAAACGATTTACCGGGTGCGTGTGATTGGCCTGGCGAATCGCGAAAGTGCCCAAAAATTGGCAGGTCAACTGGAAAGCCAGTACGGACTGTCTAAACTCTGGGTTGGGCAGCAGTAAGTGCCCGCTCGGTAACGCAACCGACTTGGCAGAGTGACCCTGTCCTGTTAAGGTTTTTCACCCTATAACGTGTAAAGGTTAGAGCTATGAAAACATTTAAATTTGCCATTCTGGGGCTTGCTCTGGGCAGCGCTGTAAGCCTGGCAGAAGATTGCCAGGTGCCTGAAAAGCCCGAAATGCCAGACGGCGCTTCAGCCACCATGGAGCAGATGCTGCAGGGACAGCAGGCGGTAAAAACATTCCAGGCATCCCTCATGGATTACCTCAAGTGCCTGGAGCCCCAGTTGACCGCGGCACAGGCCGCTGCTGAGGAGGGCACAGAAGGCGCTGCCGATAACTACAAGCAACTGGAAGAGACTTACAACACCGGCGTCTCTATGGAAGAAGAAGTTGCCGGTCAGTTCAACACCGAGATTCGGGAATACAAAGCCGCTAACCCGGGCTGATCCCCACTGCCCGGCCGGCACTTGCCAGTCGGGTTGCTCCCCACACAGAGAACCGCCTGATGCGCAGACCTATAGCAGGCTTGCCAGCGGGCCCAGCGGTTGCTTGGTATAAGCCACTGACAGGATATAGCCGGCACAGGCCAGGGCCAGCAACCACGCGGTGCACTTAGCCTTCCTGGTTTTGGCAAAGCGCAGGGCCACCATTCCCAGTACTATATACAGCAGCAGGGCCGCCAGTTTTGCGCTGAGCCAACCCAACGCCAGGGGCGAAACTCCCCAGATAACCAACATACCCAGGGCACTGGCCAACAGCAGCGTGTCGATACAGTGCGGCAAGATCCGCGCCGGGGGAGTGCGCAACAGCGGATTCCCGCTAAGCAACCAGTAACCGCGCAGGGCGAAGCCGCTGATGGACGCAAATGCACAGCCCATGTGCAGCAGCTTTAGCGCCGCAAACAGGCTCACTCCACGGTGACCGACTTCGCCAGGTTGCGCGGCTTGTCCACATCCGTGCCTTTCTGCACCGCCACATGGTAAGACAATAATTGCAAAGCCACGGTGTAGACGATGGGCTTGAGTACTTCCGGGCAGTGCGGCATAGACATCACCTGCACCCGCGGCTCGCTGGTAAAACCCGCCTGGCGGTCGGCGAAAACGAATAATTCACCACCCCGGGAGCGAACTTCCTCCAGGTTGGATTTGAGTTTTTCCAGCAGCTCGTCGTTGGGTGCTACCGCGACCACCGGCATATCGTCATCCACCAGGGCCAGCGGGCCGTGCTTGAGTTCGCCGGCCGGGTAGGCTTCCGCATGAATATAGGAAATTTCCTTGAGCTTGAGCGCACCTTCCATGGCTACCGGATACTGTATACCGCGGCCCAGGAACAGCGCGTGGTGTTTGGGTATAAATGCTTCGGATAACTTCTGGATAGCCGCGTCCATCTCCAGGGTCTGCTGTACATACTCCGGCAGACGGTGCAATGCCTCGACGATCTCCAGTTGCTGATCGTGAGTCATTTGGCGACGCCGACCCAGGGCAACCGTTAGCAGCAGCAGGGACAGCAGCTGAGTGGTAAAGGCCTTGGTCGAGGCCACCCCGATTTCCGCGCCGGCGCGGGTCAGGAACACCAGGTCGCACTCCCGCACCAGGGAACTGTTGTCCACATTGGAAATCACCAGGGAGCCCAAAAATTCATCAGGCGCCGCGTTGCGCAGGGCGGCCAAAGTATCTGCGGTCTCCCCCGACTGTGAGATCGCTACCAGCAGGGTGCCTTCCTGCCGCACCCGACTGCGATAGCGAAATTCTGATGCTACTTCTACCTGGCAGGACACCCCTGCCAATTCCTCCAGCC
The DNA here is from genome assembly GCA_029287595.1 of Halioglobus sp. GTDB lineage: Bacteria > Pseudomonadota > Gammaproteobacteria > Pseudomonadales > Halieaceae > JAACFI01. The sequence goes on along the minus strand of JARFQU010000101.1, from coordinate 36,546 downwards.
AGTAACGCGCCACCAGACCGGCATGAAAACTGGTGCCGCAAGCAACAATCTGCACCTGTTGCACCTGATCGAATATTGCGGTGGCGCCAGCACCGAAGCAGTCGTCGCTAACTGTCTCGGCAACTCCGGCCTTCAGGGTTGCGGCCAGGGCACGGGGCTGCTCATGAATTTCCTTGATCATGTAATGATCGAAGTGGCCCAGTTCCACAACCTCAACCGCCTCGTCGATGCGTATTTTTTCACGCTGCACCGGTGAGCCATCAGCTGCATAAACCTGCAGCGACGAGGGCGTGATTTGCACCAGGTCCCCCTCCTCCAGGTACATAAAGCGGTCCGTCACCTGGCGCAGTGCCATAGGATCCGACGCGAGGAAGTTTTCCCCTATACCCACGCCAATCACCAGTGGGCTCCCCTGGCGGGCAGCGACCACTTCATCAGGGTGCTCCACATCCACCACCGCCAGGGCGTAGGCCCCTTCGAGCCTGGCCACCGTGTCGCGCATCGCCTGCACCAGGTTTACACCCCGGGATAAGCATTCGTGTAGCAGGTGCACGATCACCTCCGAATCCGTGGCAGAATCGAAGGTGTAGCCCTGCGCGGAGAGCTCCTGGCGCAGCGCCTCGTGGTTTTCGATGATGCCGTTGTGCACCAGGGCCACACGCTGGGCGGAGATATGGGGATGCGCATTGGCTCCGGAGGGCTCGCCGTGAGTCGCCCAACGGGTGTGAGCGATACCCGTGCAACCGAAGTAGGGTTGCAACGCCTGGGCTTTTTCCAGTTCAGCAACCTTGCCCTGGCGTTTGTGTAATTGCAGGTTGTGCTCGTTGTCGACCAGCGCCATACCCGCAGAATCGTAGCCGCGATATTCCAGCCGTCGCAGGCCCTCCAGCAAAATCTCTGATACTTCCCGCCGCGCCGCCGCGGCCACGATGCCACACATAATCAGTCCTTGTTTTTTGTAGGGCGCTGCCAGCCCGAAATATTGCGCTGTCGCGCTCGACTCACCGCCAATTCGCCCTTATCCACGGCCCGCGTAACAGTAGAGCCGGCGCCGATAAAGCCCTGCTCTGCTATCTGCAGCGGTGCCACCAGAGTACTATTGGAACCCACGAACACGCCATCCCCGATTTCCGTCCTGAATTTGTTGGCGCCATCGTAGTTGCAGGTGATGGTGCCCGCACCGATATTCACTCCGGCCCCCATGTCACAGTCCCCTATATAGGTCAGGTGATTTACCTTGCTCCCCAATCCGATATTCGCATTCTTGGTCTCCACAAAATTGCCGATGCGGGCACCGGCGCCCAGCACCGTACCGGGGCGCAATCGCGCGTAGGGGCCAACGCTGCAAGCGGCTCCGACGTCGGCTTCCTGCAGATGACTCATAGCGTGAATAGTGGCGCCCTCTCCCACGGTCACGTCGCGCAATACGCAATTGGGGCCGATACTGACGCCATCCCCGAGGGTCACCACGCCCTCCAGCACCACATTCACGTCGATGCTCACGTCGACCCCACAGTGCAACACACCGCGCACATCCAGGCGACTGCCGTCGGCCAGCGACACCCCGGCACGCATCAATTGCTCGGCCTGCAGGCGCTGGAATTCCCGCTCCACCTGGTTCAACTGCACCCGGTCGTTGACGCCCTGAATCTCCAGCTCCGATTCCGCCATGCAGGTGGCGACGGCCTTGCCGTCTGCCACGGCCATTGCCAACACGTCTGGCAGGTAGAATTCACCCTGGCTGTTTTCATTCTTTATCGCCGGCAGGTACTGCTGCAGATCACTCGCCGGCGCCGCCAGGACACCGCTATTGATTTCATCGATAAGCAACTGGCTGTCACTGGCATCCTTGTGCTCGACCACGCCTACCAGGGCGCCGGCCTCATCGCGCAGAATACGGCCATAACCCGCGGGCTTTGCCACCCTTGCGGTCAACAGCGCCGGCGCCGAAACCGCCACCGCAACCAGCCTTTCCAGGGTGGCGGCCGATATCAGCGGTACGTCGCCATACAGAATCAACACGGTGCTGTCCGGCTGCACTGCGGGCATGGCTTGCAGCACCGCATGGCCGGTACCCAATTGCTGTTCCTGGGTTACCCAGGTCAGGGCGGAATCATCCAGCGCCACACGGACCTGCTCCGCGCCGTGCCCCACCACCACATGAATGGCTTTTGCCTGCAGCGCGCGAGCAGTCTCTACCACATGCTGTAGCATGGGCCGGCCGGCCACCGGGTGCAGCACCTTGGGCAACGGGGATTTCATGCGGGTGCCTTGCCCCGCTGCGAGGATAATGACTTCGAGATTCATAGAGAGAGCTTCCATAACCGCCGGCCAACGCCCGCTGTCAGTATTTTATTGACATAATATTAGTACAAAACGCATATTAAACAGGTGTATTATCAATACAACGCTTTTTGTCACAAATTTATTGACAACATATGAAACTGGACAGCCTGCACCAGCTCGGCCTGGACGACCGGGAAATCAATATCTATCGCGCCCTGCTACAGCTTGGGCCCGCGTCCATCCGCGACATCGCGACAACGGCGGGAATCAACCGCGGCACCACCTATGAAACATTGAAATTGCTGGCCACCAAGGGCGTGGTTAATTATTTTCCCCGCGGTAAACGACGGGTATTCCAGGCGGAACAGCCCGAACAATTGCTGCAACTCGGCGAGCGCCGACAGCAGGCGCTGAGCCAGGCTATGGAACAGTTGCGCACCGAGGTTATTCCGGAACTGAAGCAATCACAGGCCGAGTTCAGCCCGGGCAATGTACGCTTTTACGAGGGGGACGATGGCGTGGAGCTGGTACTGCGCGATATTCTCGACAGTACTGGTCGCGACCCGGAGCGGGGCTACGCAGTGATCTCCAGCAAAACCCTGCGCGAGCACCTGTACCGGCCCTTTCCAAACTTCACCACCCAGCGCGAAGAGCGCGGCATCAGGGTACGGGTAATCGCTGTGGGTGAAGGTGGCGATGAGGCGGAGTACGCCGAGCGCAAGTGGCTGCCGGCGGCAGCCACCGCCGATGCTTCCTACATAGCCATCTACCCCCCCAAGGTGGCCATGATTACCCTGGCAGATAAAAATTATCCCGTGGTAGTCATCATCGATTCTGCCGCTATTGCGTCAACCCAGCAGATTTTATTCAATACTTTATGGGGGCTGCTTTGATGGTGGAGCAGACCTGGGTTTTCGGCTATGGCTCACTCATCTACAAGGTGGACTTCCCTTACGTGGAGAGGGCGACGGCGAGCATCCGCGGTTGGGAGAGGCGTTTCTGGCAGGGTTCCCACGACCATCGCGGCACCCCCTGCGCACCCGGCCGAGTGGTTACCCTTATTCCCTCCGGTGCGGCGGTATGCCGGGGGGTGGCCTACCTCATCGAGCCAGAGGTTTTCGAGCACCTGGACCACCGGGAAAAGAACGGCTATGAGCGTCACACGGTGCCAGTCTTCCTGGATGATAGCGGAGTCGATGTGCACGGCGTGATCTACGTGGCCAGGGAGGACAATCACGCCTACCTGGGGCCGGCCGAGCTGACAGAACTGGCCGCGCACATTTCCCGCTCCCACGGTCCCAGCGGCAGCAATACCGACTACCTGCTGCAACTCGCCGAGGCGCTGCGGGAGTTGGGCGATTACGATCCCCATGTGCACGCGCTGGAGGCATTACTATCGGGGTAAGGCTCGTCGCGCGTTAGTGGGAATTTGACGGTTGCGAAGTCTTTATAGTCAGCCGATGTAACGGTCTGCCACATTGGCGTGTACCACCGAAGTGACTGGAGTTCGGAACGCCGGGGGTATAGCGCGATCGAGCTGGCCGTATACCGGTAAAGATCTCTTATCCAGCCTATACGATCAACCAAAAAAAGCCCCGGACCATGCCGGGGCTTCGTAACAATTGATAGCGGAAGAGCTGTTAGCTTACCCGCGACCCGCCCGGTTCTTCAGCTTACGCAGGGTGGCCAGCTGCGCGGCGGCCTCGGCCAGTTGCGCGGAGGCGCGACCGTAGTCGAAGTCACCACTCTGATTGGCCAGTGCGTGTTCCGCTTCCTTACGCGCTTCCTCGGCGGCAGCCTCGTCCACATCGTGGGCGCGAATAGCCGTGTCGGCGAGAATAGACACCACGCCGGGCTGAACTTCAAGGAAGCCGCCGGAGACATAGTACACTTCTTCGTTACCTTCCTGGGTTACGATGCGCACCGGCCCGGGAACCAGCGAGGTCAACAGCGGAGCGTGTCCGTAGGTCACCCCCAGCTCGCCATCGCCCCCGGTTGCCACCAGCATTTCGACCAGACCGGAGAAAATTTCTTCTTCCGCGCTGACGATATCGCAGTGAATTGTCATTGCCATAATGCTGGCCTCTCTGAATACTACTTACAGGTTCTTGGCTTTCTCGACCGCTTCTTCGATACCACCAACCATGTAGAAAGCCTGCTCCGGCAGATGATCGTATTCACCCGCCAAAATGCCCTTAAAGCCCGCGATCGTATCTTTCAGGGACACGTACTTACCGGGAGAACCGGTGAATATCTCGGCCACATGGAAAGGCTGGGAGAGAAAGCGCTCAATCTTACGAGCACGGTTCACAGACTGCTTATCTTCTTCAGACAGTTCGTCCATGCCCAGGATTGCAATAATGTCTTTCAATTCCTTGTAGCGCTGCAGTACCGACTGCACGCCGCGAGCAGTTTCGTAATGATCGCTGCCGATGATCAGCGGATCCAGCTGGCGTGAAGTCGAGTCCAGGGGATCTACCGCTGGGTAAATACCGCGAGCCGCGATGTCACGAGACAGTACAACCGTAGAGTCCAGGTGAGCAAAGGTGGTGGCCGGTGACGGGTCGGTCAAGTCATCAGCCGGTACATAAACTGCCTGGATAGACGTAATCGAGCCTACCTTCGTGGAGGTAATACGCTCCTGCAGTACGCCCATCTCTTCGGCCAGTGTAGGCTGGTAGCCCACCGCTGAAGGCATACGACCCAGCAGCGCCGATACTTCGGTTCCCGCCAGGGTGTAACGGTAGATGTTGTCGACAAACAGCAATACATCACGACCTTCATCGCGAAACTTTTCTGCCATGGTCAGGCCAGTCAGGGCCACGCGCAGACGGTTTCCAGGGGGCTCATTCATCTGGCCGTAAACCATCGCCACTTTGGAGTTGGAGAAGTTCTCCACGTCTACCACCTTGGACTCCTGCATCTCGAAGTAGAAGTCGTTACCCTCTCGAGTACGCTCACCTACACCGGCAAATACTGACAGGCCGCTGTGCTCGGTCGCGATGTTGTTGATCAGCTCCATCATGTTCACGGTCTTGCCGACACCGGCACCACCGAACAGGCCAACCTTACCGCCCTTGGCGAAAGGACATACCAGATCGATAACCTTGATGCCCGTCTCAAGCAGCTCGTCTGACGCAGACAGCTCCTCGTAGGTAGGCGCTTTACGGTGAATAGCGGCGCGCTCTTTTTCACCGATAGGGCCACACTCGTCTATCGGATTGCCGAGTACGTCCATGATGCGACCCAGGGTCTCAGTGCCCACAGGCACGGAGATAGGCGCACCGGTGTTCTCGACCGCCAACCCGCGGCTGACACCCTCGGAAGCACCCATGGCAATGGCACGTACCACACCATCCCCCAGCTGCTGCTGGACTTCCAGGGTCAGCCCTTTTTCGGGCACTGTCAGTGCGTCGTAAACCTGTGGCACGCTGTCGCGTGCAAATTCCACGTCAATTACCGCGCCGATGATTTGTACGATATGTCCGCTGCTCATGTTCGGATCCTCTATCTCATTGTCAATTCTTGCTGGCGTCAGGGTTAGTCCCTGGGCCGAATGTGTTACCGGGTTGCGCCGGGCTATCGTCTAGCTGATTGCTGCCGCGCCACTTACGATCTCAGACAGCTCCTGGGTAATCGCCGCCTGACGCGCCTTGTTGTAGATCAGCTGCAGGTCATCGATCAGGTCGCCGGCGTTATCCGTGGCATTTTTCATCGCCAGCATTCGCGCAGCCTGCTCACAAGCGCCATTTTCCACTACTGCCTGATAGACCTGGGACTCAATGTAACGGGTCAACAGGCCTTCCAGCAGTTCCCTGGCGTCGGGTTCGTAGATGTAGTCCCAGTGGTGCTTCATCTCAGAGCTTTCCTCCGCTTCGAGGGGGAGCAGCTGTTCAACGGCGGGTTCCTGGGTCATGGTATTCACGAACTCGTTGCTCACCAGGAACAAGCGGTCGATCTTACCCTCCTCGTAGGAGTCCAGCATGGTCTTCACGCCGCCAATCAGGTCCGCAACCGCGGGCTCCTCGCCCAGGTCACGCACTGCAGCAACTACATTACCGCCGTAGCTGTTGAAGAATGCAGTCGCCTTGGCCCCGATCAGGCTCAGGTCAATCTCGATACCCTGGTCATTCCAGGCCTTCATAGACTTCATTGCAGCCTTAAACAGGTTAATGTTCAGGCCACCACAAAGACCGCGATCAGTCGAGACAATGAGGAAGCCCACGCGCTTTACTTCGCGCTTCTCCATGTACATGTGCTGGTACTCTGGAGCGGCGTTCGCAATGTGACCTACTACCGCGCGCATACGTCTGGCGTAAGGCTTGCCCAGCTGCATACGATCCTGGGCTTTACGCATTTTGCTCGCCGCCACCATTTCCATGGCGGAGGTGATCTTCTGCGTGCTCTGGATGCTCGAGATCTTGGTCCGTATTTCTTTTCCGGCTGCCATCTAGTGGTCCTCGGGCTCTACCAGGTCTGGGTAGACTTGAACGCTTCCAGCGCGGACTTGAAGCTGCCCGCGATCTCATCGTTGTAGTCACCGCTCTCTACAATTCCTGTCATCAGCGCGCCGTGTTCCGCGTGCATGTATGACAGCAGTGCGCTCTCGAAGTCGCCGATCTTGGCCACTTCAATATCGCTGAGGAAGCCTTCGTCGGCGGCATACAGCAACAAGCCCATTTCCGCGATGCTCTGTGGCGAATACTGCTTCTGTTTCATCAGCTCGGTTACCCGCTCACCATGATCCAACTGGGCTCTGGTGGCGTCGTCGAGGTCAGATGCAAACTGGGAGAAAGCCGCCAGTTCACGATACTGGGCCAGAGCGGTACGAATACCACCGGACAGCTTTTTCATGATCTTGGTCTGGGCTGCACCACCCACACGAGATACCGAAATACCAGCGTTCATCGCCGGGCGCACGCCCGCGTTGAACATATCCGCTTCCAGGAAGATCTGTCCGTCGGTAATCGAGATCACGTTGGTGGGCACGAACGCTGATACGTCACCCGCCTGGGTCTCAATCACGGGCAGGGCGGTCAGTGAACCGGTCTTGCCCTTTACTTCGCCGTTAGTGAAATTCTCGACGTAGTCGGCGTTGACACGCGCGGCGCGCTCCAGCAGGCGCGAGTGCAAATAGAATACGTCGCCGGGGTAGGCTTCACGGCCAGGGGGACGACGCAGCAGCAGGGAGATCTGGCGATAAGCCCAGGCCTGCTTGGTCAGGTCATCGTAAATAATCAGCGCGTCTTCACCGCGGTCGCGGTAGTACTCACCCATAGTGCAGCCGGCAAAGGGCGCCAGGAACTGCATCGCTGCGGGATCCGAGGCGGTGGCCGCCACCACGATGGTGTGATCCATCGCGCCGTGTTCTTCCAGTTTGCGCACGACGGCCGCGACAGAAGAGGCCTTCTGGCCAATCGCAACGTAGACGCACTTAATGCCGGAACCTTTCTGGTTGATGATGGCGTCAACCGCAATAGCGGTCTTACCAATCTGGCGGTCGCCGATGATCAGCTCGCGCTGACCGCGACCGATAGGCACCATAGCGTCAACGGCCTTCAGGCCGATCTGCACGGGCTGGTCAACTGACTGACGCGCAATAACGCCGGGAGCCACTTTTTCCAGCGCATCGGTCATGGCCGCATTCACGGGGCCTTTGCCATCGATTGGGGAGCCCAGCGCATCGACTACACGACCCTGCAGCTCAGGACCCACCGGGACCTCGAGAATACGGCCGGTGCAACGACAGCTCTGGCCCTCTGCCAGTGTCTTGTAATCACCCAGGATTACCGCGCCAACGGAGTCGCGCTCCAGGTTCAGTGCCATCCCGTAGATGCCACCTTCAAATTCAATCATCTCACCGTACATCACTTCGGCGAGACCGTGGATACGAATAATCCCGTCGGTAACCGATACCACGGTGCCTTCGTTACGAGCTTCAGAAGAGACATCGAGTTGGTCGATGCGCGACTTGATAATCTCGCTAATTTCAGATGGATTCAGTTGCTGCATGCTCTGTTCCTCAGTCCTGAGTCTAGGAATTCAATGCTTCGGCAAGCTTGTTCAGCCTGCCGCGCACGGAGCCGTCGATCACCAGATCGCCGGCCCGGATTAAAACGCCACCCAGTAGGTCGTTGTCGGTGGAGGTGCTGACCTTCACTTGGCGTTCGAGTTTTTTGCCCAGTACATCTGCCAGTCTTTGTGCCGTAGCGTCTGCCAGATCAAAAGCGGAGACGACTTCAACATCTATCGACTTTTCCTGGTTCGCCTTGAACAACTCGAACTGGGACGATATTTCCGGCAACAGGTCCAGGCGCTTATTGGAGGCCAGAATCGTAATAAAATTCTGAGCCTGCGCTCCCAGCGAGTCACCGCAGACATCAATCATGGTGCGCGCCTGTTGGTCGCTGGTCAGGGATGGGTTACCAAGAACCGCGTCCATACCAGCATCCGTGGCGACAAGGGCAGCTACTGTCAATTGCTCTGACCATTGCGCCAGTGTGCCGTGTTCACGAGCGTACTCAAACGCTGCTTTGGCGTAGGGGCGTGCCAGTGTGCTTAATTCAGCCATAGCTTCCTCTCGCCTACAGTTCCGAGGCCAGCTTCTCGACCAGCTCGTTATGAGCGTCCTGGTCGATAGCAGAACCCAGGGCTTTTTCCGCGCCGGTTAGTACCAGAGCGGCAACCTGGCCGCGCAGCTGTTCCCGCGCGCGATTAACTTCCTGCTCTATCTCTGCTTGCGCAGATGCCTTGACCCGGTCGGCTTCAACGACTGCGGCGTCCTTGGCTTCTTCAACCAATTGACCGGCTCGCTTGTTGGCGGAGTCGACGATACCCGCCGCCTCGACTTTGGCTTCTTTCAGGCGTTCAACCGCTTTCTCCTGGGCCAGTTCGAGATCGTGGCTGGCACGATCAGCGGCAGCCAGGCCGTCAGCAATCTTTTTCTCGCGCTCGGCCATGGCAGCCAGGATGGGCGGCCAGACATACTTCATACAGAACACGACGAAACAGACGAATGCGATCATCTGCCCGATAAGCGTAAGGTTTATATTCACGCTCTTCTCCTCACAGGTTGTTGGGAGCCACAGAAATTATGCCGCGGCCCCGATTACAATTGTCTCTATTAACCTGCAACGACGAAGATCAGGTACATCGCGATACCAACACCAATAATGGGGATCGCGTCTACCAGGCCTGCGCCCAGGAAGAATGTCACCTGCAGCTTGGGAGCCAGCTCTGGCTGTCGAGCTGAGCCTTCGATGAGCTTGCCACCCAGCAGGCCAACACCGATAGCGGCACCAAGACCACCCAGACCCATCATGATGGCGGCAGCAACGTAGATTAATTCCATGGTTTTCTCCTAGCGTTAAATAACCAAATGGTTAAAAAGTTAAAGTAAATCAATGATCCTCATGGGCCATGCTGAGATACACAATCGTCAGCACCATGAAGATGAAAGCCTGAAGGGTGATTACCAGAATATGGAAAATCGCCCAGCCAACCTGCAGCAGTCCCGCCGGCACCATCCAGGCAATACCGGCACTGAACAGGGCTGCAATCAGAATAAATATCATCTCGCCGGCGTACATGTTGCCAAACAGTCGCAGGCCGAGAGAGAAGGGCTTGGCCAGCAGGCCAACCACTTCCATAAAAAGGTTGATCGGAATGAACAGCGGGTGGTTAAAGGGGTTCATCGTCAGCTCTCTAACAAAGCCGAAGCCCTTGACCTTGATGGAGTAGTACAGCATGAGAATAAAAATGCCCAGGGCCATACCCATGGTGATATTGGGGTCTGTGGACGGCACGATCTTCTGGTAGGGCACACCCAACAGCATCAAAGTGTGGGGAATCAGGTCTACCGGGATCAAATCCATCAGGTTCATCAGGAATACCCAGACAAAAATGGTCAGGGCCAGCGGTGCGACCATTTTATTGTGGCCGTGGAAGGTGTCGCGAACGGTGCTGTCTACAAATTCAACGATCATCTCAAAGGCATTCAGCATGCCGCTGGGAACACCAGTCTCGGCCTTCCTGGCAACGCTGCGAAACAGCCAGCAGAAAATGATACCCAGGCCTATGGACCAGATCATGGAATCCACATGAATCGCGAAGAAACCCATCGCGGCCGCCTCGCCACCGCCATGAGCCATGGTCCACACACCACCGTCAGCCACAACACTGCCGTCATAGCGCTCAAAACCGGCGGGCAATTTACCATAGGTCAAGTTGGTCAGGTGGTGGACAATGTATTCGGAAATTGTCTGTGTTTCGCCTGCAGCTGCCATCTATAGGAACTCTTGCGTCTGTTTTTCCATCACTGGCGGCGTGAAAGCAGCAGCCAGCTACCAAAAATCTGTATCGTGAGCATCACCAGGTATCCGGCGAATACTGCCAGGCCATCTATCGGCCTCACCACTGCAAACACTGCAGCGAACCCAGCGAAGCTGAGGAAGAACTTGCCCACTTCGCCGGCATAGCCAGAACGGGCTATCGCCCTCGCGGACCGGGCACCGCGCCACCTGAAGGCCAGGGCGGCAAAATATGCCTGTGGCAGTATCGCAATCATGCCACCGCTCAGCACCGAGTAGGCGCGAACCTCGTCCAGCGCCAGGATCACCAGGCAAAGTGGGACAAGTATGGCCAGTTGAGCCAGGGTAATGCGGTGTACCGGAGGACGCGCTATCTCAGCACCAGTCATGAGTGCCTCGCGCAACTCCCCTTGCCAGTTCCCACACGGGTTCCATCCTCGATTCGGGCGCGCATTATAGGGGGATTAACTGACTGGTTCAACCAGCTTATGGCGGGTATTTTCATAATAAATGCGCCCACTTAGCTGCACGTTCGCTGCAGATTGCCGAGTATTTCAGCTAAATGCCCTGGTCAATACAGCATCTTGTGGTGACCGCTAAAAAAAACACCACATCATGTGATTTAAGCGCTATTTGATGTGGCTCAGTATGCCGTCCAATTCGTCCAGGCTATTGTAGGCCAACACCAGCTTGCCCTTGCCCCTGGCATTATGCTGAATCTGCACCCGGGCACCCAGGCGCTGGGCCAGGTCATCCTGCAACTGGCGGATGTTGGGGTCGATTTGCCTGGGCGGCGCCTCAGGCTGGTCTTTATGCGCCAGCGCATTGCGCACCAGCGCCTCGGTCTGGCGCACCGACAAGCCCTTGCCCACCACCGAGCGCGCCGCTTGACACTGGTGCTCCTCAGACAGCGCCAACAGTGCCCTGGCGTGGCCCATCTCCAGATCGCCGTGCTCCACCAGGCGACGCACCTCTGGCTCCAGCGTCATCAGGCGCAGCAGGTTGGCAATGGTGGAACGCGACTTGCCCACCGCATCAGCCACTTCCTGCTGGGTTAGCTCAAATTCCTGTTGCAGGCGCTGCAGGGACATTGCCTCCTCGATCGGGTTAAGGTCCTCGCGCTGAATATTCTCGATCAGCGCCATGGCGATGGCGGCCTCGTCGGACACATCACGCACCACGGCGGGAATCTCGTCCAGGCCAGCCAGCTGGGTGGCACGCCAGCGACGCTCGCCGGCAATTATCTCGTATTTGTGATTGGATATGGGCCGCACCACGATGGGTTGCATCACCCCCTGGGCTTTTATGCTGTCGGCCAGCTCCTGCAATGATTCAGGGTCGATGTCCTTGCGCGGCTGGTATTTGCCACGCTGCACCAGGTCCACCGGCAGGTTTTTCAGTGCGTGATCCTCGGAAGAGGCCATGGGTTCCTGCGCTGCGCCCACTGGCATCTCAGCGTCAGTTTCCGCCTGCCGTGCCGCGTTGGAGGCACCCAGCAGCGAGTCCAGCCCGCGCCCTAATCCCCTTTTCCTTGCCGACATAAGAACTCCCCGTTCTATTCCACCGGTGCGCCAGCAGTCTGCGGCGCTATAGCGAGCTTCTCCTCGCGGCGAATGATCTCCCCCGCCAGGGCCATGTAGGCCTTGGAACCACGGGAGTATTTATCGAAATGCATAGCGGGCAGACCATAACTGGGAGCCTCCGCCAGACGGATGTTGCGCGGCACTACCGTGCGATACACCTTCTCGCCAAAATGTGTGTGCAGCTGATTGGAAACCTCATTAGTCAGGCTGTTCCGCGGGTCGTACATGGTGCGTAAAATTCCCTCAATCTGCAGGTTCGGGTTAACGGATTCCGCCACCCGCTCAATGGTGCTGACCAGGGCGGTCAAGCCCTCCAGGGCAAAGTACTCACACTGCATGGCGATAATAACCCCGTCCGCCGCTACCAGCGCGTTAAGCGTCAGCATGTTTAGTGAGGGCGGGCAGTCAATCAGCATATAATCGTATTCTCCGGACACCTCGATCAGGGCCGCGCGCAGACGCCGCTCCCTGTTGTCTACGTCCAGCAGCTCCACCTCGGCCGCGGTAAGGTCACCGTTTGCCGGCAGCACATCAAAGCCGCTTTCCCCGGCGTGCTGGGCCACCAGGTTTACCGGCGCGCGGTGCACCAGTACATCGTAAACGGTGCGCTCTACATCGTATTTTTCTATCCCGCTGCCCATGGTGGCATTACCTTGCGGGTCGAGGTCGACCAGCAGTACGCGCTTCTTCATGGCTGCAAGTGAGGCGGCAAGGTTTACACAAGTGGTAGTCTTACCAACCCCGCCTTTCTGGTTCGCTATTGCGATAATTCTGGCCAATGTAAATTCCCTGCTACTGTTTAGTGCTGCTGGCGCCCATTCAGGAGCGCAGTGTCATGTCCACCAGGTGACGCTGTTCCGCCAGACCCGGCACTACCAGTGGATATACCCCACCTATTTCACATTGCCCCGCTATCTGCGCCAATTCCGCCGCCGGATAAACCCCTTTCATGGCGAAAAAGTGTCCTCCGGGTGCCAGCAGGTGAGCACACCCGGCCACCATATCCGCCAGGGAGGCGAAGGCCCTGGATAAAACGGCATCGAACAGCTCGGGGGCCTGAAACGATTCCACGCGCGCGTGATGCACCAGCATATTATCCAAGCCCAGTGCAGTTTTCACCTGAAAAAGAAATCGGGTCTTCTTGCCGTTGCTGTCCAGAAGGTGAAATTCCCGCTGCGGATACAAGATTGCCATGGGTACACCGGGCAAACCCGCGCCAGTCCCCACGTCTATCAGGCGCTGCCCGTCAATGTGGGGGAAAATTGCCAGACTGTCCAGCAGGTGCCTTGCCACCATCCGGGAAGGGTGGCGCACCGCAGTCAGGTTATAGGCCCTGTTCCACTTTACCAGCAGGGCCAGGTATTCCAGCAACAGCGCTCGCTGCTGCGCGCTAACACTGAGCTCCAGGGCATCACAACCACGCTGCAATTCGGTAGTTAGCTGATCGTCCAACTCAGGCGGACTTGCGCTGGCCGGCAGAGCGCTCCAGGGCGCCGCGTTTTTTCAGGTAAATCAGCAACAGGGAAATCGCCGCAGGGGTCACCCCCGGGATGCGACCGGCCCTGGCCAGTGTCTCCGGTCGCGCCTCCAGCAGCTTCTGCTTGACCTCATTGGACAGCCCGTCCACCGCATCGAGATCGAGATCAGCCGGCAGCACAGTATTCTCGTAGCGACGCAGGCGCTCTATCTCGTCCTGCTGGCGATCGATATAGCCCGCGTACTTTGCCTGGATCGCCACCTGCTGGGCCGCCTGCTGGTCATCACATGGCTCGCCTTTGAGTGATGCCACATCGTCGTACTCCAACTCGGGGCGCTTGAGCAGGTCAGCCAGTGAATACTCCCTGGAAATCGGCTTGCCCAGTTTCTGCGCCAGCCGCTGCGCCGCCTCTGTATCCGGGTGCACGAAGGTGACGCCAAGCCGGGCAGTCTCGCGCTCTATGGCCTCACGCTTTTGCGCGAAGCGCTGCCAGCGGGTGTCGTCCACCAGCCCCAGTTCACGGCCCCTGGGAGTCAGGCGCAGGTCGGCGTTGTCTTCGCGCAGTAACAAGCGGTACTCCGCCCTGGAGGTGAACATGCGGTAGGGCTCCAGGGTACCCATGGTGATCAGGTCATCGACCAGCACCCCGATATAAGCCTCATCCCGGCGCGGACACCAGGGCTCTTTACCCTGAACGGCCAGGGCCGCATTGAGGCCAGCCAGCAGGCCCTGGGCCGCGGCCTCCTCATAGCCCGTGGTGCCATTGATCTGCCCGGCAAAATACAGGCCGGGCAAGGCGCGGGTCTCCAGGGAATAGTTGAGATCCCGTGGATCGAAAAAGTCGTACTCGATGGCGTAGCCAGGTCGGGTAATGTGGGCGTTTTCAAAACCGGCGATGGAGCGTACCAGCTCTATCTGCACATCAAAGGGCAGGCTGGTGGAAATTCCATTGGGATACAGCTCACTGGTATTGAGGCCCTCGGGCTCAATAAACACCTGGTGGGAGTGCTTATCGGCAAAGCGATGGATCTTGTCTTCAATACTGGGGCAATAGCGCGGCCCCACGCCCTCTATTACACCGGAAAACAGGGGTGAGCGCTCCAGGCCCCCGCGAATAATGTCGTGGGTTCGCTCGTTGGTGTAGGTAACCCAGCAGCAGCGCTGCTGCGGATGCTGTGCCGCGCTGCCGAGAAAGGACATCACCGGCTCGGGTTGGTCGCCCCACTGTTCCTCCAGACCACTGAAATCCACACTGCGCGCATCGATGCGCGGCGGCGTGCCGGTCTTGAGGCGATCAACCCGAAATGGCAGCTCCCGCAAGCGCTGCGCCAGGGCGATGGACGGCGGATCGCCCGCCCGGCCCCCGGCACTGTTTTCCATGCCTATATGCAGCTTGCCACCGAGGAAAGTGCCCGTGGTCAACACCACTTGCGGCGCCCGGAACACCAGACCCATCTGGGTAATCGCACCCGCCACCCGGCCATTCTCCAGCAACAGGTCGTCGACGGGCTGCTGGAAGATAGACAGGTTGGGTTGGGATTCGAGTATTTCGCGGATTGCGTTGCGGTACAGCGCCCGGTCTGCCTGGGCCCGGGTGGCCCGCACGGCCGGTCCCTTGCGCGAGTTCAGTACCCGAAACTGGATACCGGCGCGGTCTGTGGCCATGGCCATGGCTCCGCCCAGGGCATCCACTTCCTTGACCAGGTGGCTCTTGCCAATACCACCGATAGCCGGGTTGCAGGACATCTGCCCCAGGGTATCCACGCTGTGGGTCAACAACAGGGTACGGCAGCCCATGCGCGCCGCCGCCAGGCAGGCTTCGGTGCCGGCATGGCCACCACCGATCACAATCACGTCGTACTGTTGTTGGTATTCCACCGCCAGTCGCCTTGTTTCGCCCAATGGACATTGTATTTCAGGGGGCGCGATTATACGTGCCCCGGACCTGTTGTTCAAAATTTGTTCGCCGGGACAGCCCCGCGCCGCTTGGACAAGCACACCGGCTTGTGTAAAGTGCTGGCCCTGCGAATGGCGCGCGTTGGCGTCATTCCCTGCCAACTGGTAAAGGTGTGAGTATATATGGATTGGTTACTGGCCGCGCTGGCCCTGTTCAACCTGTTTTCAATGGTTATGGTGTTCTCCCCGCGCTCGGTCAAACGCAAGGATGTGCCCTGGGCCATGTTCGGCACCGCCCTGCTGGCAACCGAACTGGCGTGGATCTGGCTCCCACTGCAAATCTTTATCGCCTGGCTGCTGGCCCTGGGAGGCGCGCTGGAATCGGGCCTGGGTAATTTGGCCCTGTTCATACTGGCGGTCACCTGGCCCGGCCTGGTGTGGAGTATCTGGATGAGTACCAAGGCGCAGGCCACTGTGGAAGACGCCTTGTCCCGCGGCCTGGGCCACAACTATCGCCGCCAGATTCCACCTGCCGCGCAGGCCATGACGCGCCAGGAAGTGACTTTCAGGGATTGGCGCAACCCCCTGGCCATGCGCCGCCCGGACGTGGAAGTTCTGCGGAATATCCCCTATGGACCCGGCGGGGTCAGGCAGCAGCTGGATGTCTATCGCCCCCGATTCATCCCGGAGGGTGGCTGCCCTGTGCTGCTGCAGATTCACGGCGGTGCCTGGATGATGGGTGACAAGAGTTCCCAGGCCCTGCCCCTGATGTACACCCTCGCCAGCAGGGGCTGGATAGTTGTGGCGGCTAACTACCGCCTGAGCCCCAGCGTGGGTTTTCCGACGCACCTGCACGACTGCAAATCCGCACTGTGCTGGATTCGGGAAAACGGCCGGGAATACGGCATGAACCCGGATTTCGTGGCAGTTACCGGCGGCTCCGCGGGCGGTCACCTGTCGGCCCTGATGGGTCTAACCGGCAACCGGCGCGAACTACAACCCGATCACCCCGATACCGATACCTCGGTGCAGGCCTGTATCCCGTTTTACGGTGTATACGATATGTTGGTGCGCGAGAACCAGCACCCCAACCGGCAAGTCTATGAGCGCTTTTTGCGCGGTAAGGTCATTTACGAAACCCCCCAGGAGAACCCGCAGCTATGGGACCTGGCCTCGCCCATCGTGCAGGTCCAGCCCGATGTGCCGCCTTTCATGGTGGTGCACGGCACCCACGACAGTCTGGCCGTGGTAGCCGAGGGGCGGACCTTCAGCCGCAAATTACGGGAGCTGTCACACAGCCCGGTGGTGTATCTGGAGATGCCCGGTGCCGAGCATGCCTGGGAAACCGTGCACTCGCTGCGCACAGAACACACCGTCGATGGCGTACATCGTTTCCTGGAGTGGGTTCGGGCTGGCAACGCGCAGCCGGCAAGCGAACAGCAGCCGCAACCAGAGCCGTGAAACCTATATCAGCGCGATCCTGGCATCACACCAGTCCAGCACGTCAGTAAGTACTTGCTCACGCTCTGGCTCATTGAATATCTCATGGTACAGGCCCGGGTAGATCTTCAGTGTGTTGTCGGCAGAGCCTATGTGCCGGTGTAAAAAGCGCGAGCCCTCAGCCGAGGCCATGGCGTCGGCATCGCCGTGCAACAGCAACATGGGCAGCTTGATCTGGCCTGCCTGAGACTGGATCCTGGCCATGGCCCGAAACAGCTCGGACACCTTGCGCGCGGTCATCTTGCCGTGGTTGACCAGGGGGTCGTTGACGTAATTATCCACCACGGCCTGGTCGCGGCTGACACCACTGGCATCCAGTTGCAATACACCGGTTTTTGGCGCCAAAGCTGACATCACCCGAATCAACAGCATCTGCATGAACCCCGGCTCAATATCGCTCTTTATCGCCGCTGCGGACAACACACAGCCGCAAAAGGCGTCCTGGTGTTGCAACAGGTAGAGGCTGCTGACGAGCCCCCCCATGCTGTGACCGATGAGAATTTGTGGCAGGTCGGGATAGGCCTCGGTCACCTGGCGGTGGAATATTCCCAGGGTCTGCAGGAAATCATCGAAGCGATCCACGTGACCATAGTGACCGGCGGATTTGCCGTGGTTGGGGTGGTCCAATGCCGCCACCAGGTAACCGCGGGCGGTGAATTTTTCCGCCAGGTGACGGTAGCGGCCGCTGTGTTCACCGGCACCATGCACCAGCACCACCAGGGCTTTTGCAGCATCATCGGGCAGCCAGTGCTGGTAGTAGATTGACATCCCCCGGGCACCCGTGAATGTTCCCTCTTCATGCTTCATTACGCGCCTCCACCGGGGACTGCCTCGTCCTCATCGTCAACCTCACCCTCCACCTCACGCAGAAATTTCCCTATCTCATCCCAGGCATCCCGTGCCTCGGTGAGTTGGGGATAAAACATATGCCACACGTGAACAACATGCGCCCAGCTCTGTAAGCGCGCGTCGGTACCCGCCTGGACCGCTCTATTGACATAGCGCCTGGCGTCGTCGAACAGCAATTCCGCCTCACTGGCATGCACCAGTATGGGACACAGACCCGAGAGGTCTCCAAAGACCGGTGACAGCAGTGGATTACGGGGCGTCATACGGTTCTGCAATAGGATAAGCCACCACAACAGCGGTCTCGGCACCCGATTTATACCTTTGAACATGGGACCCAGCATGGCGTCTGTTTCCATATTGTGCTTCAAGCTGGGGGACCCCATGGTGGTATCGGTCGGCGGAGACAAGGCCAGGGCAGCATCTGGCTGACGCAAGCCCTGATCCCGCACCCAGGGCAGCAGGGACAGGGTCAGGTTGCCGCCGGCGGAATCCCCGCCGACAAACACCCGCTGCGCGGGTGCTGGGCCATCGGGCCCATTTTGCAGCAGCCATTGATAAGCTGTTCTGCAATCTTCTATGCCCGCCATGCGGGGGTTTTCCGGCATCAGGCGATAGTCGATCGCCAGTACTGTGGCATTGGCAATTTCCGAGAAGCGACTGGTGATATTGCGGTGACTTTTGGGGCTGCCCATAACAAAAGCCCCTCCATGGATATACAGCACCCGGCGATTGCCGCTGACGCCGGGGGCCTGCACCCATTCAGCCTTGACGCCCGCCGCATCCACCGGGGTGAAGGTCGCGTGGTAATCCTGGGTCTGGGAAATGCTGTCCATATACTCGCGCATCAATGCCAGCCGCTTGCTGCGCGGGGCCCTCTGCACCGGGCCCAGGCCCACGTCAAAAGAGGCCACCACGGCATCGTGTTCATCGCTGGGTTCATGACCCAGGTCGAAACTCTGGCCCGGGGGGGTATCGAACTGGCCCAGGTCGGGCCCGCGCAGGAAAAAAACCGTAATGCCTGCCAGCAACACCAGCACAGCCACAGCTACAGCCCAGATCACATCAACACCTCGGGGAAAATCACGCGAGAATTCCTGTCATTAAAGAAAGCGGGGATGATACAGCAGCGATCACACGTTTAGCGAGGCCTCTGGGGCGATCATAAACACGGGTTTCCCTTGTAACAACATCGGTAAGTTAGGTAGCATGCGGGGGCTCCATTAATAATAAAACGCGGAGATCGACTATGTCCGACTATTTTCTGATAGCCCCCCTGCTGGGCCTCGCAGGCCTCGTTGTTGCTTTTATCATCTATCACATCATGATCCGCCACAATCACGGTGACGGTCAGGTGAAGCACATCGGCGACCAGATTGCCCTGGGTGCCATGGTCTTCATGCACCGGGAATACAAAATGCTGATCATGTTCTCGGCTGTGCTGGTGGGCTGTATCTTCGTCTCCCCGCTGGGCGTAAATACCGGCATCGCTTTCATCGTGGGCGCCGTGTCATCCGCGGTGGCCGGCTACCTGGGAATGATCGCCGCCACCAAGGCCAATGTACGCACCGCAGTTGCCGCCCACCATCACGGCCAGGACCTGGCCCTGTCGATCGCCTTCTACGGCGGTTCGATAATGGGTCTGTGCGTCGCCTCCTTGGGGCTTCTGGGCCTCGGTGGCCTGTACTGGTTATTCGGTGGTGACCCCGAAACGACCCACGCCATCCACGGTTTCGGCATGGGCGCCTCTACCGTGGCGCTGTTCTCCAGGGTTGGGGGTGGTATCTTCACCAAGAGCGCCGACGTGGGCGCCGACCTGGTGGGAAAAATCGAGGCGGGGATACCCGAGGACGACCCCCGCAACCCCGGCGTTATTGCAGACAACGTGGGTGACAACGTGGGTGATATCGCCGGCATGGGGTCGGACATATTTGAATCCTACTGCGGTGCCATGATCGCCTGTATCGCCATAGCCTCCACCATGACAGTGGCAACCGCCCAGGCCATGATGTTCCTGCCACTAGCCCTGGCCAGCATCGGCCTGCTGGCATCCGTCTGCGGCATACTCATAGTCCGCGCGCGCTCCAACGCGGCACCCGAGGTCGCCTTGCGCACGGGAACCCTGCTTGCACCGGTGATTTTTGCTGCTGCCGCATGGTTCCTGATGAGCGCCATGGGCCTGGACAGCAATATCTGGTGGGCGGTTGTCTCCGGTGCGGTGGGCGGCATAGCAATAGGCCTGATCACCGAGTACTACACCGGCGGCAAACCGGTGGTAAAGATTGCGGAATCCGGGGGCACCGGGCCGGCCACGGTGATGATTACCGGCCTGGCGGTCGGTATGGAATCTGTGGTGCTACCGGTGCTGGCCCTGGCGGGAATCATCTGGGTATCCACCGAACTGGCTGGCCTTTACGGCGTGGGCATCGCCGCTGTGGGGATGCTCGCTACGGTGGGCATCACCATGGCCATAGACGCCTACGGCCCGGTGGCAGATAACGCCGGCGGTATCGCCGAAATGGCCGGCATGGGCGAGGAAACCCGTAAAATTACCGATGGCCTGGACGAGGTGGGCAACACCACCGCGGCCATCGGCAAGGGTTTCGCCATCGGTGCCGCGGCCCTGGCAGCCCTGGCCATCATTGCCGCATTCGTGCAAACGGTCAGTTTACATAATCCCGGCTTCTCCCTGGAGATAACCGATCCCAGGGTGCTGGTAGGTATGTTTATAGGCGGCTGTATTCCGTTCCTGATCGCCTCCATAACCATGACCGCAGTGGGGGAGGCCGCCTTCGACATGATCACCGAGATACGGCGCCAGTTTCACGAGATCCCCGGCCTGCTGGAGGGCACCGCAGATCCCGATACGGCGAAATGCGTGGATATCGCGACCTCTGCCGCCCTGCGCCGCATGATACTGCCCGGCACCATCGCGGTGGCTGCGCCGGTGCTGGTGGGTTTCGGTATCGGCGCTTCATCCCTGGGCGGTATGCTGGGTGGTGCGCTGTTGACCTGCGTGATGATGGCGCTGATGATGGCCAACGCCGGCGGCGCCTGGGACAACGCCAAAAAGTACGTGGAGAAGGGCAACCTGGGCGGCAAGGGTTCAGATACTCACTCCGCCACGGTGGTGGGCGATACCGTGGGCGATCCCTTCAAGGATACCTCCGGCCCCTCCATGAATATCCTGATCAATGTGATGGCCATTGTCAGCCTGGTGATCGCACCACTTCTGTAAGTCTTTATGGTCGCGCCCCTACTGCGGGACGGGCGCGACATTCTCACCGCTTAACCCTTTGGTATTTTCCGGCTACCATCAGTCTATGGCATTCTGACAATGCGTTCCTGGAACCCACTCTATACCACTTACAGATTCTCAAACACGACTCAAGGGAGTAACACAATGGCACGTTGGAAGCGCAAGGAAATCGAGAGAGCCTTCGACAAATTTCAGGAGGCTGCCCTGAAGGGGGCAAAAACCAAGGACTGGTCAGACTGGGCGGCCTGTTTCACCGAGGATGCCACCTACTTTGAACACCACTACGGACGCTTCTGGGGACGGGAAAATATTCTCAACTGGATTACGGCTACCATGAACAAGTGGCCGGCCAGCGAAATGACCGCCTTCCCGGTCACCTGGTACTCGATAGACGAGGACAAAGGCTGGGTAATCTGTGAGGTCATGAACCGCATGCGCGACCTGGGAGACGGCAAGATCTACCAGGAACCTAACCTGACCATACTGCACTATGCCGGCAAGGGTTTGTTCAAATATGAAGAAGACGCCTATAACCCCCACAACATGGGCGTGACGATTGGCGCCTGGATAGAGGCAGAGCGGGCGCTGGAAACTGCGGAAAAACCCATCGAAGCCTGACCATTCCATGAGTGAGTCAGCTGATCCCACGCGCAATATCGTCCTGCGTTTTGACATGCGTTGTTCGCCCGCGTGTCGGGAGTCACAGGACCAGCGTTACCATGCCGCCATCGAGATGGCCCGCTGGGCGGATGAGCAATCGGTTGATGTCGTTGGCCTGTCCGAGCACCACAATACCGAGGACGGCTTCCTGTCGGCACCGCTAACCCTCGCCGCAATGATGACTGCAGCTACCCGGCGTGTGCGTATCAGTGTCAGCGCACTGCTGGTGCCACTGCACGAGCCCCTGCGGCTGGCGGAAGACATCGCGGTGCTGGACCTGGTCAGCAGGGGGCGTTTTTCCGCGACTTGCGGGCTGGGCTATCGCGAGGTCGAGTATCGCAGCCTGGGGGTCGATTGGTCTGGCCGTGGCCAGGTATTTGATGACAAGCTTGCGGTCATGGTGCAGGCACTATCGGGAAAACCCTTTGCCTACCGCGGTGCCCAGGTGCAACTCAATCCCGCACCGCAATCTCCGGTACAGGCCCTGCTGCTGGTAGGCGGCAACAGTGTCGTCGCGGCACGGCGCGCGGCGCGCTTCGGCCTGCTGTTCTGTCCCGCTATCGACGACCCGGCGCTGGACGAAGCCTATCTGGCTGCGTGCAAGGAGCACAACTTTAACTGGGGATTCACCATTTTCCCCAGGGAGCCCGCCACCACCTTTCTCAGCGATGACCCGCAGCGCTGCTGGCGCGAAATCGGTGAGTTCCTGTTATACGACGCTACCGCTTACGGGGCCTGGCGCCACCCCAATCGCCGAGCCTACGCAGAATCAACAGCTGGCGACATGAAAGAGCTGCTTGCAGAAGGCAAATATCGCATCCTCACTCCTGAGCAGGCCCTGGCAAGCATACAAAAAACAGGCTCTCTTCACCTCGCCCCACTTACCGGGGGTGTGCCATTGAATAGGGGATGGGACAGCCTGCGCCTGTTCGAGGACCAGGTCCAACCGTACCTGAAAACCCTTTAAACACTAAGGCAGAACAATGACCAGCAACCAACCACTACAGAAGGTAAAGATACTGGAGCTGTCCACCGTGGTCACTGCATCCCTTGCGGCGACGCTAATGTCAGAGCAGGGGGCGACTACCGTCAAGCGGAGGCCAGCGGAGCTCGCAGAAACTAAACCGTCTAGGCCACCACGATCACCCGGTCGCAATGCTGACCATTGGTAATGAAGGTCTCGGAACCATCGAAGTTGATTGACAATTTTCTCGCAATACCGATGTCGCACACCGAGCCATAATCACGCTGTTTGCCAAAGACCATCCTCACAGTGCGCAAGCTGTAATTTCGACAACTTACCCAGCGCATCGTCTATTTCGAAATCGATCTTGCACTGCCATACCCTGGCGAACCAGTTTTCTATTTCTTTATCCAGCTGTGCAGCGGTCACAGCATGGTCCGCTTGCAACAGGAAGTAATAGGCCAGGATACTCTCCTTGCACTCGGACTCCTCGGCATCATCCAGTAACCTGTAAATCACCCCGGCATTGTTATCCAGCAGTTTAAAATACAGGTTCTCTGTAAGCGCCTGGGTATATTTCAGTTTGCGGTTGCGGAAATTGCTGAACTGCTTCCAGCAATAGCCACCCAGGGCCCCCAATCCCGCCACCAGAGCAAGTAGCGCTGCTTTGTCCAGCTGCACTGGTTTACTGGATACACCCAGCCAGAAGCCAAGCAGGGATCCCAGTAACAACAGGGTGGCACCCAACTTGGTGGTAAACACAATGCCGCCGCTCACCAGTGCTGGTACACCGATCAGCAGGCGGTCCAACATACGCATACCCACCCGTATATTAGGGAAAAGCATCTCAAGGTCAGCCGCAGGCACATTCTGAAACAGTTTGAGCATCGTACTGCCGCCCTGGCAGTCTCCAAGAGCGCTGTCGCTGTCGATCTCCTGCTTGAAGCGGATATACAGCAGTACCCGGTCGTAGTTGATAAAATTTACTTTTCTGCGCCACAACCCGAACAGTTCCCGCAGCGTTTCCTCCCTGGCGGTGGCGCCGCGGGTGTAGAGCAAAACCTCCTCAAAGTCCTCCATGTCAACATAAAGCCTGACCTGAAACAGGGAAGCTGAACGCAAGGCATGCTGCAGGTCCTGCTCTGTTACTTTTTCGTAATTGGCACGTTGCAATACCTGTTCCAGGCTGGCGACCAGGTCTGCGGTGTTATCGCGTTTGATAAATTCGCTGAGCAACCGGGTATCGGCGTCCGGGTCCAGCGGCGCATAGGCGTCCTTGATATGCTGCTTGATAGCGTGAAAATCTCGCTGAAAGAATTCCTCTATGCTTTGGCACTTGTGCCGGAACTGTTGCGCTGCCTCTACAGGCAGGTCTCCTTCTGACAGACACATTTCGACAATGTCACTGCGCCTGAAAGGAATGAATCGCAGCAGTGGAAGTTCAGTCATGGGAGAAGAGGTTCAGTCAGCGTATCGGCATTAGACTATCGACCTTTGTTGCTCAGGTAAACGACTTGTCGCAAAGCATTTGCACTGTTGCCGGGACGAGGAGTTTTGTGTCCCGGCAAACAGCATCCCGTGAAAGCGGTAGCGGTGTTTATATTAATTACTTATTAGATATATTTATGTATATAGGTATATAAGAATTATTGTTGTTACTGTTATTAGGGCCTGTTATCGCTGTGGAAAACCCATTATTAGGTTAAATAATCAAGCACTTAGATTGATGATAAGCACGGTCGAAAATCATGTATGTTTCGCCTATATGCCGTGTCTATCCAGTGGAGCAAACAGCGTTTTCTGTGGAGCGAATTTATGCCTTCCAAATTGTTTTGCGAACAACGGCATTTCATCCCCAGACAGTGACGAGCTTGTTCAGGAAGCCTCCACAATCGTTTGGCATTACTGGCTTGGATAAAAAGCTTTGTATGTAAGTATTGGACAAGCTGTTAACAGCGTTGTTTAGCTGTGGATAGTCAGTGGGTGCTTTGTTCAAGCCTATCGGCGAAGTTACTTCCCGATACAAAAGCTGGAAAATATTTCACCCAGTAACTGGTCACTGCTGACTGCTCCCGTTATCTCTCCCAATGCGTTCTGGCATTGACGCAGGTCTTCTGCCAGCAGTTCCCCGGCTCCCGCATGCAATAATTGTTGTTCCCCGCTGTATAGAAATTCACCTGCTGCCTGCAGGGATTGCAGGTGGCGCCTGCGAGCACTGAAGCGACCTTCGCCACCTTCCTCGAAGCCCATGCAGGTCTTCAGGTGCTGTCTCAACAGATCCAGGCCTGCTCCGGTTTTCGCCGACAGGCGCAGGCTGGTACGATGTGGTTCGTGTTCTATAGCGGCACTGTTGCCGGAAAGGTCACACTTGTTGTAAACAATAGTGACATCTATGTTTTTAGTCAGGTGTTGGTCTTTCTCTGGCCAGATAGTGGTTGCATCAGCAGGTCCGTCATTATCATCGACGACCAGCAGAATACGATCTGCAGATTCCATTTCTTGCCAGGCCCTTCGTATACCTTCTCGTTCAACCTCATCTTCACTGTCGCGTAAACCCGCAGTGTCAACGATATGCAGGGGCATGCCGTCTATCTGAATATGTTCGCGTAAGACATCTCGGGTAGTGCCCTCTATGGCTGTAACAATAGCGGTCTCCTGCCCTGACAGGGCATTCAGCAGGCTTGATTTACCAGCGTTGGGTCGTCCGGCGATAACCAGTTTCATGCCCTCGCGCATCAAACTACCCTGGCGTGCCTCCAGGAGAACTTTTTCCAGTTGCAGAATAATCTCCCGTAACTGCTCTTTAACCTGACCGTCCTGTATAAAATCGATCTCTTCTTCGGGAAAATCGATAGCGGCTTCCACGTAAACCCGCAGTCGCGTTACCCCGGCGACGAGTTCATCCACTTTGCGCGAAAATTCTCCCTGCAGGGAGCGGGTGGCGTTCAGGGCTGCTCTTTCGGTGGTACTGTTTATCAGGTCGGCTATGGCTTCGGCCTGAGTGAGATCGATTTTGTTGTTGAGAAAGGCGCGTTCGGAAAATTCCCCGGGCCTGGCCTGCCTGGATCCGAGTTGCATGACAGTTTGCAACAGCAGATCAAGTATCACCGGACCGCCGTGGGCCTGCAGTTCCACCACATCTTCTCCGGTAAAGGATTTGGGACCTGGGAAAAACAGGCTTATGCCGGTATCCAACACCTCGTCATCGCCATCGTAAAACGAACTGAAATGAGCGTAACGTGCCTGAAGCTGCAGTTTGGTGATGGCATTGCCGATGGCCAGTGCGTTGTTACCGGATATCCGCACGATACCGACGCCACCGCGTCCCGGGGCTGTGGCGATGGCAGCAATGGTATCGCTGTCGGCGAAGGAGAGATCTTTCATGGCTCAACAAGCTACTGGCTTAAGAGAAAGACAGTGTAGTGTCTGGCGCCAGGGCGGTGAAGCTTTTAGCGCAATCAGTGAATCAAGGGCGTGGTGATCAGCTGCACGCCCTGGTCAGGTGTCTACAGGCGCGCAGGGAGGTGAATTCAGGATTTGGCCTCAGCCGCGCCCTCTATCTGCTTGGTGATCACGTACTGCTGAGCCATGGACAGCAGGTTGTTTACCACCCAGTACAGCACCAGGCCAGATGGGAACCAGAGGAAGAAGAAGGTAAACATGACCGGCATCCACTGCATGATCTTGGCCTGCATGGGGTCCGGTGGCGGTGGATTCAGCTTCTGCATGAACCACATGCTGGCGCCCATCATCAGGGGCAACACAAAGTAGGGATCCATGACCGAAAGATCCTGTATCCACAGCATAAAGGGCGCGTGTCGCAGCTCTACGCTTTCCATGAGTACCCAGTACAGCGCGATGAATACCGGCATCTGTACCAGTATGGGCAGACATCCCCCCATGGGATTTATCTTCTCTTTGCGATACAACTCCATCATTGCCTGGGATTGCTTTTGCTTGTCATCCGCAAATTGTTCGCGAATGTCTGCCATTTTTGGTTGCACCCGGCGCATATTGGCCATGGACTTGTAGCTGGTCGCCGACAATTTGAAGAAAACTGCCTTGATCAAAACCGTCAACAGAATAATTGCCACGCCCCAGTTACCAACCAGGGAATAGATATTTGTCAGCAACCAGAACAATGGTTGTGCAATCCACCACAACCAGCCGTAGTCGACACTCAGTTCGAGGTAGGGGGATATCGCTTCAAGGCTATATTGGTCTTTTGGCCCGGCGTAGAAACGGGCTCCCACACTGCCTGACTGGCCAGGATCCAGTTCCAGTTTCGGGCTGGTGAATCCCGCAATATTAAAGCCACTGTTAGTGACCCGGGTGCTGTAGGTGTGGGTTTGGTCCGGATTCGGTATCCAGGCACTGAGAAAGTAATGCTGGATCATGGCTATCCAGCCGCCGGGAAGCTTGGCTTTAAAGGGCTCCTCTGCCATCTCGTCGAAATTGAACTTGGTGAAGCGCTCGTCCGGTTGGGTGATAGCGACACCGAGGAAAGGCTGCATACCCATGCCTGCGGAATCTGCAGCGGGCGGCGGGCTGCTGTCGCGCTTTATCTGGCCAAAGAGGTTGGCCTGCCAACGCGATGCGCTGTTGTTTTCCACCAGGTAGTCGACTGTGACGAGGTAAGAACCACGGGTCATGGTGAAGCGTTTGGTGACCTCGATATCAGTGTCGTTCTGCCACGTGAGATCTATGGTTAGTTTGTCCTCACTTTCATTGAGATCAAAGCGTGGTGAGGGGCTAGTAAAGATGGCCCGCCCTTTGCTGTCGATACCGTCGACGCCTATCAAGCCGCTTTGGGCAATATAGGTGCGGGTGCTGTTTTGCTCCATCAGTACAAATGGCACGTCAGGGTTATCGCGCTTTGCCAGATACTTTGGCAGGGCCACTTCGACGATGTCACCACCGCGAAGGTCAATGGCCAATTGCAGTACATCGGTGTACACCTGGACTATGCTGCCATTGGCGTTTGCGATTTCGTCGCTGGATACCTGGGCAGCCGCCTCGTCCTGTTCCATAGTGACGGTGGGCAGGTCTTCTTGCTCAGAGTTGATCACCGCACCTGGTTCAGGCAGCTCGCTTGTCGGCGCGTCTGTGCGCGAGATCAGCCGGCTGGCTTCCTCGGGAACGGCTGCGCGCTCCTCCTTGAAGGCCACCCATTCGGTCAGCAGCATGAAAGACAATACGGCGATAGCGCCAATAAGCAGTGATCTTTGCAAATCCATAATCGTATTCAGTGTTTTAGTGTGAGTGCGGGCAGGGGGGTACGGGATCTACACCCCCTTCATGCCAGGGGTGGCATTTAGCCAGCCTGCGGATAGAAAGATAGCTTCCTTTTATTACGCCATGCGTTGCTATCGCGTCCTGGGCATAGCTGGAGCAACTTGGATAAAACCTGCAGTGATTGCCCAAAAAAGGACTGAGGCAGGTTTTGTAGCAGGATATCAGGAAAATGAACAAGTGACGCATCAGGACTCCTGCACCGTGTTGGAATCGAGTTTGCTGGCGTGACGTGACATTTTCAGCCACTGCTGTTGCAAGAGAGAGGACAGGGCGGCGTTGTCTAACTGGCCGATACCACGGCGGGCGAGTAGCACAACGTCCATTGGTGGTTCACTCTCCGGTAAGGTGCGAAAAAACTCGCGGGTTACGCGCTTTATCCTGTTGCGCTCAACCGCCAGGCGAACATTTTTTTTGGCTATAACCAGGCCCAGACGATGTCCGGGTCCGTCAATATTCCTTCTGGCCAGAAGCAGTAAGTGCTTGTGAGAGGCTCTTGCCTCAGTGCCGTCAAACACCCGGCTGTAGTCCTTGGCGGTGAGTAAGCGCTTAGCCTTGCTGAAAGAGGCGTCAGCCGCGTGGTCACTCACCCAGCCAGACGTCCTTTATGCTGAAAGGCGCTTGCGGCCTTTGGCACGGCGGCGATTAAGGACATTACGACCGCCCTTGGTAGCCATGCGTGAACGAAAACCGTGGGTGCGCTTGCGTTTTAAGACGCTGGGCTGAAATGTTCTTTTCATTGCGAGTTATCCAGATAAGTGGTGGGCGTGGGTAGCGGTCGCGCTCTAGGCTCGATACGGGTCCCGGCCGGAAAAAAGGTGGGCTATTCTATTGAAATGTGCCCTGTAATTCAATGCACACCGCGGTATTTTTACCAATGCAGGTGGAATAGAAACGCGGCTGTGGCAACTCACCGGGCGTGCAATTGAGGGGCGCGTAAGCAGATCGTAAAAAGCCAGCCCTATCGCGGCCTACAGCCATCGACGCACATTTTTTCACAAAGATACACACAGGTTATCCACAGAAATACTTATCCTTTGGAAGGTGTGGCTCTATAGGTTAAAAAGTAATCAATAGTGGCTTAGGTGATTGATATATATAAGAAATAAAAATAAGCATATTTGCGTTTTATATGTGGATAAGTGCTCTCGGGGAGAGTATTATGCTCGCTCTGGTCCAGCGTTCGGACCGGATTAATAACAAGACGTTAGTATTACATCATTTGCGCAAGCCGTAGACACCTTTCAGCGGCTTCAAGGGGAACATTTTGCCTGAAGTAGTATGGCAGCAGTGCATAGATCGACTGCAGAACGAATTACCTTCACAACAGTTTAATACCTGGATCAGGCCGCTGCAGGCCAGTAAACAGGGACAGATGCTCACCTTGTTTGCACCTAATCGGTTCATCAAGGACTTTGTGTCTGACAAATTTGCCCAGAGAATCTCGGAGTTGGTGAGGGAGCTTCAGCCCGACGAGGGTATGGATGTCGTTCTCGAAATAGGCGCGGGCAAGAAAGCCGCACCTGCGCGTGTTGCGGAGCCTGTTGTAGCGCCTGATATTGCGGTTAACGCTGGCATGCAGCCTGCACTTTCCGGACAGGTGGTCTTTGGTGGTCAGCGCCAGGCGGACGTCACGCCACTGCGCCGGGAGACACTGCGGCCCGGGGAATTGAAAAAGCGCGCGGAAGCAGACAACCCGCTGCAGCATCAGCATCATTTGGTGGAAAACTATACCTTTGATAATTTTGTTGAGGGCAAATCTAATCAGCTGGCACTGGCCGCGGCGCGGCAGGTCGCGGAGAATCCTGGCGACTCTTACAACCCCCTCTTTCTTTATGGCGGTGTTGGCCTGGGTAAAACCCACCTGATGCAGGCCGTGGGCAACGCGTTGAAACAGAACAATCCCCAGGCGAAGATCGTCTATCTGCATTCCGAGCGCTTCGTGGCGGACATGGTCAAGGCCCTGCAATTAAACGCAATTACTGATTTCAAGCGGTACTATCGCTCTGTCGACGCATTGCTCATCGACGACATACAGTTTTTCGCAAAAAAAGATCGCTCCCAGGAAGAATTTTTCCACACCTTTAATGCCCTGCTGGAGGGCGGCCAGCAGATGATTCTGACCTGTGATCGTTATCCCAAGGAGATCGATGGCCTGGAGGAGCGGCTGAAGTCGCGCTTTGGTTGGGGCCTGACGGTGGCTGTCGAGCCGCCCGAGCTGGAGACCCGGGTTGCTATCCTGATGAAAAAAGCTACCCAGGCGCGAGTAGACCTGCCGCCGGATGCCGCATTTTTTATTGCCCAGAGAATTCGATCTAATGTCAGGGAGCTGGAGGGCGCGCTGAAGAGGGTGATAGCTAGCGCTCACTTCACAGGGAAGCCCATCGATATTGAGCTGATCAAGGAAGGCCTTAAGGACCTGCTTGCGCTACAGGACAAGCAAGTGAGCATGGATAATATTCAACGCACCACGGCAGAGTATTACAAAATCAAGGTGGCGGACCTGATGTCCCGGCGACGCAGCCGCTCCGTGGCAAGGCCACGGCAGATGGCGATGGCCCTGGCCAAGGAGCTGACTAACCACAGTTTGCCGGAAATTGGCGACAGCTTTGGAGGCAGAGATCACACGACAGTCCTGCACGCATGTCGTAAAATCAAGGAACTTCGCGAAACTAACGCAGACATTCGCGAAGATTACAAAAATTTGTTGCGCTCGCTTACAACTTGAGCAAACAACAAAAAAGGTTTGTTTTACAAGTTCGGGCTGACGCTGTGTTGTCAAACGGCGGTTGGTGATAATAACGGATAGTTGTAGTTAAGGAATAACACCTATATGAAGTTCAGTATTTCTCGGGACGCTCTTATCAAGCCGTTGAACCTGGTGGCTGGTGTGGTAGAGCGTCGTCAGACGCTGCCAATCCTGGCAAATGTGTTGATGGTCCTTGATGGTGATCGCCTGTCTCTTACAGGTACAGACCTGGAAGTGGAGTTGGTGGGTCGCGTGCAACTGACTTCAGCTGGAGAGTCCGGTGAAGTTACGGTTCCGGCTCGAAAGCTGGTGGATATCTGTAAATCATTGCCCGAAGGCAGCGACATCCAGTTCAGCATGCAGGATAGCAAGGTAACGGTGAAGTCGGGGCGCAGTCGTTTTACCTTATCTACTCTGTCTGCCCGGGAATTCCCCAATGTCGAGGACAGCATGGGAACCCACCAGTTTACCCTCAAGCAAGGGGAGCTGAAGCGGCTGATAGAGCGAACCGGCTTCGCCATGGCACAGCAGGATGTGCGCTATTATCTCAATGGCATGTTGTGGGAATTGAACGACAAGCAATTACGGGTTGTGGCCACAGATGGGCACAGGCTGGCGATGTGTACCCTGCCCCACAAGGTGGGTGTGAAGGGAGACACCCAGGTCATTTTACCGCGCAAGGGTGTACTCGAGCTGTCGCGGCTGCTGCTCGACGAGGAAGCGGAGATAGCCATCGTCATAGGTAGCAACCATATTCGCGCTACCACCAATGACTTCACCTTTACATCCAAGCTCGTAGACGGCAAGTTTCCCGATTATCAGCGCGTATTGCCGCGCAATCCCGACAAGATGGTGTTGGGTTCCCGTTTGGAATTACGCCAGGCTTTTACCCGTACAGCAATTCTTTCCAATGAAAAGTACCGGGGTGTGCGTCTCAAGTTAACCGATAATAACCTGGATATAGTCGCCAACAACCCCGAGCAGGAAGAGGCGGAAGAAACGGTATCTGTGGATTATCAGGGAGACTCTGTCGAGATAGGGTTTAACGTGGGTTACTTGCTCGATGTCCTGGGCGTTCTGAGTGGTGAGCAGGTAAAG
The DNA here is from genome assembly GCA_029287595.1 of Halioglobus sp. Lineage (GTDB taxonomy): Bacteria > Pseudomonadota > Gammaproteobacteria > Pseudomonadales > Halieaceae > JAACFI01. The sequence continues at coordinate 4,627 of JARFQU010000101.1, read as the reverse complement.
CTGTCGTTATCTGACCCCAATAGCAGCGCCCTGCTGGAAGAGTCGGAGGCCGGTGATTCTCTTTATGTTGTTATGCCAATGCGCCTCTAGAGGAGGCGCGGCGCACCTTTCGTTTAATACCGGCTCTTTCACCATCAGGGACTGGCGCGGCTATCGGGTCCGGCCTGTACGCTTTTGGCCTTAAGAAAAATTAAAATTCATCGTGTGCGCAATCTCAAAGAGGTCAGCCTCGATGGCCTGGGACGGGTAAACGTCTTTTATGGGCGCAATGGTAGCGGCAAGACCAGTGTGTTGGAGTCCATTCACCTGTTAGGCATGGCCCGCTCATTTCGCGGAAACAGTATTCGCACCCTGATAAGCCACGGGGGTAGTCAGTGCACTGTATTCGGGGAGCTGTTCAATCCCCAGCTTGGTGGGGCGGTGCCCATTGGGGTGCACAGGGAAGCCAGCGGCGAGATGCAGATAAGGATCGGTGGCAGCCCCGCCCGGGGTGTCGCGCAACTGGTGGAACAGCTTCCATTGCAGGTGATCACCACAGATAGCTTTGATCTGCTGACCGGAGCCCCCGCAGGTAGGCGCCAGTTTCTGGATTGGGGCGTGTTCCACGTGGAACATCGTTTTTATACTCAGTGGCAGCGATTTCAGCGGTGTATAAAACAGCGCAATAAGCTGCTGCGCCGTGGTAAAATCAGCGATCAGGAGCTTGATGTCTGGACCAGGGATCTTGCGTCCTCCGGCGCAGCGATTGGAGGGTATCGAGAAGCCTATTTTCAGCTGCTGACGCCGCGGTTCAAGCACATCATGGAAAGACTTGCCCCTTCACTTGAAGGGCTGGATTTGCGCTATAGGCAGGGCTGGGACCGCTCCTTGAGTTATGCAGAGGCATTGGAGCAGGGCATATCAGCGGATCTTGAGCAGGGCTATACCCACATCGGTCCGCAGCGCGCAGATATTCGGGTGACCAGTGCGGGCCACCTGGCAGCGGAAACCTTGTCTCGGGGGCAGCAGAAGTTGGTGGTGTGTGGCCTGAAGCTGGCCCAGGGGCAGTTGATGTCTGAGCATGGCAGGGGGAAGTGCACCTATTTAATAGATGATCTGCCTTCGGAGCTGGATAGAGAACATAGCGAACTGGTTTGTAGTCTGCTGGATTCGATGCAGGCACAGGTATTTATAACGTGCGTGGACCGGCGTGATATTACGGAGGTTTGGCCCAAGGGGTCCAACCTGGCGTTGTTTCACGTGGAACATGGCACATTAGAGCGAACAAATCCCGGGGATTGATTTTCGGGCGGACATAATCAAAACATTATTGAGAACCTACTCATGAATGAAAACGAGCAGAATTACGATTCTTCCAGTATTAAGGTCCTGAAAGGGCTGGATGCAGTGCGCAAGCGCCCCGGCATGTATATTGGTGATACCGATGATGGGACAGGCCTGCACCACATGGTGTTTGAGTTGGTCGATAATTCCATCGACGAGGCGCTGGCTGGCCACTGTGGCGAAATCAGTATCGTGATTCACCCGGACGAATCTGTCACGGTTAGTGATGATGGCCGTGGAATTCCCACGGAAATGCATGAAGAAGGGGTATCTGCCGCGGAAGTGATCATGACGGTGCTTCATGCGGGGGGCAAGTTCGACGACAACACCTATAAAGTCTCCGGTGGCCTGCATGGCGTCGGTGTTTCCGTGGTGAATGCGCTCTCGGAGGAGCTGACCTTGACGATTCGCCGGGAACAGAAGATGTATGAACAGGTGTATCACCACGGAGTACCCCAGGCACCGCTGGCTGAGATTGGTACCACGGAGAGCAGCGGCACGGCAGTTCGTTTCAAGCCCTCGTCTGATACATTTACCAATATAGAGTTTCACTTTGATCAACTGGCCAAGCGCCTGCGAGAGCTTGCTTTTCTCAACTCCGGTGCGCGAATCGTGTTGAAGGACGAGCGCAGCGGCAGGGAAGAGGTGTATCAATATGACGGCGGCCTCAGAGCCTTTGTGGACTACCTGAACCAGAACAAAACGATGGTCAACAAGCCTTTCCACTTCCAGGTTTATAACGATGAGGGCGTGGGTGTTGAGGTAGCCCTGCAGTGGAATGACTCATTTCAGGAAAATATTTTCTGTTACACCAACAATATCCCCCAGCGAGACGGTGGTACGCACCTGGCCGGTTTCAGGGCGGCCCTCACCCGCAGCCTCAACTCTTATATAGAAAAGGAAGGCATGGCCAAGAAGGCCAAGGTCAACACCACGGGTGATGATGCCAGGGAGGGGCTCACTGCGATTATCTCGGTAAAGGTCCCAGATCCGAAGTTTTCCTCCCAGACCAAGGACAAACTGGTGTCTTCCGAGGTGAAGACCGCGGTAGAGCAGGCGATGAACACCCGCTTTAACGAACATTTGCTGGAAAATCCCGGCGAAGCCCGGGCGATTGTAGGAAAGATGCTGGACGCAGCGCGCGCCCGGGAAGCGGCCCGCAAGGCGCGGGAGATGACCCGTCGCAAGGGTGCTTTGGATATAGCGGGCTTGCCTGGCAAGCTGGCGGACTGCCAGGAAAAAGATCCGGCACTTTCAGAAATTTACCTGGTGGAGGGCGATTCGGCCGGTGGATCCGCCAAGCAGGGCCGCAACCGTAAGTTCCAGGCGATTCTGCCCCTGAAAGGCAAGATTCTCAATGTAGAAAAAGCGCGCTTTGACAAGATGCTTGGCTCCGCGGAAGTGGGCACTATTGTTACGGCCCTGGGCTGTGGTATCGGCAAGGAGGAATTTAACCCGGACAAGCTGCGTTACCACAGCATTATCATTATGACCGACGCAGATGTTGACGGGTCTCACATCAGGACATTGCTGCTGACCTTCTTCTTCCGCCAGATGCGCGAGTTGATCGAGCGCGGACATATATTTATTGCCCAGCCGCCGCTGTATAAGATAGCCAAGGGCAAGCAGCACCAGTATCTCAAGGATGATGAGGCGCTGAACCAGTATCTTACGCAATCGGCCCTGGAAGGTGCGTCGATCTTCGTCAACCCCGAAGCTCCGGCCATATCCGGGGAAGGCCTGGAGACACTGGTCAAACAGTTCCGCAAGGTCGTCGCGACGATCGAGCGCCTGAGCCGCCTATACGCTCCTGATGTACTGTGGGAGATGGTTTACGGTGAACCCCTGGGTCTGGAAGATCTCAAGGATGAACAGCGCGTAACGGCGTTCGCCAATCAGTTAAGTGAGCGCTTACAAACCGTGGCGCCCAAGGGTAGTCTGTCTACTGTAGTGGTGCGAAAAGATCAGGAGAGGCAGATATTTTTCCCCGTGGTCAAGCTGCTGTCCCATGGAGTTGAATCGGAAACTGAATATCATCACGAATTTTTCTCCTCTGGAGAGTACCGCAGCCTGGTAGAGCTGGGCGCCACCATCAATACGTTGATAGATGAGGAAGGCTACTTCCAGCGTGGGGAGAAAGTCCTGCAAACCCGCAGTTTCGCCGAGGGCTTGGACTGGCTTATGACGGAGGCCAGGCGTGGCTACAACATCCAGCGCTACAAAGGCCTGGGTGAAATGAACCCGGAACAGCTGTGGGAAACCACCATGGATCCGGAGGTGCGTCGCATGCTCAAGGTTAAGGTGGAGGATGCTATTGCCGCCGACCAGATCTTTACCACGCTGATGGGCGACCATGTAGAGCCGCGTCGGGAGTTTATTGAAGAGAATGCCCTGTCTGTTGCGAACCTGGATATCTGAGTCCGCCAGTTGTTGGTGCTCACGCTATACGGAAATTTCTCACGATAAATGACTCAGCTGCTGGGGGCTTTGTGTCCCCAGGCTTTGGTCATCAAGCTCGGGGGCGACAGCAGGTCTTTCCCATTCCGGGGGACCCCAAAGGTGCTTCAGGCGAAGGCAGAGTGGCCCTGGCCTGGATAAGTCCCTGAACATGCAGGCGTATTCCCGGAATGTCAGTTTAATTGGGTTATACCCAGGCGTTGAGTTAATCAGGCTTACCACACCATATTCAACCTGTTCATCGGGGGACTCCACGGCATAAGTCCCGAACAGGTGGTCCCAGATCATTAGCACGCCACCCAAATTGCGATCCACATAGCCGGGGTTCCTGCCGTGATGCACGCGGTGATTGGACGGTGTGTTGAACACCCATTCGATAGGCTCTGGAAATCGCCCGAACCATTGTGTGTGAGGAAAGATCTGGAATATCAGGTTTGCAGCTAACATGAGTAATACGGATTCAGGTGTGAACCCCAGGATTACTGCCGGGATGAAGAAGACGTAAACACCGACCACGGCGTAAAGAACACTCTGGCGGAAAGCGACTGTATAGTTGAAATGCTCCGAAGCATGGTGCACTTCATGTACACCCCATAGGAAACGAACCCGGTGAGCCGCCAGGTGGAACAGGTAGAAGCATAAGTCCACCAACAGAAATAGCGTCAACAAACTGGCCAGCGTCAGTTGCTGAGTGAACAGCCGGAATTGATAAAGCCACTCATAGGCTGGCAGGACCAGTGCTACGACCATGACCCCTTCGGCAATCAAAACGTAGACAGCCCCCATGGCGATACTGGCGGCTGAATCTCTAACTTCAAAGATGTCAGTTCGCCGGAAATGGAGCCAT
>JARFQU010000158.1 GCA_029287595.1 Halioglobus sp. | reverse complement strand
CCGACGGGAGAACGCCAGGTTCCTTTTTCCACGCCCGGTGCCTCTATTTGGGTCAATGAGGTAGTTGAACCCGGAATACAGAACCGGGAGGTTGAGCTCTACCGCAGCAATGATGCTGAGGAGCTCTTGTATAAAGACGTGATTCCCATGGATAAGACGGGATTCCACTTAACTGTCGTAGGCATCAGGCCACCGGACTACGGCGTATCGCAGTAGTTTCTACCGGCAAGGTTCTCTATAACCTGAAGATGCCTTACCGGAACAGAACGACCCAGGTAGCATTCGAACCCGTGGGCTTCATTGCGCAAGTGGATTTCTTCCGAGTACCCAATTTACACTACTTATACTTAAGCCTCGTCCCGTCCGACGGGGCTTTTTTTAGTTCATCGCGCGTTAACCGGGGGGTGAGGAGCGGAAGCCGGTAGATCAGTGTTCTCGCATATTTCTGGTTGGGTTTTATCTGCCTCTCCCGGGCGGGGAAGCATTTCTCAGTCGCTACACGATATCCGTTTGGTGAGAAACACTTTCCCGCCCGCTCCCCCGGTAGGTGCTTATTCTTTCGGATTTCGGACATTGGTAAAGAACGTCTTTGTAGCTCTTCATCTTGTTAGTGAAGTCGGAGCTTCACGACTCAAGCGGCCGGGCGAAAACAGGTTTTTCACCAAGCGAATATCGTGGAGCGACTGGAAACCCTGTTTTCGTCCGGAACCGTTGGCGATAACCAAAACCCGAAATTATCCAAAAACAGAATGTTGCCATAAATTACCGAGCAGCCCCGCTGACGCGCAAAGAGCTTTTTGTAGATGCCGGCACCCGTAGTCAGTGCGTTTTTACCTTCTGCTTGTCGCAGCGGGCACAGCGATAAACCGTCACCAGCTTGCCCTGTTTCACATCAAACTGTTTTTCCTTGTCCACCAGCCACTTGTGATGTCCGTGGCGACACAGTGTCTTTCCCTTGTGCTTCTCTTTGAGGGAGGGCTTGTGAAAAGGTAGTATGTCAGCCAAGTTTATTCATCCATGTGGTGTGCGCTGAAGTTCAGCTAGCGAACTGAGTGCCTCGTAGTGTATCCCTTTTGCAGATAATGCCAATGTCGGTAGTTTCCCGTTGCCCGCGGGGCTAGAGGTTTAGCTGCCCGACCAAAAAAGTTACAGTACAATGCAGACGTCACGAGGCAGGAGCCAAAATAATTGATCACCGTTTTCGCGGTAAACCTGTTCGTCATTGGCATCACCGTGATGATCCACTACGAGTTTATGTATCGCTTTACACTGATGATGCCGCGGCTCAAGGTGCGCCATCGTTTTCGCATAGTGCTGGGGGTGTTCATGGCACTGACTGCGCACGCCGCGGAGGTATGGATCTTCGCGATATCGTTTTTCATGATGCATCGGGCGCAGGGCTGGGGGCACCTGCAGGGTAACTTTGATGGCAGCCTGCTGGACTGCGTGTACTTCTCTTTCACCACCTATACCACACTGGGTTTCGGGGACATCGAGCCCTTTGGCGACCTGCGCTACCTGACCGGACTGGAATCATTAACCGGGCTGGTGCTGATCACCTGGTCCGCTTCCTTCCTGTACCTGGAAATGACTCGCTACTGGGACCGGGACTAGGGTTCGGCGGCAAACGCCCGACTCTGGTGCACTGTTACCACTGGCGTGGCAGCGGTTTCACGGTGGGCAACCGTACCTATGATTTGCGCATGAATATAACCGCGTTCGCGCAGGGTCTCGCGCAGGGCTACAGCGACCTGAGGAGCAATGCCCAGCAACAGACCACCGCTGGTCTGGGGATCAAACAATATCTCCCACAGGGGCTCATCTACGTCAGCTCCCTGCGCCAGCGATGCATAGGACCGGGCGTTGGCAGCGTGCATGGTGCTGTAAATTCCAGCCCGCATAGTCTCCAGCGCACCGCCCAGCAACGGGAGCGCCGTGAGCTCAAGTTCTGCCCCCAGGTCATCCCCCAGCATTTCCAGCAAATGGCCCAACAGCCCAAAGCCGGTAATGTCGGTGGCCGCGCTGGCACCATTGGCCAGCGCCAGCTCTCCCGCGATCGCGTTACTTTGCAGCATAGTATCAATAGCTGCCCCGATATCGCGACCGTCGGCCCGTAACTGCATCTGCGCTGCGAACAGTGTTCCTGTACCCAGTGGCTTGGTAAGCAGTAAGCTGTCCCCTGCACGCAAACCCCGTTTACCCAACAAGGCGCCTGAATCAGGGGTAACGCCATTCACCACAAAACCGACATTTAACTCAGGCCCCTGCATACTGTGCCCACCGGTAAGGCGACAATCCACTGCGGCGAATTCGTGCAGGGCGCCTGCGAGCAACTGCTGCAGCTCCCGCTGTTGAATTTCAGGGCTGGCGAAGGGCATGGTAATGGCAGCCAGGGCCGATAACGGCCTGGCACCGCAGGCGTAGAGATCACTCAGGGCGTGGTTGGCTGCAATCCGCCCCATCAGCCAGGGATCTCCCACCAGTTCGCGCAGCATATCCACACTCTGCAATACCGTCTGGCCATCTGCCACCGGGACCACGCTGGCATCATCGTCACTGCCTGTGCAATGGGCGGGATAGGCCTGTGCCAGTTGGGCCAAAACAGTTGCCAGCGCATCGCCCCCGACCTTGGCACCACAGCCGCCACAGTGGGGCCGGGCCTCTTCGGGCAACTGGGGCAGACGCCCCCAGGGCCGGATCGGCATCATCTCGGGGAGCTGTTCGAAACGCCCCATAAACTCCCGGTCGATACGATCTTTCCAGCGCCACACCCAGGCGCCGGTAGCGCTGAAAGGCCCGCGGTCCGCGGTGGCCAGGCGCTCACCCAGGGAAATCAGCGAGAGGAAACGCTGCTGGGGCCGATGCTGCCGCAGAGGCTTCCCCAGCAAAGCCGCGCCCAGGTTGTGCGCCAACACCGGCCCCTGGCGCACTGCGTAAACGCCCGCCTTGGGCCTGGGGTTATTTATCTGGGTAGCAATGTCGCCACAGCCAAACACCCGGTCATCATCCAGTGACTGCAGGGTATCGCGCACCGCCAGAAAGCCCTGGGCATCGGTAGCCAGGCCGCTGGCCGCCACCCAGGGTGCCGCCGCGGCGCCGGTGCACCAGAATAAATCGTCATAGCTGACGCGCGTGCCGCCGGCGAGGAGCAGGGCGTCACCCTCAACACGCTCCACCCTGGCTCCCAGGTGCACATTAACCCCCTGCCGAGCCAGTGCAGCCATCACCGCAGAGCGCGCGCGTTTATTGTAGTTCTGCAGGATATCGGCGGCACCACACCACAGGTCTATACCGGGACTGTCCGTGGCCAGACTGTTGGCCATGGCCATGGCCAATTCCACACTGCCGGCACCTCCGCCCACCACAGCGATGCGATAATCTGTGCCCGGTGCACGTGCCAGCACCCGCTCGCGCAACACCTGCCAACGCTGCCACAATCCTGCCACGGGCTTTACCGGAACCGCGTGTGCCCTGGCCCCGGGCACGGAATCGAGCTCCGGCTGCGAGCCAATATCGAGGCTCAGCAAGTCATAATAAACAGGCGGTCGCCCGGCAAGAGACAACTGCATCTGCTGCGGGTCCAGTGCTGTAACCTCCGCGGCAATAAAGCGCACCCCCGCCCACTGGCACAGTCGCGCCAGGTCTATATGTGTTTGTTCAAAGTTGTAGTGCCCGGCAACCAGGCCGGGCAGCATTCCCGAGTAGGGCGTATGGCTGGCGGGGGAAATCAGGCTTATACGCAAACCCTCGATGGGGCGCATGGCGAGCATACGCAGCGCCAGGGCGTGGGCATGGCCTCCGCCTACAAGGACCAGTTCGCGATGAATTTCGTGCGCGGGCAGCACCCTAGGAATCCCGCCCGGCCCGGGCGATCACCGCTTCGCGGTCACCGCGATACAACTGCTCTCCCGCGCGCTGGGACAGCTGGTATTCGTACATGGGGTCGTAGTATTTTTCCAGCAGGAAAGCCACCCACTCCCGGTGCAGCGACAAATCCCCTTCCCTCCACTGCAGCTGGAAGGCCTCTTCCATCAATGCGCTGATGCGCTGGTAGCGCTCACCACCCAGGCGCTTACGTATTCGCGCCAGATCGTCCTGCAGTTTTGCACTGTGCAGTTGCGCGCCGTCAGCTGAGTGCAGGGCCCCGTAACGGCGCCCCAGGTCCAGTACGTAATCTTCCACCACGATATCGACCCGCTGCTCCAGGCTCTGCTCGACCACCAGCATGGGCGCGCGTTCCATGCGCTCACGCAACACGTCCGGCAGGCACAGGCGCCCGATCAGGCGACCCTCGTCTTCCAGGTATACACGGCGCTCACCCGCCGCCAGCATTTTCATCAGCGCTATACTCAGGGCGTTCTCGAAATCGATCTGGCTTGGTTGCGGCTGCGGCAACTGGCCAAAGGTTGAGCCACGGTGATTGGCCAGTCCCTCGAGATCGATACTACGCTTCAAGCGACTGATTACCCGTGTCTTGCCGGTGCCGGTTTTACCACTGATCAGGACTATGTCGCTTCGCGCTACCGCCCTGTCCAGTTCTTCCAGCAGGAAGCGCCGCATGGCCTTGTAGCCGCCCTGGACCAGCGGATAGTCGATGCCCTGCTCCCGCAGCCACTGCTGCACAGTTTGCGAGCGCAGCCCGCCGCGAAAGCAGTACAAATATCCCTGGGGATGCTCTCGGGCGAACTCACACCACCGGGCCAGGCGCCGCTCTTTCGTCTCTCCGGAAACCAGCTGGTGGCCCAGCTCTATAGCCGCCTCCTGACCCTGCTGCTTGTAACAGGTCCCAACCTGGGCGCGCTCCTCATCTGACATCAGCGGCAGGCTGTGGGCATGGGGGAAAGCGCCGCGCAGAAACTCAGTGGGCGCGCGCATATCCATCATTGGCGCATCGTTCAGGAACAGCGCGCGGTAATCAGCTGTGTCGGGACGATGCGACACGGCCAGGCGTTACTCCGCTTCCCCGCCAAACAGCGCCAGGATGCGCTCTTGCAGGCTGGTAACCGCATCTGACATCAGGGCAAAATCCGCATCCAGGCGTGCCGCATTGTCCGCCTCGGGAATATCTTCATTTTCTTTCATAAGTTCGTCCGAAAACCTGAGCCTGCGCAGGCACAGGTCCTCCGCCAGCACCAGCGCCAGCCGGTCTTCCCAGGCCAGTGCCAGACGGGCCACCTGCTTGCCCGCGTTCAGATGAGTTTCCACCTCTTCGCTCAACAAATCAACGCCGCGGCAGCGCACCACGCCGCCATCTTCTCCGGGTTCACGCAGCTCGCACTCCTCCCCCAGCACAAAGTCGTCCGGCAGGTTGCGATGGGCCAGCCAGGCGGTCATGGTCGCGCCCGGGGCATTATTGACCTGGGGCAAGAGCACCGGGAAGCTGCCGATGCATTCACGCAACAGGTTGAGGAATTCTTCAGCGCGCCCGGCGCTGGCGGCATCGACGAATATCCACCGGGCCCGCGGGTCAATATAGGCATACACAGCGGTCGAGCGACTGAACGCTCGCGGCAGGCAATCCTGCACAATCTCGTCCTTCAGGCTAAGGCGCTCCTTGCGGTAGACCTTGCGCCCCTGGTCCGCCTCTATCAGGGCTACTTTTTCCTCCAACTGCTCGCGCACCACCGTAGATGGCAGCAGCTTTTCCTCCCGTTTCAGCTTCAGCAGCAGGCGACCGCCGGCGGCGTGGGCAAGTTCCTCGGACTCATCGCCCAGCGGGGGAACCCAGCCCAGGGCAAGGGCCTGGGATTTGGCACAGGGCCGAAAGGCCCGCTGGGCCAGCTTTTCGCCCAACTGTTCCGGTGAAAGATCGAAGCTACTGGTCAGGCGATAAGCCCGGATATTCTTGAACCACATGAAATATTACGGTCTCCGGCAAAAGCGGGAGATTGTACCCCAGGGGTGAGCCATTACCAGCAGACTTCCAATTTCTTGTACCGCGAAGGTGATTCCGGCAGGTCCGGCAAAGAAATCGCCAGCGCGTACAAAATATCAATCCAGCTGACCCCTGCCGTCGTTGTCAGCCCCAGCCTAAACCGTTCTAATCCACTGTCCGTGAAAAATAGCCCCTGGCAGCGGATGTCAGGGGCAGTGTACAAGGTGCCAAATTATGTCTGACATGCCCAAAACCAACCCCAGCCAACCGCGCAAGGCAAGTGATGTGGCGCAATGGGACCGGGAGACCGATATCGCCATCGTCGGCTTCGGTGGCGCCGGCGGTTGCGCCGCCATCGAGGCGGCGGATGCGGGCTCCAGTGTCACCATTTTCGAGCTGGCGAGCGCCAGCGGCGGATCCACTGCAATGTCCAGCGCTGAGATCTACATGGGCGGCAGCGGCGGTACGCGGGTACAGCAGGCCTGCGGTTTCGCAGACAACACCGAGGATATGTTCAACTATATGATGATGTGCGCCGGCCCCCAGGCGGACGCGGAGAAAATTCGCGACTACTGTGAAAACAGCAGGGACCATTTCCAATGGTTGTTGGATATCGGCGTACCCTTCAAAGACAGCTTTCACGAGGAGCGCGCCATCATGTGCCTGACGGATGATGGGCTGTTGTATACCGGAAGCGAAAAAGCCTATCCCTTTGCTCAGCAGGCCAAACCCTGTCCCCGGGGCCACAATCTTTATGTGGAGGGCGATAACGGCGGGCCGCTGTTCATGAAAATAGTCACCGACAATGTGGCGCAACGCGATGCGATAACGGTGGAGTATGAAACCCGTGCCCTGACCCTGATCGTAGATGAGCAGGACCGGGTGATGGGCCTGGTGATTCGCCAGAACCAGCAGGAGTTCAACGTGCGCGCGCATCAGGGCGTAATCCTCTGCGCCGGGGGTTTCGTGATGAACGAAGATATGCTGGCCAAGTATGCCCCCATGCTCAGCGCCGGGACTGAGCCGATCGGAAATCCGGGCGACACCGGTACCGGCATTCTTATGGGCATGTCCGTGGGTGGCGCCGCAATCAATATGCACGAGGGTTTTATCAGCCTGCCCTACTACCCCCCCGCCAGCATGACCAAGGGCATCGTAATCAACGACAAGGGGCAGCGCTTTATCAACGAGGACGTCTACCACGGGCGGCTGGGCGCGTTTGCGCTGCGGCAACTGTCAGACCGCATTTACTTTATTGTCACGGTGGAACAGTACGGCGACTACGAACGCGTCAGCTACCTGGGCGCTCAGGTGGCCGGCACCGGTGAGACCGTGGAGGAGCTGGAACAGGAGCTGGGTTTGCGCCAGGGCACGCTGCAGCAAACCCTGAGGGTCTATAACGAGGACTGCGAGCGCGGCCAGGACAGTATCTGCCACAAGGCGGCGGAATGGCTGGAGCCCCTGGAGCCGCCACTGGTGGCCCTGGACATAACACCGGGGCGCGGTGCTTTCGTGCCATACTTCACCCTCGGAGGTCTAGACACCCTGCCCAGCGGAGAAGTGGTAGACCCCAATCGCCGGATTATCCCTGGCCTGTATGCTGCAGGCCGCACGGCTTGCGGAGTCGTGCGCCGGGCGGAAGGCTACAGCAGCGGCATGTCTGTTGGCGACGCCACCTACTCCGGCCGCAGGGCGGGCAAACAGGCCGCCGCCGCACCGCGCAACTGACGCTATGCGAACCGGGCTTGTCAGCCCGGGCCCACACTTCTACTATGCTTAGCGGGGTGCCTTGCACCCCTTTCTGGTTTTTACTTACCCACTACCCTACCGGGATTAGCTTATGAATTACCTGCACACCATGATCCGCGCCAGTGACCTCGACCAGACCCTGGATTTCTACTGCGGCAAACTCGGCCTGGTAGAAGTCAATCGTTACGACAGTGAGGCCGGTCGCTTTACCCTGGTGTTCCTGGCGGCATCCGACGACGCCGCGCGGGCCAGGGAGGGCCAGAGCCCTCTACTGGAAATCACCTGGAACTGGGACCCGGAAAGTTATGACGGCGGGCGCAATTTCGGCCACCTGGCTTATCGCGTCAAGGATATCTACCAGCTGTGCCAGCAACTGATGGATAAGGGTGTAACCATCAACCGCCCGCCGCGAGACGGACACATGGCGTTCATACGTTCGCCAGACGGCATTTCCATAGAACTGCTGCAGCAGGGCGAGCCCCTGGCGCCACAGGAACCCTGGGCTTCCATGCCAAATACCGGAGAGTGGTAAGCGGCAGTCCATGTCCAACAGCATTTCCAGCCGGCTGATCGCGCTTCTGAGCCTGTCCCTGGCGCTGATATTCGGGCTGGGGCTGCTGGTGGACTATCACCTGTCCCGGGATGAGATCCTCGCCAGGCTGCAAACCGAGTCCCGGGAAACCATACGCTCAGCCATTATCGATCTGGAAAACTGGCTGGACGGCGTAGAGGGCTCCACGCTGTTTCTGGCGCGCATCCTGGAACAGCGCGACTACACTCATGCCGGGCTGGAGCAAATGCTCAAGGATATAGTGGAAAACAACGAGGATATTTACGGTGCCACTATCGCGCTCAACCCGGATCTTGCAGACTCTCCACAGGGCTTCGCGCCTTACTACTATCACCGGGAGGGCATCCTCACCTACTCTGATCTGGCAGCAGATGATTATCGCTACAGCCAACAGCCCTGGTTTAGCGACGCTGTCAGTGCGGCGAAGCCTATCTGGGTAGAACCTTATTTCGATCGTGGCGGCGGCGAAATCCTGATGACCACATTCGCCGTTCCCGTCTTCCGAATAGAAAAGAATAGCCAGCGCTCACTCTATGCAGTGGTTACCGCAGATGTCGCCCTGGACGAACTGCACAACTATCTGCGCCGCCTGCGCCTGGGAGAGAGCGGCTTTGCTACCCTGCTGAGCCGGGAGGGCATCATTATCAGTGGGCGTAATCCGCAAAACCATATGCGTCATTATTCAGAGGCACTGCTGGATGAGCTGGATATCAATACCTGGCAGGACATGTTCCGCTCGGTGCTGGCGGGGCAAGCGGTAACCAGGCGGTTGGAGTGCCCTGAAGTTTCCGGCAAATGTGTTCTGCGGCTGGACGCCCTGCAATCCACAGGGTGGCCCATCGGCGTGCGGTACTCCGAGCGGGAGATTACCGCGCCCCTGCGCGAATACCAGATGAAAACGGCGGTGACCGGACTTGTCACCCTGATGTTGATGTCTCTCGCGGTGTACCTGATCACCCGGCGGCTGACCCGGCCACTCACAGCGCTGGCGCTGGCCAGCGATAACATCGCCAAAGGGAACCTGGATACCCCACTGCCCTCGGTGCGCGGCGATGACGAACTGGCCAGGCTGGTAAACTCTTTCGGCGCCATGAAGCGCGATCTGAAAAGTTATATCGCCGACCTGGAAACGGCCACCGCCAGCCGCAGTCGCCTGGCCGGGGAGCTCGCAGCGGCGCGTGAAATACAGATGTCCCTGCTACCCCTGGGGGGCGAGGCTTTTGAACAACAGCCGGATTACCAGCTATGGGCGCGAGTGCGGCCAGCGAAGTCCGTGGGTGGCGATCTTTATACCTATCTGCAGTCGGACAGCCGTTTGTTTATCGCGGTTGGCGACGTGTCCGACAAGGGTGTGCCCGCCGCCCTGTTCATGGCCAAGGCGATCAGCCTGTTACAGCAGTTCATTGCCGCCGGCGACTCCCCGGAATACGCGATCGCAAAACTCAACAACGCGCTGGAATCGGGCAACGACAACTGCATGTTCGTCACCCTGTTCCTCGGCGTACTGGACCTGGCGAGCGGACAGCTGGAATTTGCCAGCGCCGGCCATACCCCACCCAGCCTGTTGCGTGATGACAATGTCACCATCCTGTCCCAGCAGGATGGCCCCGCCATAGGGCTGTCGCCGGACCTGCGATTCCCCTCGAACACATACCAGTTACAGGCTGGCGATCGCCTGGCAATTTACACTGACGGCATTGACGAGGCCTTCAATGAGCGGGCCCAGATGTTTGGCGTACAGCGTTTTAACGAAGAACTCGCCGGCACCTCATCCATGCCATTGGACGGTGCAGGGGAGCAGCTGTTTAAACGAGTTGATGATTTCGCGGGCGCCACACCGCAATCGGATGACATCACCCTGCTCCTGCTGCAGCTGCCACTGCAGGATCACGGTGCAAAAACAGCGACACACAGCAGCCAAAAAGCTCAGCGCGCTTTTACTGCGGGCACGCCGCTTGCGGGCAGGGTAATAGAGTGGCTTGAACAGGCGCTGCATGAATGGGAAATTGCCATGGAGCCGCAAATGGAAATGGTATTGATCGCCGAAGAAATCGTGACCAACATCGAAAAATACGGCGAAATACCAGACAATTCAGACGTTCTCGTCCAACTGGACAGAATTGGCAGCAGCCTGACGATGGAATTCAATGACCAGGGTAAGGCATACAACCCACTGCATGAGGGCCATCGTTCCACCCTGGGTGCCGATATCGAGTCTGCCGAGATCGGTGGTCTTGGTGTACACTTGATAGTGAAATTATCGGATGAACAACACTACCTCCACGATGGCAAAAGCAATATTCTGCGAATCGTTAAATCACTGGACGCCAATGGCGACTAAGCAAAACTAATAGATAAGGGACCGCCAGCCACATGGAACTTAATACCACTATCACTATAGATGAGAGCAGGTCAGTCGCCCGGGTATCTCTTGCCGGCGCGCTGAATACGGATACCGCACCGGACTTTGATCAGGAGCTGCAAAAAGTGGTGGCGCAAGGGCTGGACCTGACTGTGCTGGATATGAAGGAGCTGGACTACATAAGCTCAGCGGGCCTACGGGTTATCTTCAAGGCGGCGAAACAAACCAAGGCCGCGGGACACCGCATGGCGGCGGCAAATCGCAAACCCCATATCGACAAGGTATTTGAGATTCTCAAAGCCCTGCCGGACATGGCGGTATTTGCCAACGACCAGGAGCTGGACGACTACCTCGACACCATGCAGAGCAAAGTGCGCGACGACTAGTTGGCGGCACCCGGCGCTTTCAGAAAATTCAATATCCAGCGAGCCACGCGCGTGGCCTGGGGCTGTTCCGCCAGCGAGGCAATACCGTTGCGATAGACGTCCTCACCGATCATCTCCCGACGCAGCTCCATAATTTCCCTGGAGTAGGCATTAATGAATTCAGGGTGCCCCTGGAAAGTCAGGATGTGATCGCCCACCTGGCACACTGCGTTTTCACAAAATTCACTGCTGGCCAGCACCGTCGCGCCGATCGCATTTTCCACCACCTGGTCCTGGTGGCTAACCAGGATATCGAAGTCCATTTCTCCCTGGTCGTGCCAGTCAGGGGCAGAGCTGAAACTATGAGTGTGCAGGCCCACCCCCCACCCCTTGGGAGACTTCTCGGTCTTGCCACCCAGGGCCTGGGCCACCAGCTGATGTCCGAAGCAGATGCCGACAATTTTCTTTTGGCGGCGGTCCAGCTCGCGCACAAATTCCATCAGGGTCGTGATCCAGGGCTTGTCGTCATAGACGCTGGATTTGCTGCCGGTGATCAGGTAGGCATCAACCTCGTCTACATCATCGGGAAATTCGCCCTGCTCCACATCGTAGACAATAAACTCCAGTGCCGGGTCCAGCTGTCCCAGAAGCGCGACAAACATATCCGGATACTCACCGAATTCCGGCACCCATTCCGGCCGCACCGCGTCCGTTTTCAGAATTCCAAGCTTCATGATTTACCTGCCCCGGCTACACCAGCGGGCTGAATACCTGCCAGCAGAGCGTCATCATAGATAGCGCAGAAAAGGCTGTCCATAACACTATTGGGCAGGTTAAACGCCCCGTGGAGCGCTATAAAACTGTCATTTGCCCGTAACTCAGCAACCACGCAGTCGGGCCAATCTGCGCGCAGGAAGCTGATTAACAGTTGGCGAACACAGCCCGATTACCAACATGTCCCGGCTTGGGGATTGACGGCAGATAAGGTAATGTGTGCCTTCCCTTTTTTTACCGGTTATTCCACTTGTACGCCTCACGTATTTTGCTCATCGCCCTGGTGCTGCTCAGCGGCACCGCCCACGCTTTTACCGGTTCCGGCAGCTGCAAAAGCTGTCACCTCGAGGAGTATGAAAACTGGCGTGGCAGCCACCATGACCTGGCTATGCAACTGCCGAGCGAGGCTACCGTATTAGGCGACTTCGATAATAGCGAATTTACCTATAACGGTATCACCAGTCGCTTTTTTCGCGACGGCGAGCGCTTCATGGTGCGCACCGATGGTGAGGACGGTAAGCTCACAGACTTCCCGGTGAGCTATGTATTTGGTGTGTACCCGCTACAGCAGTACCTGCTACCCCTGAGCCGGGGACGACTGCAGGCACTGAGCATCGCCTGGGACAGTCGCCCGGCAGACCAGGGCGGCCAGCGCTGGTATCACCTGTACCCGGATGAGCCCATCGATTTTCGCGATCCGCTCCACTGGACCGGCCCTTACCAGAACTGGAATACCCGCTGCGCCGAGTGCCACAGCACAGACCTGCAGAAAAACTACGATGCCAGATCCCGCTCCTTCGCCACCGAATTCGCGGAAATCAACGTGAGCTGTGAGTCCTGCCACGGGCCCGGAGAAACGCACCTGGAGCTGGCCCGGGAAGAGAAATTGCAGGGCGCACACCAGGGCGGTTTCCCCACCGACCTGGCACAGCGCGGGGAATGGGCTTTCAGCGAAAACTCCCCTATCGCACAGCGCCGCACACCACTGCAGTCACGGGCCCAGATCGACAGCTGCGGGCGCTGCCATGCACGCCGGGGAACCCTGGGAGATTACCACTACGGAGCCGACCTGCTGGATACACACCGCCTGTCCATGCCCCAGTGGCCGCTGTATTACCATGACGGACAGATACTGGATGAGGTCTATGTCTACGGCTCATTCGTGCAGAGCAAAATGCACCAGGTCGGCGTGGTCTGCAGCAATTGCCACGAACCACACACGCTGAACCTGAGAGCTCCGGGTAACGGGGTCTGTGCCCAGTGCCACAAGCCCGAGCGCTACGACAACCCGCAGCACCACCGTCATCCGGCGGATTCCAGCGGCGCCCAGTGCGCCAATTGCCATATGCCAGAGACCACCTACATGGGAGTGGATCCGCGCAGGGACCACAGCATGCGCATTCCGCGACCCGACCTCAGCGTTGTAATGGGAACCCCCAACGCCTGCAACATGTGTCACCAGGACCAGGACGCATCCTGGGCGCTGGAAGCCCTGCGTGGCTGGGGTGTGCAGTTTCGCGATACCGGCAGTCACCCGGCCCGCGCTTTCCAGCGCCTGGACCAGGGAGACAGCCGCGGCGTACCCGCGCTGGCGCAACTGGCCAATGATCCTGGCGTGGCACCCATCTGGCGCGCTACCGCGATGGAAGCTCTGGGACAGGTGGGTGGACGCGATGCTATGCAAAGCATGAGCGCCCTGCTCTACGACGACGATTCGATCATTCGCGCCAGCACCGTGCGTTCCCTGGAATTTATGCCCCTGCACCAGCGCTTCCAGTTGCTACAACCGCTGATTACCGACGACATCACCACCGTGCGCATGGAGGTGGCCAGTTCCCTGGCGGGGGTACCACTGGACCAGGTGAGCCCGGAGCAGGCGGCCAGCCTGGCGGCCCTGTTCAAGGAGTATGAAACCATACAGCGAAAGCACGCAGACATGCCGGGGGTACAACTGCAGCTGGGCGTATTCCTGATGAGCCGCGGCGATACGCCCGCCGCCGAAAAAGCCTACAGGGAAGCGCTGTACCTGAACCCGCAACTGCTGCCTGCGCGCCTGAACCTGGCGGATCTGCTGCGCACGCTGGGCAGGGAGGACGAGGCTAGAGAGCAATTGTTGCTGGCACTGGAAGTTGCCCCACGCAGCGGTGACACACTGCATGCCCTGGGGCTGCTGGAAACACGCAGCAAGGATCCGGAAAAAGCCCTGTCCTATCTCAGGCAGGCGGCGCGCCTTGAAACCGGTGGTACCCGTCACCGTTTCGTTTACGCCATTGCGCTGCATGACCTGGGCCAGCCCGAGGAGGCCGTCAGGGAGTTGAAATCGCTGTCGCGCGCCGTACCCGGCAACCAGGAGGTACTGCTGGCGCTGGCCAATTACAGCGCCGAACTGGGGCAGCGCGAGCAAGCTATCGGCTATGCCAGGCAGTTGACTGAAATGGCCCCGGGCAATCGCAACTACCAACAGCTATACCAGCAACTGACAACACAATAGAGGGCTGCGGCCGGCAGCTGCGGCTCTAACCCCGTGTACCCATTGCCCGCCTTAGCGAGGCCGGGAAGCTGCTACCCGCTAGAGCGCAATCTGGGCAAGATCGCCCTTTTGCTCCAGCCAGGCTTTGCGATCCGGGGCGCGTTTCTTGGCCAGCAGCATATCCAGCATATTGTTGGTGCCGTCACCCGCGTCCAGCACCAGGCGCACCAGGCGGCGCGTATCCGGGTCCATGGTCGTTTCCCGCAACTGCAGGGGATTCATCTCACCCAGGCCCTTGAAGCGCTGGACATTGGGCGTGCCCTTCTTTTTTTCTGCCACGATTCGATCCAGCACACCCTGTTTTTCCGCCTCATCCAGGGCGTAGAAGACTTCCTTGCCCAGGTCTATGCGGTACAGCGGAGGCATAGCGACATAGACATGGCCGGCGGCGACCAGGGGCCTGAAATGACGCACAAACAAAGCGCAGATCAGGGTGGCGATATGCAGGCCATCCGAGTCCGCGTCCGCGAGAATACAAATCTTGTGGTAGCGCAGGCCGGAGAGGTCATCGCTGGCCGGGTCTATGCCCATTGCCACGGAGATATTGTGCACCTCCTGGGAGGCGAGAATCTCCTGGGAATCCACTTCCCAGGTATTCAGGATCTTACCGCGCAGAGGCAGTATGGCCTGGAAATCCCGGCTGCGGGCCTGTTTGGCCGAGCCCCCGGCTGAGTCTCCTTCCACCAGGAACAACTCCCCGCGCTCGGGGTCCTCACCGGAACAGTCCGCCAACTTGCCGGGCAGCGCCGGACCGGAGGTGACTTTCTTGCGTGTTACTTTCTTGGCGGAGCGCAGCCGGGTCTGGGCATTATTGATGCACATCTCCGCCAGCTTTTCCGCCTCTTCGGTGTGCTGGTTCAGCCACAGGCCGAAGGCATCCTTGCCCACCCCGGAGACAAAAGCCGCCGCCTCCCTCGAAGACAGGCGCTCCTTGGTCTGGCCGGAAAACTGCGGGTCCGCCAGCTTGGAGGACAGCACATAGCAGCAGCGGTCCCAGATATCGTCCGGGGTCAGCTTCACGCCCCGGGGCAGCAGGTTGCGCAGCTCGCAGAATTCCCGCATCGCGTCCAGTAAACCGGTGCGCAGGCCATTGACGTGGGTACCGCCCTGGGCGGTGGGAATCAGGTTGACATAGGACTCGGCGATGACTTCCCCGCCCTCGGGCAGCCACTGCACCGCCCAGTCCACGCCCTCACTGCTGCCGCTGAAACTACCGACAAAGGGCAGTTCGGGAATAACCGGGAAATCGATGGTGGCATCGGCCAGGTAGTCGGTGAGGCCGTCCTCGTAGTACCACTCTTCGGACTCACCTTTTTTCTCATCTCTGAACTTGACGCGCAGGCCGGGACAGAGCACCGCCTTCGCCCGCAGCACGTGCTTTAATCGCGATACTGAAAAATTTATGGAATCAAAATACTGCGGATCCGGGGTAAACCTCAAGGTGGTGCCGGTATTGCGCTTGCCGCAAGTGTCCACCACTTCCAGTTCACTGGTCTTGTCACCGCCGGCAAACGTCATGCGGTACACGTTGCCATCACGGCGAATGGATATTTCCAGTGCTTTCGAAAGGGCATTGACCACTGACACACCGACGCCATGGAGGCCGCCGCTGAACTCGTAGTTTTTGTTGGAAAACTTACCGCCGGCGTGCAGCGTGCTGAGAATAACCTCCACCCCGGGTTTACCCTGTGCAGGATGAATATCCACCGGCATGCCGCGGCCGTTATCACCCACGGTAACCGAGCCATCTTTGTGCAGCTCAACCTCGATCTGGTCAGCGTGACCCGCCAGGGCCTCGTCGACGCTGTTATCGATAACCTCCTGAGCCAGGTGATTGGGGCGGGAGGTGTCGGTGTACATGCCCGGACGCTTGCGCACCGGTTCGAGCCCGGTCAGGACTTCGATATCTTGTGCTGTGTATTCGCTCATTTCTTGTGGCTTTTCACGTGTTTCGGAGGTGGGAACCAGCGGCATTGTACATGGCAAAGACGGGCCTTGTGCAGTCCGCATGGGACGGATTTTCGTGTGCCGGGCTTTTTAATGCTTCCTATGCACATTATCGCAGTTGCCGGGCGCGTTATAGAGACACTCTGGTTTTGGTTTTAGCCAGCGGGTCCGGGCAAAAACAGATTTTCCAGTCACTCCACGATATTCGCTTGGTGGAAAACCTGTTTTCACCCGCACCCTCGATTCGTGAAGCCCCAAAACAAGACGGGGAAGGCACACAACGAGGAGCGGGCGGGAAGGTGTTTCTCACCAGGCACCTACCGAGGGCGCGGGCGGGAAAGTGTTTCTCACCAAGCGAATTTCGTGGAGCGACTGAGAAATACTTTCCCGCCCGTGACCGCTAGACTGAGAAAAACCTACCCGCCCGGGGCCTGTAGACTGAAAAAAACCTGTTCGCTGTCAGGCCCGGGGTTACAGATAACCCCCCGAGTCCAGCTCGACGGTGAAAGCCACGTCCCGCACCCGGGATACGCCAGTGTCCAGGGTGCCGTCCGCATGAAGGTCCAGCCAGCGGTAGCCGGGGGGTTGGTCGTCGGCCTTGAACCCCACACTGCCGGGGGCAAACTGCACACAGGTTGAAGGGGAGGCCAGCAATCTCAAGCCCTGGTATTGTCGGTCAACCTCCTGGTGAACATGCCCCCAGAGCACTGCCCTGACACCGGGATAGCCGCTCAGCATTGCAAACAGCGCATCGGCATCAGCTACCATCTGTTCATCCAGCCACTGACAACCAATGGGCACCGGGTGGTGGTGCAGGCAAACCAGGCTGTACAGCCCGAGCTTGGTGGCCTGCTCCAGTGCCTGTGCCAGGAAAGCGATCTCGGCCTGCCCCAACTCACCGTCCACTTCCCCGGCCACCTGGGAATTCAACATCAGGATCTGCCACTTGCCAGCGTAGATTTCCCGGGTCAGGTAATTGCGCCCACTGGTCGCCGACACGGACTCCATGGCCCCGCGGTCATCGTGGTTGCCCGGCAGCCAGAAATCCACACAGGGTAGCTGCGCAAAATAGCCCTGCAGGCGCTCGTAAGCCTCCCTTGCGCCGCCATCGGAAAGGTCTCCGGTGGCCAGCAATACATCTGCGTCCGCCCTCTCTTGCTTGACCAGGTTGATAACCGCCTGCAGGGAGTGGTCGGTGTCCATGCCCAGCAGTGTACCCCCGAGCATACGGCACAGGTGTGTATCCGTCAGCTGCACCACGCGCACCACGTCGGCGTCAGTCTCGAGTTTATAACTGCTATTTACGCTGTGCTCCATACTCACTACCGTCAGAGCCGCTTAGTTGGCCTGTCCGGGCACGGCCAAAGGCTGGCCGCTGCGTCCATTGTGCAGACAGTGTTCCAGCCAGTCCGCGAGAAAGCGATTCTGCTGGGATTTTTCATCCTGCTGGAACATGTTCTTGTTGGGATAGCGATAGCGCGGTGCAATCTGGCGGTGCGACTGGAACATGCCTACCTCCAGCATGCCCGCGTCGTGATAGGCCCGCAGTTCGACCCGCAAATGCCCCAGCCACCGCTCTTCAGCCTGCTGCTGGTGCAAATGAAAAATCGTGGTGTAGCGGCACCGCTCTACCACGTCGATCTGTACCCTGGCAGGGCCAACCTCAAATTCACGGCTGTTACTGGTCTCATAGTCCGGGAAAAGCCGCAACAAGCGTGCGTAATTAGCCTCGCAAAGAGCGTGTAGCTCCTTCAGATCGAGTTTAAATTGATTTTTCCTGGCCTGCTGCAACATCGTGTCCCGGTTGATGATCCCTATCCTGCATTGTTGCCCCCAACATATTATTAGGAGGTGAATCAGGAGTGTAGCACCTAAGGTGGCATAAACTGCCAGCAACTGCACGTTTTCTTCAAGTTTCAGTAAATGCACTTAACGCCAGAGACTGGTAAACTCCTCGCGATTGAAATACACCACAAGCTCTCTAGGGATTTTTTGCATGAAAAGTACTGTTGCCGCACTGTTGGCGCTGGCACTTGCCGTCAGCTCGATCAGTTTACAGGCCGACTCCCTGCGCGATATCTATGAGCTCGCGCTGGAAAATGATGCGCAGCTGAAGGCTGAGGAAGCGGTTTACCTGGCAAGACGGGAGACCGAAAATCTGGGACGCTCTGCGCTGCTACCACAGGTGGGCACGGGGTATTCTTACCGGGACTCGGACACGGACGTAGATGGCCAGTTCAGCGCGCCAAACATTGGTTCGGTAAGCACAACCAGCAATGTCGACGTGGATACAGACGGTTACAGCGTGTCTCTCAACCAGGCATTATTCGATCTGCCCGCCTGGTTTGAGTTCAAGTCCGGCAAGGAGGTGACCAAGGAAGCCGAAGCTACCTTCGCCGCTAATCAACAGAACCTGATTGTCAGGGTGGTAGAGGCCTATTTGCTGGTGCTGCGTGCGCAGGATAACCTGTCAGCATCCAGAGCCCAGGAGCGGGCCTTCGAGCGCCAGCTGGAGCAGACCCAGCAGCGCTTTGAAGTGGGGCTTATCGCTATTACTGATGTGTATGAGGCCCAGGCCGCGCGTGACCTGGCCCAGGTGAGCCGGTTAGTCGATGAGAATAATGTATCGGTGGCCCTGGAACGCGTGTCGGTACTGACTGGCCAGAGCGCCAGCAACCTTAATATCCTCAAGGAAGATTTCGAGATCAGGCCACCCGAGCCTATTGATCGAGCGGCCTGGGTGGATTTTTCCCTGGCTAACAATTTTTTGCTAAGGGCCTCTAACTATAGGGAAGAAGCGGCAAGACAGTCTGCCAAGGCCAATAGATTGGAGCACGCACCCAAGGTGCGCGGCGGCTATGAATATTCCGATTTCAGTACCAACGGCTCCAGGTCTGTAAAGCCTGACACCGGCTTTGTTAGCTCCCCCGATCAGGACACAGAAGAGCACGCCTGGACGATTAGTGTGGACCTGCCACTGTACAGCGGTGGTGCCATCAGCGCCAACCGGCGCGCCTCGGCCCAGGAATTCAATGCTGCCCGGGAGGAGCGCATCAACCTGTCCAGGAACATCGTGACCAACACCCGCTCCCTGCACATGACCGTAGTCAGCGACGTGTCGCGCATAGCCGCGCGCAAGCAGAGCATTATCTCCTCCAAGAGCTCCCTGGATGCAACCCAGGCCGGCTACGAGGTGGGTACCCGCAACGTGGTGGACGTACTCAACGCTCAGAATACCTTATTCAGCGCCGAGCGCGACTACGCCAACAGCCGCTATGACTACATCCTCAACATGATGCGCCTGAAAGAGCAGGCTGGCCTGCTCAGCCCGGAAGATGTGATGCGCCTGGACAGCAACCTGGTACCCCCGACGCCGGCCACTGCCACTTCCAGTAAATAGCGCGCCGCCTGTCGTAGGTGAAGCACTAGAACGCTGCGGCCACCAGCTGCAGCAACCGCTCCCGGGCGCCGCGATTATCCGCCACCACCTGCTGCCCCGCTGCCCCCATGCGGCGGCAGCCCTCGGGATCCCTCAGCAAACGGGTGCACCGCTCCCCCAGGCTTTGCGGCGGCTGCACTATCTCCATGGCTCCGGCCGCCACCAGCAGCCGGCTGATCTCCCCGAAGTTGAACATATGCGGCCCGCTGAGTACCGGCACACCCCACACCGCAGCCTCAAGGACATTGTGACCACCCTGGGGTACCAGGCTACCGCCCATGAACGCCACCCTGGCCAGTGACAACAACAGCAGCAGCTCACCCACGGTATCGCCCAGCACAACATCAACCCCGGCATCAGGGGGCGAACCGCTGGAGCGCCGCCGGGTATCCCAGCCGGCGGCGGTGCACAGCCCGTAGACCTCATCGAAGCGCTCGGGATGCCGTGGCACCAGAATCAACAGGCAATCATCCACAGTTTCGCGTATCGCGGCAAAGGCCGCTAACACCAGCGGCTCCTCTGCCGGGTGGGTGCTCGCCGCGACCCATATCGGACGGTTCTCCGCCCGGTATTCCTGTCGCAGCTGCTGCGACTGCCGCATCAAGTCCGGTGATAGCTCCAGGTCGAACTTGATATTCCCGGTGACCTGCAGGGCACCGGGGGGAAGGCCCAGGGACAGGAAGCGCTCGCCGTCCTCCCGAGACTGGCAGGCAACGCAATCCAGCTGGCGCAACATCTGCAGTGTCAGCCCGGGGACCCGGGAATAGCCCCTGGCGGAGCGGGCCGACAGACGCCCGTTGGCCAACAGTGTCGCGCAACCCCGCGCCCGGCTCAGGTGCAACATATTGGGCCACAGCTCAGTCTCCATGATGATCAGCAAACGCGGCTGCACCCGGTCCAGAAAGCGACCCACACTACCCGGCAGGTCCCAAGGGGCGTAAACATGCTGTACCCGCTCCCCAAACAGAGTCCGCAGTTGCGCGGAGCCGGTGGGTGTAGTGGTGGTGACGACCAGCCGGTGATCGGGGTACGCCTGCAACAGGCTTTCCAGCAAGGGTGCGGCGGCCAGGGTTTCGCCCAACGAGACCGCATGTACCCAGATGGCCCGGCCCCGGTGTTGCCCCGGCAGGGTGAACCAGCCAAAGCGCTCGGCTATGCGTCGTCTGTAGGCGGGTGCGCGACGTGAGCGCCACAACAGGCGCAACAACAGAAATGGCAGCAGCAGGTATAACAGGGCGCTGTAAACATAGCGCATGCGGAGCTCCGGGACTCATCAGTGCCAAGCAGCATAACCCCGCCAACTCACGCTGTCAGCAGCCATGCGTGTACAACCCCGATACAGTACACTGCGGGCATGGTGACCCCTGTTTTACAAACCGATATCGCAATCATAGGCGGCGGCGTGGCTGGCCTGTGGGCCCTGAACCTGCTGCGCCAGCGAGGATACAGCACCCTGCTGTTTGAACACGACGCCCTGGGCAGCGACCAGACCATTGGCTCCCAGGGCATCATTCACGGTGGCATCAAGTACGCCCTCAACGGCGCGTTCAATACCGGTTCACAGACCATAGCGGCAATGCCTGCGGTCTGGCGGCGGTGCCTGGACGGCGAAGGCGATATAGACCTGCGCAGCTGCAAGGTATTGAGCGAGGATTTCTACCTGTGGTCCAGCGACCGGCCGGGTGCCCGCCTCAACAGTTTTTTGGCCAGTAAACTGCTGCGCGGGCGTGTGGCGGCAGTCGCAGCCGACGATCATCCACCACCCCTGCGTCACAGCAACTTCCGCGGACAGGTCTACAAGCTCAATGAACTGGTGCTGGATGTACCGTCGCTGCTGGAGGTCCTTGCGGCGCCGCACCGGGAGGCCATTTTCAGCGTCGACTGGCGGGTCGCTTCCCTGCAGCTGCAGCGGGCCAGAGCCACCCTGGTGCTGCCACAATGCACCGTAGCAGCCCAGTGCCTGTTGTTCTGTGCCGGCGCGGGTAACGAAACCCTGTTACAACAGCTGGGGGCCAGCGGCCCCGCCATGCAGCGCAGACCGCTGCAGCAGGTGCTGTTGAAACACCAGTATCGGGAGCCATTCTACGCCCACTGCCTGGGTAACAGACCCTCTCCCCGCCTGACCATTTCCAGTCACCTTACCCGGACCGGAGAGCCCGTGTGGTATCTGGGAGGCGACCTGGCTACCGCCGGCAGCGCTGCGGACTCACAGCAATTAATCGCCAGGGCCGCGCAGGAATTACAGCAGTTGCTGCCCTGGCTGGAACTGGGACAGTGCGACTGGCGCAGTATATCCCTGGACAGGGCCGAGCCCCGCCAGGCCAGCCTGTTGCGGCCAGACGGTGCCTACGTTGGTGCCGCGGCGGGTGTGGATAATGCCCTGGTAGCCTGGCCAACCAAACTCACCCTGTGCCCACAGATGGGCGCCGCAATCGAAGAGCAATTGCAAGGGCGTCAAATCCTGCCCAAATACCAACCTGACCTGTCGGGGCTGGCGGGAATGGAGCGACCAGTGGCGGCCACCCCCCTGTGGGACGCCCTGTTTCCATGAGCTGGCTACGACCACTGGGCGGCACCGGGATGGAGGTCAGCGCCCTGGGCCTGGGCGCGGTAAAACTGGGCCGCAATGAAGGCCTCAAATATCCCACCGGCTTTGACCTGCCCGATGATCGCAGCGCCGCAGCACTGCTGGCACTGGCGCATGACCTGGGCATCAACCTGATCGATACCGCCCCGGCTTACGGCGACAGCGAAGAACGCCTGGGCAAGTTGCTGCGCGGACAGCGGCAGCGCTGGCTGCTGTGCAGCAAGGTAGGCGAGGAATTTGCCGCGGGACAATCGCGTTTCGACTTCAGCCCGGAGCACGCCGGGGCATCGGTGCGCCGCAGCCTGCGCCGCCTGCAAACCGAGGTACTGGACCTGGTACTGGTGCACTCCAATGGCGCTGACCTGGCCATTATCAATGAAATGGGGACACTGCAGGCGCTGCAACAGTTAAAAGATGAGGGACTGATCCGCGCCTTTGGCATGTCGACCAAAACCCTGGCAGGCGGACTGGCAGCAGCGCCACACTGTGATGTGCTTATGCTGACTTATAACCCCGGGCAGCGCGAGGAGCTGCCGGTATTGGACGCCTGCGCCGATCTCAATACCGCAGTGCTGATCAAGAAGGCCCTGGCCAGTGGCCATCTGGACAGTAGTTGCGATGAAGATCCGGTGCAAACCAGCCTGGAACTGGCCCTGTCGCACCCCGCTACCAGCGCGGTGATTATCGGCACGATTAACCCGGATCACCTGCGGGATAATGTTGCAGCAGCGCGCCGCGCCCTGGGTTAATCCCCAGCCTGACCCTGGATGCGATCGACAATGGCTGTGGTGGAAAGGCTATCGACCCTGTCCAGGAGCCGCACCTCACCCCCATAGCCCTGGACAATATCCCAGCCGACGATATCCTCCTTGCTTTCATAGTCACCACCTTTCACCAACAGGTCTGGCTGCAATCCCTGTAACAGGCCTAACGGTGTGTCATCGGCGAAGCTGACCACCCAGTCTACCGCTTCCATACCCGCCAGCACCGCCATGCGTCGCTCCACGGGATTGATCGGCCGGCCACTGCCTTTGAGGCGCCGCACCGAGGCATCACTGTTAACCGCCACAATCAGGCGGTCGCCGCAAGCGCGCGCCTGCTCCAGGTAGCCGACATGACCCGCGTGGATAATATCGAAGCAGCCATTGGTAAAGACCACGCGCTCGCCCTGGCTGCGGGCATCGCTTACCGCCACCTGCAATTGCTCCAGGCTCATCACCCCGCGCTCCGACCCCTGCTCCAGTTGCACCGCGCGTCGCAGTTCGGGCGCACTGACCGCCGCGGTACCCAATTTGCCCACCACAATTCCCGCGGCGATATTGGCCAGCGTGACCGCCTGAGGCAAATCGGCACCGGCCGCGACCGCTGCGGCCACGACACCGATCACCGTATCCCCGGCGCCGGTAACATCGAATACCTCCCGGGCGCGGGCGGGCAGGTGCAGCTCTTCCATACCCGGGCGCAACAGGGTCATGCCCTGATCGCCCCGGGTCACCAGCAAGGCCCCCAGATCCAGCTCGACCATCAGCGACTGTCCCCTGGCTACCAGCTCTGCTTCACTGGCGCAGCTGCCGACTACGGTTTCAAACTCCTGCAGGTTTGGTGTGAGCAACGCCGCCCCGCGGTACCGGGCGAACTCAGAACCCTTGGGATCAACCAGCACGGGAACCCCCTGCGCTCTGGCGGCGGCGATCATCGGTTGGGGATCTGTCAGGGCACCCTTGGCGTAGTCAGACAACACCAGCGCCTGGCAGGACTGCAGCCGTGCCCCCAGACCCTGGTCCAGGGATTGCCCCTGGCTGCTGAACTCCGCCTGCTCGAAGTCCAGGCGCAACAGCTGCTGGTGCTGACTTATCACCCGCAACTTGGTAATCGTGGGACATGCCGCGACCCGGGTAAACGCGCTTTCAACGCCGGCACCCTCAAGCATATCCTGCAGCGAGTCGGCCATTTCATCGTCGCCGGTAAAACCGCACAAGACGGCACTGGTCCCCAGCGCGGCGATATTGAGGGCAACGTTGCCCGCGCCGCCGGGGCGGTCGGTAATCTCCTCTACCCGCACCACCGGCACCGGGGCTTCCGGGGAGATGCGACTGGCGCCTCCGCGCCAGTAGCGATCGAGCATGACGTCTCCGAGGATCAGCACGCGAGCCTGCTCGAAGCGCGGCATATCCAGTTTCATGGTGTCTCAGTCCTCACGGTTACGCGGCATACGCTGCTGCAAATTATCATAGCACGGAGCGCTGGTAAGGCAGCGCCGACGGCGGCTTGCCTCAACCGGGCAAAACCGCTAACTTGCCCAACCCCCGCCACTGCAGCGAGATACTGCGACATGATTGCCGGACTGCCAGACAATATTGACCAGATCAAGGGCTTCCTCGCCGATGATGAGGCCCAGGCACTGTACCAGTACGCTCGGCAGGCCTGCGCCATGGGCCCGGTGCTGGAAATCGGTAGTTATTGTGGCAAGAGCACCATCTACCTGGGACTTGCCTGCCGGGAACAGGGCGCTACGGTGTTCGCCCTGGATCATCACCGAGGCTCGGAAGAACACCAGCGTGGGGAGTTTTTTCACGATCCCGACCTGTACGATCCAGGCGAGGGGGTGATGGACACGTTCCGGGAGTTCCGGCGCAACATCCACGCCGCTGGACTGGACGATATCGTGGTACCGCTGGTGGCGGACTCTGCGACGACCTCCAGGCAGTGGCAGACCCCCCTGGCCATGGTCTTCATCGATGGCGGCCACAGCCTGGATGCCGCCCTGGAAGATTATCGCTGCTGGGCTACCCACGTGATGCGCGGTGGCATCCTGGCCATTCACGACCTGTTCGCCGATGCCTGTGAGGGCGGACAGGCGCCCTATGCGATTTATCGCATGGCGCTGGCTTCAGGGCTGTTTGCGGATCTGGGCCAGGTCAACAGCCTGGGACTGATGCGACGCTTATAGCAAGTTCAGTCCACCAGCCGGTGTCGCTGCCGGGCACCGGGGTCGATAATTGTTACGCTACAGAACAGTTCAGCGGCTGGCGTGTATTGCGTCAGGGCATCCGCCGCCAGCAGGATCGCGCCTGCGGTCCAGGTAGGTTTTTCGTCCGGCCACAGCAGATCTTCAACCATCTGGTAGCCCGTCCAGTAAGAACCATCGCTGGTGCGCCACTGGTGCAGCCAACTGTAAACTTCCACCGCTCTGGCGTGATCTCCCGCTGCCAACAACGCCATTACCAGTTCACAGGATTCCGCCACCGTCACCCAGGGCTGGTCGCTCACACAAAGGCAGCCCATACCGGGCTTTACGAATTCATCCCAGCGCGCCGCCAGGCGGGCCTTCGCCTCCGGATGGGGAAACACTCCCGCCAGCACCGGGTAGAACCAGTCCATGGAATAGCGCGATTTACTCTCCCAGGTACGGTCGAAGCGCTCGGGCTTGTGACGCAGTGCAGCACCCAGTCGCTCCCGCGCCAATAACCACTCGGGACGCGACTGGTCCAACGTGAGCGCAAGGTTATGGGCACACTCCAGGCTTTTGTAAATGGAACTGCAGCCGGTCACCAGGGCATCTTCTTCTGCCTTGCCCCGGGCGTCGACCGCCCAGTGAATATCCCCATGGCTGGTCTGTAGTTCCAGCACAAAATCAATGGCCCGATCGACCATGGGCCACATTTCCAGCAGGAATTCGCGATCCTCGCTGATCAGATAGTAGTGCCACAGGCCCGTCGCAATATAGGCGATAAAGTTGCTCTCTCGACGCTGCGGATTGTCCACCTCATTCCCGCGGTAGGATGCCCACCAGCTGCCGTCCGGCAATTGCATGCTGGCCAGCCAGCGGTAGGCCCGGCGCGCCGCTTCCAACTCGCCCCCCACAGCCAGGCCCATAGCGGCTTCGGTGTGATCCCAGGGATCGGCGTAACCTCCCTCAAACCAGGGGATTTCCCCGCTGGCCAATTGACAGTCCAGGATGAAGTTGACCGTGGGTCGCAGGAACTCTTCGGGGAACAGGCCCCGGCTCAGGTATAAGCCGCTCACGCCGCCGCCTCCTTGCGAAAGTACATCACCACGCTCTTACCCACGATGGGATTCATGCATTTCTCCAATATCCGCGTGAGGGCTGGATTTTCCATCAGGTCCCACACCAACAGCCGGTGGTATTGGGCCACCAGCCAGTTGCTGTCGCGATTTTTCCAGAACAGGCACTGCAACCACCAGAAGGGGGCGTGCAGGGCGTGCGCCCAGTGCCGGTAGTAGTGACTGAAGCCCAGCTGTTCGATCTCGCCGCGCAACTCATCGCTGCGAAATATACGCAGATGACCTCCGGGTACCTGGTAATACTCGTCACTGAGTGCCCAACAGATTTTTTCCGGCCAGCGCCTGGGCACACTGGCACAAAACAGCCCGCCGGGCCTCAATACACGCTGAATTTCCCGCAGGGCGCCCGCGTAATCGGGTATATGCTCCAGCACTTCACTGCAAATCACCTTGTCGAAGGTGTTGTCCGCAAAGGGCAACTCCAGGGCGTTGGCAGAGGACAGTCCAAAGGACTTGTGGTCGCACTCGGGCTCGGCAAAATCGGAAAACTTTTCCCGGGTGGTCTTCAGGTCATCCAGGGACAGGTCCACCCCCACGGAGTGCACATCTGCCGCCACATAAGCGGATATGACATGCCTGCCCTCACCGCAGCCCAGATCCAGCACCAGGTCGCCGGAATCCAGGGGAAAGTGTTTGAAGTCAACCGTTTGCATCTGCAATCACCTCCCGGTAGTAGTCGCTCATCTGGCGCGCGCAGACATGCCAGCAGAAACTTTCGGCAATTCGCTGCTGGCCTCGTGCACCCAGCTCACGCTGCTGCACCGGGTCGCGCAGCAATGCACTGATCGCCGCGGACAGGGCAGCGGCGTCTTTCACCGGCACGATCAGCCCCGCATCGCCAACCACCTCGGGAAGCGCGCCACCGTCTGTAGAAATCACCGGCACAGCGCAGGCCATGGCCTCTCCCGCGGGGAGGCCAAAGCCCTCATAGACTGAAGGCACCACAGCAATTGTGGCTTGCGCATAATAGTGGACCATCTGTTCGGTGCTGATACCGGCAACGAACTGTACCTTGTCAGCTATGCCCAGCCTGGCTAACAATTTCTCGGTATGTCCCCCCGGCCGCGGCGTACCGACCACCAGCAGCTCCAACTCGGGGAACTCCGACAACAGATCGGCATAGGCGCGCAACAGATAGCGCAGGCCCTTTAGCGGGGCATCGGCGGAACAGGTGGTCATCAGACGCATGGGCTTGCGGGTTACCCCGGGCAGGGGGCGGAATACCCCGGTATCGATACCATTGTGCACCAGGCTGATACCCGCGGGCTGCAGGCCGAAATCCCGGGCAATGTCCTGGCGCGAACAGTCCGATACCGTGACGATATGGTGTAATTGCCGCGCCACCTTTTTCTGCATATTGAGGAAGGAGTGCCAGCGGCGTATCAGCAAGCGCTCCCAGGCATTGCGCGCGGCATTGAGGGCGATGCGCAGGTCGCTGGTAATGGGATGGTGCAAAGTGGTTACCAGGGGCACGCCCATATCCTGGATTTCCAGCATACCGTAGCTGAGGCTCTGGTTATCGTGGATCAGGTCGTATTCACCACGGTGGCCGCGCAGGTATTTTACCGCCCGGCGACCAAAGGTATAGGGCTCGGCAAAACCACCGGTCAGCTTGCTGGTCCACTCGATAATATTGGTCATGGACTTCAGGTGGCGCGGTCGCAGCGACAGCAGGCCATTCGCGAACAGGTCCAGGCTGGGCAGTTCGACAAGACGTACCCGGGGATCGAGGTGAGGATACGGCGGGCCGGAAATCACATCCACCGAGTGACCCGCCTCCACCAGCGCTTTGCTCAGGTACCGCAGATACACGCCCTGGCCGCCACCGTAGGGCTGACTGCGGTATCCCAGCAGGGCAATACGCAGGGGTGGTTGAACCTCCGGGCCCGGCGAGACACCCGCGTCCAGCGAGGCCGCAGCGGCCAGGGGCTGGTCATTGCCCTGTAAAGTATCAAGGTGCCTGATGGTAGGCGTCCTCTGTCAGTCTCGGTGGGTGAGAAGTACACGGGGTTGGCGCGCACGTGGCATGTAATGCCGCCGTATAGCGGACGCAAACGAAGACACGCGGCGAAGCGCCCGGTGAAAGGGGACCGATTTTAATCAGCCATTGATCAAAAATCCACCCCCTTTACGATCGTACAGTGAATTCCCAGAAGGCGGTTTAGTCGGCAACACCACAACTTTGCCGCTATAATCACTGGTTTTAGCAAGCAGACTCCTCCTATGACAGAAAAACCGTACAAGGGCATTATCCTGGCCGGTGGTTCGGGTACCCGCCTGCATCCCCTGACCAGCACCGTCAGCAAGCAGTTAATGCCCGTCTACGACAAGCCGATGATCTACTACCCACTGGCCACCCTGATGCTGGCAGGTATCCGCGACGTCCTGATCATTACCACTCCAAGGGACCAGGACGCCTTTCGCGACCTGTTGGGCGACGGCGCCCAATGGGGCATGGCGATCAGCTATACCGTGCAGCCCAGCCCCGACGGCCTGGCCCAGGCCTTTATCCTGGGGGAGGACTTTATCGGCGACTCCCCCGCCAGCCTGGTGCTGGGCGACAATATTTTCTACGGCGGCGGATTCAGCCAGAAGCTGACCCACGCTGCGCGGCGCCAACAGGGTGCCTCGGTATTTGCCTATTATGTCCAGGATCCCGAACGCTATGGCGTGGTCAGCTTCGACGCGGCTGGCGTGGCACAGGACATCGAGGAGAAACCCCGACAGCCCAAGTCACATTACGCGGTCACCGGGCTGTATTTTTACGATAACGACGTGATCGAGATCGCCAAGGCCATTCAACCTTCAGTGCGCGGCGAGCTGGAAATCACCGACGTGAACAAGGTGTACCTGGAGCGCGGCGACCTGCATGTGGAGGTCATGAGCCGCGGCACCGCATGGCTGGATACCGGCACCCACAACTCACTGCTGGATGCCAGTAATTTCATCCGCGTGGTAGAGGAGCGCCAGGGGCTGAAAATCGCCTGCCCGGAGGAGGTCGCCTACCGCATGGGCTACATTTCCGCTGAACAATTGCTGGCGCTGGCGGCACCCCTGGAAAAAAGTGGCTACGGCCTGTACCTGAAAAACCTGCTCAACGACGACGGGGTGGTATTCCATGAAGTTTGAGGAGACTGCGCTGCCCGGGGTATACCTGGTGAAACCGGCCGTATTTGGCGACCCGCGGGGATTTTTCCTGGAAAGTTGGAATCGGGAAGCCTTTCGCGAGGCCGGCTTTGACCTGGACTTCGTCCAGGACAACCACAGCCGTTCCGCCCGGGGCATACTGCGCGGCATGCACTACCAGACGAAACACACCCAGGGCAAACTGGTGCGGGTGACCGCGGGAGAGGTGTTCGACGCGGTAGTGGATGTGCGCCGTGATTCGCCCACCCTGGGGCAGTGGTACGGGGCGACGCTGAGCGCGGAAAATCATCACATGCTGTGGGTACCGCCAGGCTTTGCCCACGGCTTTTGCGTCACTTCCGACTACGCTGATTTCCAGTACAAATGTACCGATATCTATCATCCCGCCAGCGAGGTGGCACTGGCATGGGATGACCCAAGCGTGGGTATAGAGTGGCCCCTGGCCCCGGGGGAGGTACCGCAACTATCGGCCAAGGACCAGCAGGGCCTGGCCTGGACAGAGCTGCCCTTGCTGGACTGACACCGCTCAGCTTAACAGGGGCTGCCACCAGGCCTGGTTGCCCAGATACCAGTCCAGGGTGCGCGCCAGCCCCGTTTCAAAACTCTCCCGCGGCTTATACCCCAGCTCTGCGCTGACCTTGCCGGCATCAATGGCATAGCGCCAGTCGTGCCCGGCGCGATCCTCCACAAAGATAATCAGGTCCCGGGCGCTGCCGCCGGTGGCTCCCGGCGCGGCGGGGAATAATTGCGCCAGGGCCGGGTCGGCGGCGAAGCGCGCATCCATCTGCTCGCACAGCAGGTGGACAATATCCAGGTTGTTCCACTCGTTGTTGCCGCCGATATTGTAGGTCTCACCCACGACACCCGACTGCAGCACCAGCTCAATGCCCCGGCAGTGGTCTTCCACATACAGCCAGTCGCGGATATTGCTGCCGTCACCGTAGACCGGCAGAGGCAGGCCGCGCAGGATATTGGTCAGGCACAGGGGGATCAATTTTTCGGGAAAGTGGTAGGGGCCGTAGTTGTTGGAACAGTTGCTGGTGGTGACTTGCAAACCATAGGTGTGCAGGTAGGCCCGAACCAGGTGATCCGAGGCCGCTTTGCTCGCAGAATAGGGCGAGTTCGGCTCATACTTCTGCTGCTCGTGGAAGCCCGGGGCCTCCGGGCTCAGGGAGCCATAAACCTCGTCGGTGGATACATGGTGGAAGCGGTGCTGCGCCAGCTGACCTTCCACCAGCCAGTACTCCCTGGCCGCCTTGAGCATACTGTGAGTACCCACCACGTTGGTGTCAATAAAGGCGTCGGGGCCGCTGATGGAGCGATCCACATGGCTCTCCGCGGCAAAGTGCACCACCGTATCCACCCGGTATTCGCGCATCGTCGCCAACACCTGGTCATAGTCGCGGATATCCGCGTGCACGAAATGGAAATTCGGCAGCTGTAGCAGGCTGGCCAGGCTGGCTTTATTGCCCGCATAGGTGAGGGCGTCGTAGGCCACCAGGGTGTCCTCGGGGTGAGCGGCTGCCCAGTAGTGGACAAAATTGGCGCCGATAAAACCGGCAGCCCCGGTTACCAACAGGGATTTAGCCATCGTTAACTCTCCTGTAAATCCTGCAACATGGCGCGCAATTGCTGCCGCCAGTGGACACCACTTAATTCCAGGTCCCGCCAGCTGCTGCTTTTATCCAGCACACTGTAGGCCGGGCGGCGGGCCGGGGTCGGGTAGTCACTGGCGGGAATAGGACGCACCTGTACCCCCGGGGGCAGCAATCCCAGGGCACTGCCCTCTTCGTAAATAGCCACCGCGAAATCATACCAGCTGCATACGCCGGCATCGCTCCAGTGGTAGATGCCGTCAAGCTGGGGCCGTTCCACGGCTGCCCACAGTGCCTGCGCCAGGCCGGCAGCCCAGGTCGGTGTGCCCACCTGGTCGGCGACCACCGCCAGTTCGTCCCGTTCCGCCATGAGCCGCAGCATGGTCTTCACGAAGTTGCCACCAAAGCGCGAATACACCCAGCCCGTGCGCAGGATCAGCGCCCCGGGGCATTCCTCGAGTACCGCCTGCTCCCCCGCCAGTTTGCTGCGTCCATATTCTCCCAGCGGTGCGGTGGGTGCTTCCGGGGTGTAGGGGTGGGGGGACTCGCCGTCAAATACAAAATCCGTGGACACATGCAGCAGCCTGATACCGCGCTCCGCACAGGCCCCGGCCAGCAGCCGCGGGCCCTCGGCATTGCCACGCCAGGCCCCCGCCGAGTCTGACTCCGCCGCATCCACTGCCGTATAAGCCGCCGCGTTGACAACCTGTTGTGGCGCAATATCATCCAGAACGCGTTGCAGAGCATCCTGGTCCGCCAGGTCCAGTTCCCGACGGGACAATGGCACACACTGCAGGAGGACGCCGCTGCTGCGGGCAAGCTCCTGCCCCAACTGCCCCCCTGCCCCGGTTACCAAGACCTTTTGCTGCACAACTTGCTCCCGGCCAGCGCGGCCGCTTTCAATTCGGTCGCTATCATATACTGTAGACTGGACCGACAGCCAGCCAGGGGAGATTCCGGGCCATAGACAAATCAAGTGAAGAAGGCGATGTCCTGCACCGCTGCGCCAGTGAGCTGGCGCAGGATCGGTTGCCGCCAGGCTGGCTACTGGTGCAAAGCTCCCGCTATGCGCGGGTGGCCCACAACCCGCAGTTGCAGTTGTACTACAAGGAATTCCTGTCGCGCAGCCCGGCTGAATCGCTGAAAGCCCTGCTGCGGGGCAGTCGCGCCACACGCGCGCGCAGGAACAGCGATGCCCTGTTGCGCGCGGGGATAAACGCGCCGGCCAATGTTGCCTGGGGCAAGCTGGGAGCGGGTCGCGAGTACCTGTTTACCCGCACGGTACCCGGGGATGGCGTCACCTGCTGGCTGCGCGACAGGTTGACGCAACGCCAGGGCCGGGACTTACTCGCGCGGCGTCGCCTGCTGCGGGAGCTGGGTACCTTTATCGGGCGAGCGCACGCCACCGGCTTTATCCACGGCGATCTGCGCCCGGGCAATATCCTGGTATCACCGCAGGGGGAGCACTTTCATTTCGCGCTGATCGATAACGAACGCACCGCGCGCTATAACCCACCCTCCGGCAGGCAGTTACTGAGAAACCTGATGCAGTTGAATATGCTGCTCCCGGCGGACCTCAGCGGCCGCGATCGCATGCGATTTTTCTGCGCATGGCGCAGGCAGATGCGTGACCTGTCCAGGCTGGAAGCGAAAATACTCGCAGTGGAGGCCTACCATTGGGCCATGCGTC
Organism: Halioglobus sp.; assembly: GCA_029287595.1. Lineage (GTDB taxonomy): Bacteria > Pseudomonadota > Gammaproteobacteria > Pseudomonadales > Halieaceae > JAACFI01. Next base: position 22,487 of record JARFQU010000158.1, on the reverse strand, counting down.
GACTGGAGGAGAAGGGCCTGTTATGAGCGACATCCCCGGGAAACTCTAAACAAGGCGCTGGCCAGACTCACCGTAGCGCTGCAGATGACGCTGCCGCAGGCGTTGCAGTTCTACCAGCATGGGCGGCATCAACACATCCCGTGACAGGCCCGTGACTGACAGGTAGCCCTCAAGGAAAAGGTCGTAAAGCGCCGGTTGTAGCGATAGCTCTTCCGCATTCAGGGTAAAACGGGCCAGGTCACGCGCCTGCCTGCGATCGCCTGCGGCTGCCTGGCAAACGGCATCCAGGTCCACCAGATAAAGCTGTCCCTGGGCCCACAGCCAGTTGCTCCATTTACAATCCCCGTGGGCAAAACCGGCGTTATGCAAACGCGCCAGAAGCTGTGCCGCACGGTCCATGATCTGCTCCCGTGTTGCACGGGAATCTACCCGGGGCCACAGTACCTGCAGATTGTCCGCCTGTTCGATGGCGCAGCAAAGTAGCAACATACCCCCGGGCACGCGCAGCAAAGCAAGCTCTTCAGGTACGGCAATCCCGGCGGCCCGCAGGCTGTGTCCGCGATCGAAACTGTTCACCGCGCGACCGCGACCCAGGGCAAACTGCAGATACTGCCACGGGGATTTACAGCGATACAATTTCAGGCAACAGGGTCTGTCCTGCAGGCGCAACAGTCCCACCTGACTGTACCGGTCGCGCTTCAGCAGATGGGTATGCTCATCCATCCACGCGCCCGTATCCCGGTCCGCGTGCAGCAACTGCGCCAACAGCGCCTGCGCCCATTGCTCTCCGCGAATCACCCGGTGTTTAGTGGCCATGGTCTGGCCCCGCCACGGCGGGCGGTGACCCACCATGGCCCTTGACATACAAGGCCCGCGCACGCCTTGCTACCTGGCGCCACAGGCCGGCGCGCTTACCCAGGGCCACGCGCAGGCCGCCGGGCTCGTAGTGGCGCATAAAACGCAGCAGGTCGCGCCGGGTCAGGCCACAGTCCATGGCCGAGAAGTACAGGCCGGCCAGGTCCTTGACCCGCCAACGCCGCGGTATTTCCCTGCGAATCCGGGCGCGGTGCAGGTCGATTACATGGCAGCGCAGGGTGGCTCGCTGCAGGCTTTGTTCATCCAGGTGGAAGTGGCAGAGATAGAAATCCCGATGGTTGATGCCGGCTCCATGCATGCGCCTGGCAATGTCCGCCAGCGCGAGGGTAAGGCGCATGCGCACAGCAAAGGGCGGCGGATTCGTCCGCCAATCGGCGCAATAATCCTCCAGACTGACGGTATCCACCAGATCGTCCGTGAGCAGCATGGAATGGAGGGTGGCGGGATTGCTCCCCTGGCTGGCATAAGCCGCCACCGCCAGAGTGTCCACACCTATTGTTTCCAGCAGTCGCACCGCGCGGTATTCCCGGCCCGCACCCAGCACCGGCAGGCGCAGCTGCATCAGGTTTTTGGCTATCTCCGGCCAGCCTACACCGCGGTGGTCCTTGAGGAAAAAAGAGTTGCCCTGCAGCTGCAGGCGCAGCGTTTTGCGGCCCTCCTTCTCCCGATACACCGTTTCGGGCGCGGCGCGCCGGGCAGCATCATCAGCCCACTGCAGTAGCGTAGCGGCGTCAATAGCATGGGCCATTGCACCGCGGCGCAGGTCATCGCGCAGAAAATAATCAGCCACGCTCACGCTCACGCTTTTGCCGGATAAACTCCACCATCAGGTCGGCGCCGCTGCTGTGCATGGAGTAAAGGTCGGTGAGGTGGGCATACAGCAGCGCACTCTCCCGACAATCGAAGCGAAAAACGCCATCGATATTGCGCATAACAGCCCGGTCCAGCTCTTCCTGGTTAAAAGGCGACGGTAACACCAGACCGCCCCGGGCAGCCTTCACATGCTCTGCATAGCCGCAGACATCGGTGGCTACCACGGGCAAGCCCGCCACCAGGGCTTCCAGCAATACTACCCCCGCCGCCTCACTACGAGCCGGGTGCACCAGTACATCCGCCGCCAGCATCAGCTCGGACACATCATCCCTGCCGCCGAGAAAGAATACCGCATCTGCAACACCCTGCCGCTTACAAAGCTGGCGAAAACGACGGGGTTTATCCTGGCCCACCACCAGTAAGCGCAATTTGACGCTGGGCTGCTGAGCACGCACATTGGCTACACAGCGAATCGCCCGGTCCAGGCCCTTGGTAACAAAACCGGAACCCACCAGCAGCAGTACCAGTTCCTGGGGCAGGATTCCCAGTTCTTCTCGCTTGCTACGGCGCAGGGACGGTGCATTCTCCGGCGCCCGCCGCTGTGGGGATACCCCGGGGGGCAACAGGTACATGCGCGAGGGCGGGGTCTGGTAGTGGTGCTGGAATGTCTCCTGCTGCTGCTGCGAGATCGTCAGGATGCGGGTACTGCCCCGGGGGTCGAAAACGGCGCGCTCCCAGGCGGCAAAGTGGCGAAAGCGCGCGGTGCGGCGATACCACCAGCTGCGCTTCAGCGCCTTGTCCAGAAAACAGGGATCCGCGGCAAAATACACATCCAGCCCCGGCATTTTGTTGAATCCGATAACCCCGTCCACCGGGTCCGCGGCAATATCAGCCTGCACCCAGCGCAGGAAGCGCTGGTCACGACGGAAATTGCTCAGGGCGGTTACCGGAACACGTCGCAGTTCCGCACCCGACAGCGGCTCACCCTGCCACGAGATATAGTAAACACGACAGGTACAGCCGCGCTGCTGCAGCTCCCGGGCAAAGGCCAGAAAATCGCGCTGCATACCGCCGTAGGGGAAGTACTTATACAACAACAGGGCAAGGCGCATGCTCAGGAATCTCCCGTAAGGATGGCGCGCAATTCAGCCCATACCGCAGCCGCACTGATCGAGGCCATCATGGCATGGGGATCACCGCTGCGCGCGGCCCCCGGGGGCGACTGCAGGTGCACCTGTCGACGCCCGTAAGCCCCCACCAGGCGCGTACTGGTAGGACCGTACAGAGATACCGTGGGCACATCCAGCGCGGCACCCAGATGCCCCAGTCCGGTATCCACGGCCACCGCCGCCTGCACCCGTAGCAACCTGTGCGCCAGCTCCCGCAGGTTCTGCCGGGGCAATACCAGGGCCCCTTCGATGCCCGCGGCGATGCGCCCGGCGCGCTCCTGCTCCGACACACTGCCCCAGGGTAACCACACCTGGTAACCCGCCGCCACTACCTGTTGCAACAATTCGCGCCAGTGGCTCTGGGGCCACAATTTTTCCGCCCTGGCGGTACCGTGAAAAAACAACACAGCGGGCTCCGGTGGCGGCCCGTGCAGGGCCAGCTGGTCGCGAATGCCATAGTCGCCTGGCCCGGCGGGCAGCTGATAGCCCAACGCCCGGGCGAACAGCAAGCGCGTGCGTTGCACCGCGTGCATATTTTTGGGTACCGGAACCTTGTGATCGTAAACAGCGCAGGCGAGTCGCTCGCGCACCGACTTGCGATCCATGCCATAGCGCGGCGCACGCACCTGGCGCGTGATAAATGCGCTTTTCAGCAACCCCTGGGCGTCGATCACCGCATCGTACACGGGGCGGCGCAGGCGGTTGCGCGCCCGACGCCACTCCGGGCCGCGAAAATCCCGCAGCGGGCGTTGACGCCAACGACGCAAGGCCACAGGGATGACCGTATCCACTGCGGGGTGCCAGGAGGGAATCTCCGCGAAACCCTCCTCCACCACCCAATCGAAGCGTATGCCTGGCAGGCTGCCAGCTGCGTCAGTCAGCGCCGGCAGTGTGTGAATCACGTCTCCCAGCGAGGACATCTTCACTACCAGCACACGCATCAGGCGGTCTTTGCCAACAGCGCCTGCAACTTATCCGCCACCGCCTCCGGCAGTGTCTCGCGCATGCAGCGGTGATGGCCCAGCGGGCACTCGCGCTGGAAACAGGGCGCGCAATCGATGTCGCTGACCTGCAGCGAGGCGCGGGTGCCCAGGGGCGGGGTAAATCCCGGCGAGGTCGCTCCGTATATCGCCAGCAGCGGCCGCCCCAGTGCCGCGGCGATATGCATCAGCCCGGAATCGTTACTGACCACCGCCGTGGCCAGAGACAACAGGTCCACCGCCTGCGCCAGGGAGGTGCGGCCGGCAAGATCAATACAGGCGGGGTGTCCTGCGCAGGCTTTGCGTATATGTGCGCATTCCTGTCTATCGTTTGCGGAGCCAAACAGCAGTACCTGCCAACCCAGTCGCAGATACTGTTGGGCCAGCTCCGCGAAATACTCTGGTGGCCAGCGCTTGGCGGTGCCGAATTCTGCGCCAGGGCACAGGGCCAGTATGGGCAGCTCCGGCTGCAGGGCAAATTCTTCCCGGGATTGCTGCACCTGCGCCTGCGCCACCTGCAACCCGGGGTGGGGCAAGCGTTCCGGCAGAGTTTCCCCCGGGCCCAGGCCCAGAGCCACGAAACGCTGGACCATTAATGGCAGGGCCACTTTGTCCAGCATCCGGATGTCGTTCAGCAGGCCGTAGCGCATTTCACCGCGCCAGCCCGTGCGTTGGGGAATCCTGGCAAAAAAAGGTACCAGGGCGGATTTAAGGGAGTTGGGCAGGACAATCGCCTGCTCATAAGAGTCGGCCTGGAGTTCCCTGCCCAGTCGCCGGCGCGCTGCCAGATTTACCTCGCCGTGAGCAAAAGGGAGGGTGAGCGCGCGTTGCACCTCCGGCATTCGCTCCAGGATAGGCTTGCTCCATGCCGGCGCCAGTACATCCACCTGCACCCCGGGACGAGTCTGCCGCAACTGTCGGTAAAGAGCCTGGGACATCACCATGTCCCCGACCCAGGAGGGACCGACTACCAGCACCCGGGTCGCGGCGTCTGTCACTCAGCTGTCCTCGCCCGAGCTGTCCAGCAGGTCTTCCAGTGGATAGGGTGCGAACAGCTGTCGCCACTTGTCCTGCACCGCCGCGCGCATCGAGGCAAACTCCTGTGCCGGCACGCGCCCGGGCCGCTGTTGCAGCGACAGCTGGTGCGCCGCACAGCGGTAGGCCAGGTAGGCAGCGGTAAGCTGTTGGCACTCCGCCGGCGTAAACAAGCCCTCGCGGCCCAGGGTTTCCAGAATGCGTACGTTATCGGTCCACTGGGCCAACTGCGGCGACCGATGCGACCAGGCCAGTACCGCATACTGCACCATGAACTCGATATCAACGATACCCCCCGGGCTCTGCTTAAGATCGAACTCCTCACCTTCAATGACTTTTGTCGACAGTAAGTGCTCACACATACGCCGACGCATTTTCTGCACCTCGCGTGCAAGGGCAGCCTCATCCCGCTCCTGGCAGAGGATTTCCCGTCGCACCGCGGTCACTTTTTCCGCCACCGCGGGATCCCCGGCGACAAAGCGCGCACGCACCAGGGCCTGGTGCTCCCAGGTCCAGGCGGACTGCTCCTGATAGCTGCGAAAGCCCTCAAAGCTGGTCACCAGCATACCGGACTCCCCCGAGGGGCGCAGGCGCATGTCCACCTCGTACAACTGCCCCATGGCCATGCGCGTGTCCAGAATATGGATCATGCGCTGCCCCAGGCGGGTGTAAAACACGGTGTTGGCGATACTGCGCCCGCCATCGGTCACGCCCTGTCCAGCGGCATCGCTGACAAACACCAGGTCCAGGTCGGAGCCATGACCCAGTTCAATACCTCCCAGCTTGCCGTAACCAAATACGGCAAAGCCATAGCCATCGCTGTCTCGCTGCGGCTCACCGTACTTTCGCGTCAGGTCGGCCCAGGCCACCGCCAGCACCTGCTCCAGAATGACCTCGGCGATCCAGCTCAGGTTATCGCTGACCCGCATCAATGGCAGGCGACCCACCAACTCGCTGGCGGCCACCCGCAGCATATGGGAGGCCTTGAAATAGCGCAGGGCATCCATCTGCGCCTCCAGGTCATCCAGGGGCAGGCGCGCCACCTGTTGCCGTAATTCATCCTGCAACAGCGCCTTATCCGGCGGTGCATAGAGACTGGAACGGTCCAGTAATTCGTCCAGCAGCACCGGGTGACGCGCCATTTGCTCGGCGATCCAGGGGCTGGCGGCACACAGTAAAACCAGCTCGCCCAGCGCGGGCGGGTTTTCCAACAGCAGGGCGAGATAGGCACTGCGCCGCGCTACCGCGATCACCAACGGCAGCAGGCGACGCAAAGCCAGGTCGGGGTCGTCAACCTCGGCGCAGGCGCGCAGCAGTTGCGGCATAAACAGCTGCAGGCGCTCGCGCCCCTCCGCCTGCAGGGTCACCACACGGGTGCTGTGCTGCAACTCCTGCAGTCGCTGCAGGGATTCCTCTGCCGCGGAATATCCCAGCTCCGCCAGAGCATCGGCACTGAGCCCCTCGCCCCACAGGTACAGGTCGTCCTCGCGCTCGGAGCTGTCCTCCTCTTCCGGCGCGGCGATGAGTTCGCTGAAATGCCCCGCAACTTTCGCGCGGTGCCGCTGCAGCAGTTCCAGGTACTGCTCCCAGCCGGCACAGCCCATCACGGTAGCCATCGCCAGCTGCGGCAGTGGCTCGGTGGGCAGGGCCTGGGTTTGCTTGTCCTGGTAGCCCTGTATGGCGTGCTCGCTGTCACGCAGGAACAGGTAAGCGGCGCGCAACTGTGCCACCGCAGAGTGCGGCAGGCACCCCAGGCTGGCGCACTCATCCAGAACCGGCAATAACTCCCGCTGCTGCAGACCCAGATCGCGACCACCGCGTATGAGCTGAAAGCATTGGGCAATAAACTCCACCTCACGGATGCCGCCGTGACCCAACTTCACATTGGACTGCAGGCCACGGCGGCGCACCTCGGTGGTAATCATCTGTTTCATACCGCGCAGGCTTTCGATGACGCCAAAATCAACGTAACGGCGAAACACAAAGGGACGCAGGGCCAGCATCAACTCCTGTGCCCGCAACGGGTCGCCGGTAACAGGGCGCGCCTTGATCAGGGCGTAGCGCTCCCAGTCACGGCCCTGGTCCTGGTAGTACTCTTCCAGGGCGGCGAAATTGTGCACCAGCGCTCCGCTCTCGCCGTAGGGGCGCAGGCGCATGTCCACGCGAAATACAAAGCCCTCCGCGGTAACCTGGTCCAGGGCACTGATTACCCCACGGCCCACCCTGGTGAAGAACTCCTCGGTGCTCAGCTGTTTCGGTCCGCCGTCGGTACTGCCTGCTTCCGGATAGGCGAAAATGAGATCGATGTCGGAAGATACATTGAGTTCCCTGGCACCCAGCTTGCCCATGGCCAACACAATCAATTGCTGTGCCGCACCGCTGTCGCGCCCCCTGGGCACACCAAAACGTCGCTCCAGGGCGGAGTGACAGGAATCTACCGCCGCCGCGATACAGGCTTCGGCGAGCAGGGAGGTATCTCGCACCGTTTCCAGAGTGTCCGCCAGGCGACAGAAATCCCGCCACACGATGCGCAGCATATGACGCTGGCGATAACAGCGCAGTACCGACTCCAGCTGCGCCTCATCCGTGTCCAGCAGCTCATCCAGAGCGCTGCGAAATTCCGTCTCGGGTAGACTGCGCTGCAGGTCACCGCTTAGCGCCAACTCCAGCAACAGCGCCGGCTTGCGCCGGGCCTGCTCGGCAACAAAGGGACTGCAGGCCAGGACCCTGGGTAGTTGCTGCGCCAGGGGAGCCCCCGCAAATGCGTCGCAAAGTTCCCGCCCCAGCGTTTTCCCGGCCCGCTCCAGGATATTCTCCCAGGCGCCCTGCGCCTGCGCCGCCAGGGCTTCAGGCAGATTTTTCGGTTTCAGGCTCACGGTAATCTATCGCTCTAACAGCATCACGCGTCCAGCAGGGGCGCGACCCGCATGACTTCTTCTATCGTTGTCTGACCCTTTGCAACCCGCACAGCACCGCTGAGTCGCAAGGTGTGCATGCCCTCTTTCATGGCAATTTCGCGAATGGTTGCGGTTTCCAGTTGGGGGGTTATCTGTTGCTGTACCTCCGGACTGTTCACCAGTACTTCATAGATCCCCTGGCGACCCATATACCCGGTGTCCCGGCATACCTTGCAACCCACTGGCCTGGCCACCTGGGCCGGCGGCTCCATCTTCCAGGGCTGGGTTAACTGCTGCCAGGCATCCAGGTCCACCGGCGAGAGCTCCTTACAATTTGAGCACAACATGCGCACCAGGCGCTGGGACATAACGCCGCGCACGGTGGCCTTGATCAGGTAGGCGGGAACACCCAATTCCAGCAGGCGCGAGATAGAGGATGGCGAGTCGTTGGTATGCAAGGTAGACAATACCAGGTGCCCGGTGAGGGCCGCCTGTACCGCCATATTGGCTGTTTCCAGGTCGCGTATCTCGCCCACCATGATGATATCCGGATCCTGACGCATCAGCGCGCGCACCCCCGACGAGAAATCCAGGTTGATCGAGTGGTTCACCTGCATCTGGTTGAAGGCCCCCTCGACCATTTCTATCGGGTCTTCGATAGTGCACACGTTGACCTCGGGAGTCGCCAGCTGGCGCAGGGTGGAATAAAGCGTCGTGGTTTTGCCGGAACCCGTGGGCCCGGTGACCAGTACAATACCGTTCCCGGTAGCCGTCATCTCGTGCCAGCGGTGCAGGTCCTTATCCGCCAGCCCCAGCTCCTCAAAACTGCGCTGCAGCACATCGGGGTCGAAGATGCGCATCACCAGCTTTTCGCCAAAGGCGGTCGGCAGTGTAGCCAGGCGCAGCTCTACCTCGTTGCCCTGGGGACCGCGCGTCTTCAGGCGGCCGTCCTGGGGGCGACGCTTCTCCGCCACATCCATGCGTCCCAGAATCTTCACCCGGCTGGTAACAGCGGCGCACACCTGTTGCGGCAACTCGTAAACACTGTGCAACACCCCGTCTATGCGGAAGCGCACGTTGCCAACATCACGACGGGGTTCTATATGGATATCGCTGGCGCGCTGCTCGAAGGCATACTGCAGCAACCAGTCCACGATATTGACAATGTGCTGGTCATTGGCATCCGGCTCCGCCATGGCACCCAGATCCAGCATCTGCTCCAGGTTACCCACTCCGGCCTGGCCCTCGGAGCGCTCGGCGCCCCTGGCGCTGCGTACCGAGCCGGCCATGGTGTAAAACTCCGCCGTGTGCCGGGCTATTGCCCTGGGGTCCGCGAGCACCCGACGAATGGGTTTGCGCAATACATGTTCCAGATTGGCTTCCCAGGCACGGATATAGGGCTCGCCACTGGCGATGAGTACTTCATCGTCCAGCACCTCCACCGCGAGTATGCGATGGCGCTCGGCGAACGCCTGGGACATCACCTCGGAAACCGCTGTCACATCAATTTTAAGCGGGTCGATCTGATACACAGCCTGGCCCGCCCTGTCACCCAGCCAGGCCAGCAGTGCGTCCATATCCAGCATGCGACCCGGTGCCGCGGCGTCGGGTAATTTCTGTTCCGCAAGAAACACCAGGGGGTGCACCTTGACCAGGCTGGATTTGACCACCCTGTCAAACTCGGCAGTGCTGAGCCGACCATCCTCGTGCAATTCCCGGGCCAGCGTGGACAGGCTGAGGCGGTGCTCCATCAACTGTTCGCCAAAGTTTGTTGCCATACGCGGTCCTCAAGGGCTCCTATCGCCTCAAGCTTATAGCCAATCATGCTAACACAGTGCCCCGGTGACGGAATTCTTTATCCCTTGACTCAGGTCATGGGCAGCCGGGCCGGGACGCGTGAACTTTTTATGTCAATTTTATGACAATGGCGGCCGCAGCACCTACACTACCGCTGCCAGCGAAAAGCGGAGTAATAACATGGCTAGCAGAAACCCCCTTGGCAACCTGTTCGGTCGCTCACCCATAGGCCCCATCCAGCAACATATGAAAGTGGCAAATGCGGCAGCTCAGCACCTCCCGACACTGTTTGAGGCAGCCGCGGCGGATGACTGGGAACGGGCCAAACTGGTGCACAAGAGCATTACCGACGCAGAAAAAGAGGCGGACAAACTCAAGCGCTCTGTGCGCCGCCACCTGCCCAAGAGCCTGTTCCTGCCCGTACCCCGCGCCGACCTGCTAGGGCTGGTATCCATCCAGGACAATGTCGCCAACACCTCCAAGGATGTCGCCGGGCTGGTGATCGGGCGCTACATGCGCTTCCCGGAGGAAATGCAAGCGAGCCTCCAGAAATTTGTCGAGACCTGTGCCGCCACGTCGCAACAGGCACTGGCGGCAATCCAGGAGCTGGACGAACTGCTGGAGGTTGGCTTCAGCGGCCGCGAGGTGACCCGTGTCGAGGCTATGCTGAAGGACCTGGACAAGCTGGAACGAAGCACGGACAAAATGGCGGTCGCCCTGCGCGCCAAGCTGTTCAAAATTGAGAAAGACCTGCCGCCGGTGGACGTCATGTTCTATTACCGGGTGCTGACCCTGCTCGCCGCTGTCGCCGATGACGCCGAGACTGTAGGCGATCGACTGCAGATACTGATGGCCAAATAAGGGGCGACTCAACGTGGAAATTATTGCGCAATACGGGCACATCTTTCTGATAATGGCCTGTGTATTTGGCTTCTTCATGGCCTGGGGCATTGGCGCCAACGACGTAGCCAATGCGATGGGTACCTCGGTGGGGTCCCGCGCCCTCACCATCAAACAGGCCATATTGGTCGCCATGGTCTTCGAGTTTCTGGGGGCCTATCTCGCCGGTGGAGAGGTCACCGCAACCATTCGCAAGGGCATTATTGATGCCGATGTGATGGCGGATGATCCGCAGCTGATGGTCTATGGCATGTTGTCGGCGCTGTTGGCGGCCGGTACCTGGCTTATGATCGCCAGCATCAAAGGCTGGCCGGTCTCCACCACACACTCCATTGTCGGGGCGATTGTAGGCTTCGCCTCGGTGGGCATTTCCGCCGACGCCGTCCACTGGGGCAAGGTCGGCGCTATCGTGGCCAGCTGGGTGGTATCGCCGGTGATGGCGGGGACTATATCCTTCGCCCTGTTCATGAGTGTGAAGCGCCTGATACTGGATACCGAGGACCCCTTCGGTCGCGCCAAGCGCTACATACCGGTGTACATGTGGATGGTGGGTTTCATGATCTCCATGGTTACCCTGCTCAAAGGTCTGAAGCATGTGGGCCTGGATCTGGACCTGGGCCTGGGCAGCCAGTTCGCCAATGCCATACCGGTTTCGGTAGTGATCGGGCTGCTGGTGGCGGGGTTTGGAGCACTGCTGCTGCGTAATATCAAGGAAGTCCCGGACGAGATGAATCGATTCGGCAGCGTCGAGCGGGTGTTTGCCGTGCTCATGGTATTTACCGCCTGCTCCATGGCTTTCGCACACGGTTCCAATGATGTGGCCAACGCGGTAGGGCCGCTGGCTGCGATTGCCGGTACCATACAATCAGGTGGTGAAATAGCCGCGAAATCCGTCATGCCCTGGTGGATTCTCCTTATCGGTGCCGTGGGAATAGTCGCTGGCCTGGCCACCTACGGCTGGCGGGTGATTGCCACGGTGGGCCGCAAAATTACCGAGCTGACTCCCAGCCGCGGCTTCGCCGCGGAGCTGGGCGCTGCCGGCACCGTGGTCATCGCCTCTGCCACCGGACTGCCCATCTCCACCACCCATACCCTGGTGGGTGCGGTGCTGGGGGTCGGTTTCGCACGCGGCATTGCCGCGCTGAACCTGCGCACCATCGGTGCCATCTTCATGTCCTGGATCATCACCCTGCCCGCCGGTGCCGGCCTGGCAATACTGTTCTTCTTCCTGTTCAAGGGTATTTTCAACCCCTGAGTCTGCACCGCCACTTGGCGCGGGCACGGCCCTTGTCTAGACTGGGTGTAATGTCACGGTAGCTGCGACAGCTGCCGTGCCTCTCGGGCCGCAAGTGGTCCCTCACAGCGGAGCCTGCATGCCCCAATCCGAAAAACAAATCCTGGCGCAGCTGGGCCAGCTCATCGCCACGCCATCCGTGAGTTCCACCGATCCGCGCTGGGATCAGGGCAACCGCGGGGTCATCGACCTGCTGGCCAGCTGGCTTACAGATATGGGTTTTCGCACTGAGATCCAGGAAATCAGCCCCGGCGGCAGCAAGGCCAACCTGATCGCCACCCTGGGCACCGGACCGGGCGGGCTGGTGCTGGCGGGACACACCGACACGGTGCCCTTTGACGAGGGCCGCTGGCAGAGTGATCCGCTGAGCCTGGTCGAGCGCGACCAGCGTTTGTATGGCCTGGGCAGCACGGACATGAAAGGGTTTTTCCCCCTGGCCATGGCGGCCGCAAGCGAGTTTCTGGAACACACTCTGCAGCAGCCACTTATCCTGCTGGCCACTGCCGACGAGGAAAGCTCAATGAACGGCGCCCGGGCGTTGGCTGCGGCGGGCAAACCGCGGGCCAGGGCGGCCATTATCGGTGAGCCGACCTCCCTCAACCCCATTCGCATGCACAAGGGCATCATGATGGAGGCGGTGCACATTACCGGTAAGGCGGGGCACTCTTCCAATCCTGAACTGGGCAACAGCGCCCTGGAGGGAGCGCATGCGGTAATGGGCGAGCTGATGGACTACCGCCAGGAGCTGCGCGAGCGCTACAGCAATCCCCTGTTCAACGTGGCATTTCCCACACTCAACCTGGGGTGTATCCACGGCGGGGACAGCCCCAACCGGATATGCGGCCGCACCGAACTGCATTTCGACCTGCGGATGACCCCCGGCAATGACAATGCCTCGGTGCGCGGAGAAATTGCGGCGCGCCTGGCGCAGATCGCAGAGCGGCGCTCACTGGATATCGAATTGCGCTCACTGATACAGGATGTGGCGCCCTTCGAACAGCAGGCCGACAGTGAACTGGTGCGCCTCGCGGAGCGACTGACCGGGCACAGCGCCCAGGCGGTAGGTTTCGCCACCGAGGCGCCCTTTATGCAGCAGCTGGGCATGGACACCATCGTGATGGGGCCGGGTTCCATCGACCGCGCCCACCAGCCGGACGAATATATGGAGCTGGAGCAGATTCAGCCCTGTATCGCCCTGCTGCAGCAATGCATACGACACTACTGCCTGTAGTGACCGCAACAGTGTGCAATATTGCCATTAGGTAATACGCCACTGTTTGGGTAACCTTGATAAGTTAATAGTAATCAAGAGCTTGGAAGACATCGTGACGACACAGGGCCGTGCACAAATTCGCTGGTTCAGGAATACCGCACCCTACATCAATGCACACCGGGGCAAGACCTTTGTGCTGATGCTGGGAGGTGAGGCTGCGCAACACGAAAATTTTGCCAATATCATCCACGATATCGCCCTGCTCAACAGCCTGGGTGTGCGCCTGGTGCTGGTCCACGGCTCCCGCCCGCAGATCCACCAGCGGCTGCAGCGCGCGGGGCTGGCCTCCAGTCTGCAGGACAATATGCGTATAACCGACAGCGACGCCATGGAACACGTCAAGGACGCCGCCGGCTCGCTGCGGGCACAGATTGAGGCCCTGCTATCCATGGGCCTGCCCAATTCACCGATGCAGGGCTCGCGCATGCGGGTGTGCTCTGGCAACTTTGTCACCGCGCGGCCTATTGGCATAGTTGACGGCGTGGACTTCCACCACACCGGCAAGGTGCGGCGCATCGATGTCACGGGTATACGGCGGCAGCTGGAGGACGGCTCTATCGTCCTGCTATCGCCCCTGGGCTACTCCCCCACCGGGGAGATTTTCAATCTGGCGCTGGAGGACATCGCGGTGCACTGCGCCTCGGACATCGGCGCCGATAAACTGCTGCTATTCGGTGACTCTGCGGGTATTAACGCCGCTGACGGCAGCCTTATCCGCCAGTGTACTGCTGGGGAAATAGACAAACTGGACGTGCAGAACCCGGAGCAACTGGCGCTGTTGCATACCGCCAGGCAGGCCTGCCAGGCGGGTGTGTCGCGCTGCCAGATTATCAGCTATAGCGACGATTGCGCCCTGCTGGAGGAACTGTTCACCCACGACGGCAGCGGCACGCTGGTGGCGAACGACGACTATGAGAAAGCCAGGGCTGCCGACATTGAGGATGTGGGCGGCATACTGGAGCTGATTGCCCCGCTGGAGCATGAGGGTATCCTGCTAAAGCGCTCCCGGGAGTTGCTGGAAACCGAGATCTCACAATTTCGCCTGTTGGAAAGAGATGGCAGGGCTATCGCCTGTGCTGCGCTCTACCCATTCCCGGAAGACGGGTGTGGCGAAATTGCCTGCATTGTCTCCCACCCGGATTATCGCGGCGGCCGGCGCGGCCAGCGCCTGCTGGGAGAGCTGGAGCGGGAAGCGCGGCGCCAGGGCCTGGATCGGGTGTTCGTGCTCACCACACAAACCGCCCACTGGTTTATAGAGCAGGGCTTCAGCGAGAGCTCTCGCGACGCGCTGCCCGGCGCCAAACAGTCGCTGTATAACCTGCAGCGCAATTCCAAGGTCTTTTTCAAGGCTCTATAGACCCGTGCCCGTTAGCAACATGCCTTTGCATCGCCCCTGGAAAAAAATACTGGCTGCTGCCGCAGGCATGGCGCTGTGGGCTTGCATCGCGGGGGCACAGGGCGCGAAGGATAATCATGAAAGGTACGACGAAATCTGGCGCCATGCCACGTTGTACCAATCCGACCAGGGCCTGGTGCGGCAGTTCGCCCTCAGTGGCCGCGTGCAGGCGGACTATGCCTGGTTCGACGCCGACGAGGGGGATTACGACGACGCCCGCTGGCGCCGCTTTCGCTTCGGTTTTACCTCGCTATTGGCCGATGACTTCACGGTGCGCCTGGAAGGCGACTTCGATCTCAATAATTCACCGGGTGATTTTTACCAGCGCCTGACGGATGCGCATGTGGACTGGCAGGTGGGGGAAACCGCCTCCCTGAAAATCCTCAAGCACTCCGCCGGTTTTACCCTGGACGGCATCACCTCCTCCAAGAAGCTGCTCACACCGGAACGCAACAACCTTACCAACAACCTGTGGTTTACTGCGGAATACTTCACCGGCATCAGCCTGGCGGGCAAGCTCGACAAGCGCCTGTCCTACAAGGCGGGGGTGTTTTCCAGCGACGGCAGCGACGAGTGGGGTGTTACAGACGCCAGCTATTTCACACATACCTCCCTCAGCTACAGCTGGGCATCAGACCTGGGTCTGGAAAAGGCCCAGGTAACCCTGGACTACATCTACAACGACAAGGACGCCGACGCCAACACCCGGGATTTTGGCCATGTGGTCTCCGTTTCCAGCCAATGGCAGCAGGCGAACTGGGGACTGCGCACCGACCTCTCCGCAGGCGACGGCTACTATGGCCAAAGTGACGTCTGGGGCCTGGTAGTGATGCCTTTTTACTCTTTCACTGAAATGACACAGCTAGTGCTGCGCTACACCTACCTCAGCAGTGACGGCGACAACGGCGTGCGCCTGAACCGCTATGAAAATCGCGCCGTCTCCGGTCGGGGGGACGAATACGACGAGTACTTCGCCGGTTTGAACCTGTTCTTTTACGGCCACAAAGTGAAGTGGCAGACCGGCTTGCAGTACACCACCATGGATGACGCCGCGAAGGACGGTGGTGAGTACGATGGCTGGGGTCTCACTACCGGCCTGCGTCTATACTGGTAGGCGTAAGCCGCACCCAAGTAACAGGTTAAAATAGCGCCAAATTTTGCTATCCTGCCCTCCCTGATTTACCGGCCCGCCCCCGGCAAGGTGGCATCGCCGACAGCTGACACGGAACTTCCATGCCCGACTACCGCTCCAAGACCTCCACCCACGGCCGCAACATGGCCGGCGCCCGCGCCCTGTGGCGTGCCACCGGAATGAAAGACGGTGATTTCGGCAAGCCCATCGTCGCGGTGGTGAACTCCTTTACCCAGTTCGTGCCGGGACACGTGCACCTCAAGGACCTGGGCCAGCTGGTGGCGCGGGAAATCGAGGCCGCCGGCGGTGTTGCCAAGGAATTCAATACCATCGCCGTGGACGACGGTATCGCCATGGGCCACGACGGCATGCTCTACAGCCTGCCCTCACGGGACATTATCTCCGACTCGGTGGAGTACATGGTCAACGCCCACTGCGCCGATGCCATGGTGTGTATCTCCAACTGCGACAAGATCACCCCGGGAATGCTCAACGCCGCTATGCGCCTGAATATACCCGTGGTGTTTGTGTCCGGCGGGCCCATGGAAGCCGGCAAGACCAAACTGTCCGAGAACAAACTGGACCTGGTGGACGCCATGGTCATCGCGGTGGACGATTCGGCCAGCGATGAGAAAGTCGCCGAGTACGAGCGCTCCGCCTGCCCCACCTGCGGCTCCTGCTCCGGCATGTTCACTGCCAACTCCATGAACTGCCTGACCGAGGCCCTGGGCCTGAGCCTGCCCGGCAACGGCTCGACCCTGGCAACCCACGCCGATCGCGAGCAGCTGTTCCTGCGCGCCGGGCGGCTGGTGGTGGAACTGTGCCAGCGCTATTACCGTGATAACGATGACTCTGTGCTACCGCGCAATATCGGCAATTTCAAAGCTTTCGAGAACGCCATGTGCCTGGACATCGCCATGGGTGGTTCCACTAATACCATCCTGCACCTGCTGGCCGCCGCACAGGAAGCGGAGCTGGATTTCACCCTGGCGGACATCGATCGCCTGTCCCGCACAGTGCCACAACTGTGCAAGGTCGCGCCCAACACGCCGCTATACCACATGGAGGACGTGCACCGGGCCGGCGGCATCATGAGCATTCTCGGCGAGCTTGATCGCGCCGGACTGTTGCATACCGACTGCTCCACAGTACACAGCCCCACCATGGGCGATGCCCTGGCCAAGTGGGATATCGTGCGCACCCAGGACGCCGCGGTACACAAATTTTTCAGTGCGGGTCCGGGCGGTATCCCCACCCAGACAGCCTTCAGCCAGGACACCCGCTGGCCCAGCCTGGATGACGACCGGGAGGGCGGCTGCATTCGCTCCCTGGAAAACGCCTATTCCACCGAGGGCGGCCTGGCGGTGCTGTTCGGCAATATCGCCGAAGACGGCTGCGTGGTGAAAACCTCCGGGGTGGACGAGAGCATCCTGGTATTTTCCGGCCCGGCCCATGTCTGCGAAAGCCAGGAGGCCGCGGTCGATGACATTCTCAATGACCGGGTGAAGGAGGGAGACGTGGTCATCGTACGCTACGAGGGACCCAAGGGCGGACCCGGCATGCAGGAGATGCTCTACCCCACCAGCTACATCAAATCCAAGGGACTGGGCAAGGCCTGTGCCCTGCTCACCGACGGGCGTTTTTCCGGCGGCACCTCCGGTCTGTCCATAGGCCATGCCTCCCCGGAAGCGGCCGCCGGGGGTGCCATCGCCCTGGTAGAAAACGGCGATACCATCGACATCAATATTCCCCAACGCAGCATCAACGTCACACTGGGTGAGGGGGAATTGGCACAAAGGCGCGTCGCCATGGACGCGCTGGGAGACAAGGCCTGGCGGCCAAGAGACGCAAGGCCGCGCAAGGTCACCCCCGCACTGAAGGTGTACGCAAAAATGGTAACCAGCGCCGATAAAGGTGCGGTCAGGGATTTGTCACTGCTGGATTAGGGGCGGCTCACGCCCTGTTACTGTGCCTGCCCCTGGGCAACCAGGGTCTGCAGGTCCTCGCGCAGATCCGCTATTTTCTTGCGCAGCCGAGTGTCCTGTTTCTCGGTGCGGCTATTAAGAGTCTCTGCTAAAGCAGCGTAAATCACCCCCAGGTTGTGCTCATATAATTCCACATAATCTGCCGCTACGGTTTCACTGCGGCGTTTGATCGAATCGCGCACCGCCTGCTGCCAACCGGGCTCCCGGCGCATGAATTCTTCCATGCGCTGCACCCAGCTGGCGCGCTCGCGCAGCCAGATCGCGTCCGAACGCATCAGCTGTTCACTGGCGCTCTCCAGCACCTGCTTCTGATCCTTATCCATGCGCCCCAGGTAGTCCTGCAAATTGTCTACCAGACTATCGTAGCTATCGCGCCGGTACTCCTGGTCGCTGCGCTTGAGGTATTTCTTTTCGTATTTCTCCTGCTGCTCCCACAAGGCGGCGAGAAACTCCTGGACCTGCTCCTGAGTGAGTCGCTCTCCCAGGGCCAGCAGCCAGTCCAGTGCGCGGTCCTCAAGACGAAACCACGCGTCCTCAAATTCCAGTGAGATCGCCGCAATATCGTCTACCGTCAGCTGGCGATCCAGGCGGCGGTCGATATCATCGAGTATCTGCAGGTACAGCGGCAATTCGAGGTCGCGATGCCAGGCCAGGAACGGTTGTAACTGGTCATCCAGGAACTGGTCCTGGACGGTGTTCAGCTCGACATAGTCATCGAGATACCAGGGCAGGAGAAAGTCCAGTCGGTTGTAAACGAAGGTGGTGCTACTGCAGCCCCCCAGTACCAGCAGGGCGAGTAACAAATAGACTCTGCACACACGATACACCGCTTTTCTCTCCCGGCATCAACGCCAGTCCGGTATGGTTTTGTCCAGTGGCACCGCCAGCTCTATCGCTGACTCCGCCAGCTCGACACGATTGCGCCCATTGCGCTTGGCCAGGTACAGGGCCGCATCTGCCAGGTTAAGCCAATGATCCACGCCGTCGGCCACGGACACATCACACACCCCCACACTGATGGTCATGCCAACCTCTGGCACAACCCGGGTGTTCTCCACCGCCGCACGCAGTTTCTCTGCAACCGGCCGCGCTTTGGACAGAGGGGTCTCAGCCAGCAATACCACAAACTCTTCGCCGCCGTAACGACACAGAGTATCTACGTTGCGAATATTGCGGGAGATCACCTCCACCAGATTTTTGATCGCAGTGTCGCCCACGCCATGGCCGAACTTGTCATTGATACGCTTGAAGTGATCGATGTCGATCAACAAAACTGACGCTGGCCGCTGGTAGCGGGTCCAGGTTTCCAGCACCTGCTCCAGCTGCAACTCCAGGTAGCGGCGATTGTAGGCGCCGGTGAGAGGGTCGGTAATGGCCATGTCCTTGAGGTGGCGAGACTGCTCCGTCACCGCGTATACCAGCCAGGCACTAACCAGCCAGGTAAGCCCCATACTCGCCCCAATCACCATCGCCGTGGTGTGGTCATACTGGGTAAAGACCAGAGGCGCCGCCACCAGGCCGCTGAGCACGCCCAGCAACACCGCCCAGCGGGTTTTCAGCAGTATCGGCAGTGCGACCAGCAGGGGATACAACAAATAGAGGTTGTAATTCTGCCCATAGTAAACGGACAGCATTACCAGTGAGATACTGAGCAACAGCACCAGGGGCGGGGTCAGGAAGGCTTCCCGGTTCATACTCAGCAACAGGATGTTGATCATCAGGATGCCCAGCAGCAACAAACCACCAACGGCCGGCACCAACTCACCGAGGTACAGGTTGTGGGCATCAATAGGCACCAGGATAACCGCCAGCAACAACAGGATGTAGCGATAGGCATTGCGCTGCCGCTTTACCCGTTGCTCATCCACCCGCTCCATATCATGAGCGCGGCGCCGGTAAACCAGTTCTCCTGAGAAAGACTCACTGAAATGGCGCTTAAGGCGCGACCAACCGGATTCACTTGTTATTGTCAGATGACTACCCATTCACCATTACCGCCGGGTGCAACGCAGTGCAGATCCGCCACGTGGAATGGGTACAGGTTTTATCACAATAATCCCGCGATTTACACGGGATTATTGCAGAGCGGCCCCGCTGCAGCGGCGCGCCGTCAAGCGGCGGCGTGTTGCTCGCTTTCCGTCGACTTGTTAATGGCGCCAAGAATGCCGTCCAGGGATGCCTGAATGATATCGTGGCTGCGGCCAACGCCACAGAAACGGTCACCATCAACGTTCAGCTGTATATAACAGATCGCCTCGGCGTCAGCGCTGTGACTCAGGGCGTGTTCGTTATATTCAACCAGAACAATCTGCTTGCCGGTGAAGCGCTGCATGGCGTCCACGAAGGAAGCCACCACACCGCTGCCGTCTCCACTGAGGGAGTGGCTGGTGCCGCCTTGCACCAATTCGGCCTGCAGCCGGTCGACCTTGTCTTCCCGGGTTACCTGGTAATTGCCCAGGCGCCAGTAACCCTCATTGTCCAGGTAGGTCTGCTGGAACAACTGGTAAATCTCCTCGGATCCGACCTCGGTCTCCCGCTCCTCTGCAAAGGCCTGCACAGCGGCGCTGAAATCAATCTGCAACCAGCGCGGCAACTCAAGGCCGTAGTCCCGTTCCAACACGTAGGCGATGCCTCCCTTGCCGGACTGGCTGTTGATACGGATCACTTCCTGGTAGGAGCGACCGATGTCCGCAGGATCAATAGGCAGGTACGCTACCTCCCAGGGCTCGCGATCGTCGCGCCTGGACAGGCACTTTTTGATGGCGTCCTGGTGGCTACCGGAAAACGCGGTGAACACCAGCTCGCCCGCGTAAGGGTGTCGAGGGTGAACCGGTAACTGGGTGCACTCCCGGGTGGTGCGGATAATCTCGTCCATATTGCCCAGGTGCAGCTCGGGATCCACCCCTTGGCTGTAAAGGTTCATCGCCATGGTGACAATATCCATATTGCCGGTGCGCTCACCATTGCCCATCAGGGTGCCTTCGACCCGGTCGGCGCCCGCCAGCACGCCCAGCTCGGCAGCGGCCACCGCGCAGCCGCGGTCGTTGTGGGTATGGAGCGAGATCAACAGGCTTTCCCGATTGTTCACGTGGTCGCAGAACCACTCGATCTGGTCCGCGTAGATATTGGGGGTACTCATCTCCACAGTTGCCGGCAAATTGATAATCACCGGGTGTTCCGGGGTGGGCTGCCAGACCGCGGTCACTGCGTCGCATACCTCAACCGCAAAATCCAGTTCGGTGCCGGTAAAGCTCTCGGGGGAATATTCAAAAACCCAATCCGTTTCCGGGTATTTGTCGGCACAGGCCTGCAGCAGCTCAGCGCCGCGCACCGCAATATCGACAATGCCCTGACGCTCCAGGCCGAAGACCTGCTCTCGCTGAACCGTGGAGGTTGAGTTGTACATATGCACCACCGCCCGGCGCACACCCTTGAGAGCCTCAAAAGTTTTGTTGATCAGGTCCGCGCGAGCCTGGGTCAACACCTGGATGGTGACATCCTCTGGTATGCGGTCATTGTCGATCAGGTCGCGCACGAAATCATAATCGTGACCCGATGCCGAGGGAAACCCCACCTCAATTTCCTTGAAGCCGATTTTCACCAGCTGATCCCACAGCTGGGACTTCTGCCGGGTGGTCATCGGTTCGATCAGCGCCTGGTTGCCATCGCGCAAATCCACGCTGCACCAGTGCGGCGCGCGCTCGATGACCCGGTCAGGCCAGCGCCGGTTGCTCATGGCAATGGGCTGGAAGGGCTTGTATTTGCGATGATCGAAACTGCTCATACCAATTTACCTGTACCTGTGAATTTAGAGGCTGCTCACCCGTCCGGATTCCGGGGTACCTGCCCTTTTGGGGCTTTGTACGGATACAGCGGCGATAGGGGTAGTTCGTCGCTGTTCACTGCACCGGGTGATTGACCAGCCGAGCACACAGTATAGGCGGCGATACTGAGTAAATGAATGCAAATATTGCGCTAATATCCACGATATGCGCAATATACCTCTATTAAATATATTTATTATGCATATAATCACCATTCTATAGCCCATAGGGCATATTAATAACCAGGCGGGCAGGATCTTTTATGAAGTTGGATCGCACAGACAGAAGAATTCTGCAGGCTATGCAGCGCAACGCCCGTATCAGTAACCTGGAGCTGGCGGAAACCGTGGGTTTGTCTCCCACCCCCTGCTCGCGCCGGGTCAAGCGACTGGAGGAATCGGGCATCATCCGCTGCCATGTGACCCTGCTCAACCAGTCCATGCTGGGGCTCAAGCTAACCGCCTATATCAGCATCAGTATGGATCGCCACACCCCGGAGCGCTTCGAGGCTTTCGAGGCTGCGATAGCCGACTACCCCGAGGTCATGGAGTGCTCCGTAGTCACCGGGCAGTCAGCAGATTACCTGCTCAAGGCCGTGGTCCCGGATATGGAGTACTACGAAAAATTCCTGCTGGGCAAGCTCACCCGCATAGAGGGCGTCAGCGGTGTACATTCCAGCTTCGAGCTGCGCCGGGTGGTGCAGCGCACAGAGCTGCCATTCGAGCACATAACCGACCAGACGGTCCTCTAGGCCGCCCCCCAGCAATAAGGCTCAGCGCATATTGCTGGTTTGGTTTCGTCCAGCGGTCACGGACGCGAAAGTGTTTCTCAGTCGCTCCACGATATTCGCTTGGTGAGAAACACTTTCCCGCCCGCGCCCTCGGCAGGTGCCTGTACTCTCCAAGCGCTGGCTTGGGTAAAGAATCCCGCAGCTTCGCGGTGCAAGGGGCCGGGGGAATGCAGGCTTTTCACCATGCGAATATCGTGGAGCGACTGAAAAGCCTGCTTTTGCCCGGACCCGCTGGCTAGAACAAAATTCCCACCCGCGCCCTCGGTAGGTGCCCGGCCTGTCCAATCCCGGAGCTCTACGATCAACCTATAATAAACCGTCAGTGT
>JARFQU010000123.1 GCA_029287595.1 Halioglobus sp. | reverse complement strand
GCACAGGGTTTAGCTGGCAGGCGTTAGCAAATGCCGCCAGTGCTTTCTCTGGATGGTTCAGCGCGACATGCAGGTGCCCCTGCTCCTGAAAAACCCGACCCCGATCATGCGATACGGGTTTAAGAGAGTTCAGGCAGGCTTGCGCTTTGTCGTACTGCTTCGTGTAGCGGTAGCACACCGCGGCCATATACAGTGCTTCGGCATGCTCTGGATCGCTGGCAAGCAATGTATCGATGTCTCGTAGCGCATCGGCAAAATTGCCTGAGGCAATTCTCTTTTGAATATCGGCTGGTTTGGGATCACCCGAGGTTGAAGTCATTAGACACCTAGAGGATAAAACGAAAAGTCCCGGCAGTTTAACGCCGGGGCTTTGGTGTTGCGAGTGCTGTACTAGAAATCGTAAGCGAAGCGCAGGCCTATGGTGCGAGGTCTGGCCACGGTGACCCTGGAGCGGTTGAAGATGGCATTACCCGAGATCTCCGCTCGTTCGTCTGTCAGGTTCTCCACATAGACCTCTGCGGTCCACTCATCGTCGGCAATACCGGCGGTTGCGCCCCACAGGTACCAGCTGTCCAGTGTCATGCTGTTGTCTGCCACGATGTCGGTGTTGACTTCATCTGAGTAGCTGACGTAGGACATGATGTGGGCCAGTTTGCCAGCGCTAAGGTCCCATTCGTACCGGGCATTGAGGGTGGCCTGGAATTCAGGCGCGAACGCCAGGTCGTCGCCTTCGCGAACGAAGTTGGTGACGAAGCTATCAGTGATTTCCGTATCGAGATAAGAAAAACCGCCAGCCATAGTCAGCCCTGGCGCAAATTGCGGTGCCCAGGCGAGGTCACCCTCAACACCCTTGACCTCGGCATCTGCCGCATTATCAGAGAAAAAGAGATTGGTGATGCTGGGGTCGAAGATACCTATCTGCATGTCACTAATGTCGACGAAGAAAATATCGCCGTTAAATCGCAGGGTGCCATCCATCAAATCGAGCTTCCAGCCCAGTTCATAGTTGGTCACTTCGTCCGTATCGAGGGAGAATGGAACGGTGTAACTGCCATCCTGTGAAACGCTGCCACCGGGGCGGTTGAGGAACCCGGGACGATAGCCTTCCGACCAGGTCACGTAATACATCTGGTCTTGATTGGGCATCCACGACAGGCTGACTTTACCGATGACGCCGTCAGTCTCCGCCTTGTCGTTTTTGCCACTGAATATCTCGTCGAGATTGTTGCCCGCGTTGTTGTCTTCGTCCGCTCCCATATTGCCGAAGGAGCCTGCTGCGCTGCCTTTGAGGTCGACCTCGATATCGTACCAACGGGCACCCACGGTGGCTGTGAATTGGTCAGTGATATCGAAGTTCGCCTCACCGAATACGCTCGTTTGCTTGTCTGTGCGCAGCACGTCGTTGCGGAAGATGACGCCTTCGGCCCATTGTCCCTTATCATTAGCCGAGGAGGGCTGGGCTGAGAAGTTGGGTCCGAAACCGACGCTCACACCATCGGCCGCGATGACCTGGGTCGAGCCAGGATAGGTGAACTGGTTGTCCTCGCGTAGTTCCATGTCGCTGTAAAAAGCGCCGGCTATTCCGCGAAGGCGTCGGCCCTGGTCGGTGGAAAATCGAAACTCGTGAGTTTCCACTTCGTTTTTCACCTCGCTTTTCACAAACAGGTTAGGCGCCTGGCAAGTGCCGCTGGGGACGCCGTCGCTGGGGTAGGAAACGGCGTAGTCGCAGATGTAGTAGGGGATGTACTGTCCTACAAACAGGTAGTCAGTGTAATCGACCCTGGAATCGGCCTCGCGCTCGGTGTAAGCACCGGTGTAGATGATGTCCAGTTCTCCCAGTCGGCCGTTCACTGTCCAGTTGTAATTGTCATAGTCGTCGTTCAGCGTGTCTGTCTCATAGCGGCTGATCTCCAGGTCGTCGAGTTCAGGGTCCTGGAAGAAGACGCCGTCCGTATCAATGTTCTGTTGGGCTACACCGAGCAACAGGCTCCACTCCTCGTTGATGTCCCATGACCCGGCCAGGCGAGCGCCGGCGTAGGTGGCCTCGTTGAAGTCGTCCTCGGTCCTTGTGGCGTTGTCCGCCTTCAGGAAGTTCACACCTGACAAGTCATCGCTGCCCTGGAAGCCACCTGGTTGAAAGCGCGCGCTGGAGCGCGCTGTCACGCTGCCCGCCACGTTATCGATATAGCCACCCTGTTGGTCGACGTAAGCCACGGCGCGCAGGGCTATCGTGTCCGATACAGGCACGTTGACCACGCCCTCAACGTTGTAGCTGGGGTCACCTTCTTCGGTAAAGCCAGTGCCCATTTTCAACTTGCCGCCGAAGTCGCTGGGGTCCGGTTTATTGGTAATCAGACGTACGGTGCCGGCCTGGGAGCTGGCGCCGAACAAGGTGCCCTGCGGGCCCTTCAGGACTTCGATCCGGTTCAGGTCAGCGGCGTAGACGTCCAGGTTTCTGCCCGGTTGCGTGAGCGGCTGCTCGTCCAGGTAGAAAGCGACGTTGGGGGCGAGGCCGGCCACACCGGAGGTGGTCAGGTTTGGCGTTGTAGAAGCGACACCGCGGATGTAAATGGTATTGGTGCCCGGTCCGCCGCCACCGGCAGTGACGCCTGGCAGGTGCACCAGGTAGTCCGAGAAATCGCTGATGCCCAATTGATCCAGGGAGCTTTCCCCGAGCGCGGTGACAGCGATGGGAATATCCTGGGTACTGGAAGCTTTTTTCGTTGCTGTAACGATCACCTCTTCGAGTTGCGCGTGGGCCAGGCTGATGGTCGAAGCAGCCAGGATGGCGCCATACATTGCTTTTCGTTTGTACATGGGCTTTCCAAATAGTAGGTGAGGGCCCGGAACTTATTACTGTTCGAGCAGGAATATTTACTGTACGAAGTAATATGGTACTTCTTTATTAGGCTTGAGCTCAAGCAATAGGGGAATAATGCCAGTTTGGGCCCGAAAATCTGTCATTCAGGTGCATTATCAAGGTATTTTTAGTCGATAAGCTGAAATTTAATATTTAGTTGTCTATGCAAAATGCATCTCTATGGCCTCTACATGGGTATAATAGGCTGTATTCTAAATAAAATTCGAATGGCTCCCCGCGAGTAGTAAAGCAGATGGCAAGCAAATATCGATCGGACTACACCATAGGGGAAGACAATATCCAGGTGTGGGGTATGGATATCCATAACCCGGTGTTCATGATCAGCGCCAGCCTCATCATCCTGTTTGTCATGGTTACGATTCAGTTCCCAACGCAGGCGAATGAGGTCCTTATGGCCACCCGTAGCTGGTGTTTGGCAACCTTCGACAGCTTCATGATGTTGGCGGTGAACGCGATCTTGCTGTTCTGCCTGGCCCTCATTGTTTTGCCTGTTTCCAGGGTGAGGCTGGGCGGGGTGGATGCCAAGCCTGAGTTCAGTCGCATGAGCTGGTTCTCGATGCTTTTTGCTGCCGGTATGGGCATCGGGTTGATGTTCTGGGGAGTGGCGGAGCCCATGACCTACTACACTGGCGCCGGGGGTACGCCCCTGGGGGTGGCGCCGGCAACGCCAGAGGCGGCGGATATGGCGATGGCGGCAACCCTTTATCACTGGGGATTGCATGCCTGGGCTATCTACGCCGTCATCGCATTGGCATTGGGTTTCTTTAGCTTCAATTGCAAGCTTCCCCTCACCTTGCGCTCCGCATTCTATCCGATACTCGGGGAACGCTGCTGGGGGTGGCCCGGGCATGTCATTGACACGTTTGCGGTGCTGGCGACTATATTTGGTCTGGCGACATCGCTCGGTCTGGGAGCATCACAGGTCAACGCCGGTTTGACCATGCTGTTCGGGGTCGAGGAGGGCATCAATACCAAGATTTCCATCATCATCTTCGTTACGTTCATTGCTACTCTCTCGGTGGTGCGCGGCCTGGAGGGCGGCGTCAAGATCCTGAGCAACGTCAATATGTTACTGGCCTTAGCCTTACTGACTTTTGTTGCCCTGGTTGGTAGCAATATCAGCGTTGCCGGGGCAGTGCTGGATACGGCGGGTAATTACCTTGGCAATATCTTACCCCTGAGCAACTGGGTGGGCCGGGACGATGAACAATGGATGCAGGACTGGACGGTGTTCTACTGGGCCTGGTGGGTCAGTTGGTCACCGTTCGTGGGGATGTTTATAGCGCGGGTTTCCAAGGGCCGAACCGTCCGGGAGCTTCTCATCGCCGTACTCCTGGTGCCGACCCTGGTGACAGTGGTGTGGATGAGCGTGTTTGGCATGAACGCACTGCACCAGGCACAGAACGGGATAGGCAGCCTCGCCGATGGCATGAGTTCCATGAGTCTTGCCACCTTTCAGATGCTCGAGAACCTGCCTTTTAATGAACTCACGACGCTGATCGGGGTGGTGTTGGTACTGGTGTTTTTTATCACTTCCTCGGACTCCGGCTCGCTCGTTATCGACGGCATCACGGCGGGCGGCAAGCACGACGCGCCGGTTCCCCAGCGTATTTTCTGGGCGACCATGGAAGGCTTGCTGGCAGCTGCATTGCTCTACGGCGGTGGGCAACAGGCACTGGCGGCGCTACAGGCCGGGACGGTCGCCGCAGGCATACCATTTACTCTAATTCTGCTGGTGGTGTGTTTCAGTCTTTACAAGGGGCTCAATGCCCATTTGCGGGAATCGACGTCGTTTTGATCCTTACTCGGCCGCTCAAACCGCTGTAATATCAGCTTCATCGTAGTACGGACAATAGGAGTTTATTGTGGATCGGCTGGATCAAGTACTGACGTCCCTGCGCAGGGTTATTCGCGCCACGGATCTACATTCCAAGCACCTGGCCAAAATCTCTGGTCTGACTGCACCTCAAATACTGCTGCTCCAGGCAATTTGCAAGTTCGAGGGCGCAGCAATCGGGCAGCTGGCCAATGAAGTCAGCCTGAGCCAGGCCACGGTTACCTCTATTCTGGACCGGTTGGAAAAAAAAGGGTACCTGGAACGCGAGCGCTCCACTGTCGACAAGCGCAAGGTTCACGTCCAACTCACAGAGCGCGGTTTCGAGATACTCAGGGATGCACCCATACCATTACAGGAACAGTTTGCCGCGCAGTTCAACGGCCTGCAGGAGTGGGAGCAGACTATGATTATCGCGGCCTTGCAGCGGGTGGCCTACATGATGGATGCCGAGCATATTGACGCCTCGCCGGTCCTCGACGTCGGCGCCCTGGATCGGCCGCACGAAGCGCCATCAGGTGTCGACTCTGTAAATAAATAGCAGATCGCTGCCGGTTAACGCTGCCCGCGCTTGAGCAGTTTGAAAAAACCGTAGGAGGGATCTTCCGGCCCCGGCTTGCCGATGTGCGCGCCCTCGATCATCGGATGCTCCAGGGTGACGGTGGAAGGGGTGTCAACCCTGGCCCAATCGGCCACCACTGCCCGGTGGCTGAATTTCCATAAGCCGTCCCGCTTTTCGTACTTGTCAAAGTAGCGACCACCGATCATCAGATCCATCAGCCCATCTTCCGTGCGTACCTGGTGGAAGGCCAGTATGTAAACCTCGCCCTCCCCATAGTCGCCGTCCAGGGCAATGTTCAGCGTGGTGACGTTGTGATGCAGGATCGCCATGGGCTCCTGGATTGCCGGCAGCTGGTCGATAAATTCCATCGCCAGGCCCTTGAAAAAGGCCCCGTGATCATCGATGGCATCTTCATGATACAGGCTGCGCATCTTGTCGTGGTCGTGGCGGTCGGCGGCATTGCAGTAGCTGTGCACCATTTCTGTTATAGCCTGTTTGTCCAGCAGTGCCTGCAGTTCAGGTGTCATCACGATTTCCCCAGAGCGCGTTGGTAGGCTGCCACGGCGGGGGCCAGCCCAATGCGGATCGCGTCGACCGTCAGGGCATGACCTATGGACACTTCCAGCAGCCCCGGGATGGTGGCGAAGCGGGGCAGGTTGTGCAGGTCCAGGTCGTGGCCGGCGTTCAGCCCCAGGCCTTCCTCTGCGGCAACTTCCGCAGCCAGTAAAAACCTGGCAAACACTGCGTCGAGATCTTCCTGGCGCTGGTAAGCCCGGGCGTAGGATTCCGTGTATAACTCGATGCGCTCCGTGCCCAGTTGCGCAGCCAGGCGAATCTGCTCCGGGTCCGGGTCCATAAACAGGCTGGTGCGGATGCCCAGGGACTGCAGTTCCTGCACCAGCGGCGCCACGTGGTCGCCATCGCGCTTCAGATCGAAACCGTGATCCGAGGTGAGCTGGCCATCGCCATCCGGCACCAGGGTGCACTGGGCCGGCCGTATTTCGCGCACCAGTTCCATGAATCCGGGGTAGTCACCGACACCGGGGCGCTCGCTCTTGCGCGGCCCGGATACCGGGTTGCCTTCTATATTGAATTCCACCTGTAGCATGCCCGCCAGGTCGAAGCAGTCCTGGGCGCGGATATGGCGCTGGTCCGGGCGCGGGTGCACGGTGATACCATCGGCCCCGGCATCGATACACATTTGCGCATGCTGGCGCACATCCGGGTTGGTGGTATCCCGGGAGTTGCGGATCAGTGCGATCTTGTTGAGGTTGACGCTTAGAGCGATCATCAGGGGTTGGCGCGCACGACTTCTTTGATCAGAATAGGTTCTATGGGCACATCGCCGAAGGGCCCTTTCTGTCCGGTGGGGGCTGTGGCGATGAAGTCGACAATATCCATGCCCAGGATGACTTCCCCGAACACGGTGTAGCCGGCGCGGCCCGGCGCCCAATCCAGGCGCAGGTTGTTGCGCTGGTTGATGAAAAACTGTGAGGTGGCTGAATCCGGGTCGTTCGTACGTGCCATGGCCACGGTTCCGCGGGTATTGTGCACTCGATTCTTGGATTCGTTGACCACCGGCTCACCCTTCTCCTTTTCTACCATGTCCGGGGTAAAGCCGCCGCCCTGGATCATGAAGTTGGGTATCACCCGGTGAAAAATAGTACCGCTGTAAAAACCACTGTCCACGTAGCTCAGGAAGTTGGCTACCGTCACCGGGGATTTATCTGCGAACAAGCTCAGGGTGATGTCACCCTCGCTGGTTTTTATAACCACCTGGGGGTTGTTCGGCGAGGTCTGCGCGCTGGCCACCATCGGTGACAGCAGCAGGGCCAGGGCTAGTAACAGGTATCTCATCACGTAATATGATCTCCAATCAAATAGGTGCGGGCATCAGGCCCAGCTGGAACTTTTGCGGCGTTTAGGCCACAGGCGTGGCACTACCAGGGTAATGATGACGCCCAGCAGTACCGCCAGCGCGCCGTTGAGAAAATCCTCACTCTCCAGTTTGTCCTGCAGACGCTGGTTTTCAGATTCCAGCATTTCGACGTCCGAGCGCAGGTTCTCTGACTCCTCCACCAGGCGGCGGTTGTCGATGTCCAGCTGTATGGCGTTGCCGGAGATCTGCTTCAATTGCGCGAGTTCTTCTGTGACGCTGCCCAGCTCGGAACCGCTGCTGTTCAGCCGTCCCTCCAGCTCCGTGCTCTGGGCGCGCAAGGCAGCCAGCTCTTCACTCAGGGCGGCACTTTTCGCCACCGCCTCTGCCGCGCGTTTTTCCGCCGCGTCCACCCGGTTTTGTGCGGGCAGATCCTGCATCAGGTACTGGGTGCGAATCCAGCCGGTAGTGCCCTTTTCGGTGGTAATTTCAGCCCATTCGCCATCACCGGAGGTGCGCGCAATGGTGAGCCGGGTGCCCGAGGGAATGCCCCGGTGGATGATACGGTAATCGCTGCCGGCGCCACTGCGCAGTGGAATAAACTGCTTGTCGCTGACATAGCGCACGTTCTGGGCCTGGGCGGCAGCGGCAAACAACAGCGAAAATAGCACTAGGAATAGGGTGGATCGCAAAATTATGTCCTTAATAATGGGTTGGCTGAAAAGAGTCTCGGCTTGATTACAGTACTAATGCCCTACGGAAGGGCGATCTTATAGGGTTTGACCTTGACCCTGCTGAACACACCGGCATCCACGTAGGGGTCGGCGTCGGCCCAGGCGGTGGCCGCCTCAAGGCTGTCGAACTCGGCGATGATCAGGCTGCCGGTGAAGCCCGCGTCCCCGGGTTCCTCGGTGTCCAGGGCCGGGTGAGGACCCGCTACCATCAGGCGTCCCTGGTCCAGCAGTTGTTGCAGGCGCTCCAGGTGAGCCGGTCGCGCCTGCTGCCGCAGCGGCGAGCTGTTGGCGACATCTTCGCAGAGAATAGCGTAATACATGGGAAAAAATCCTATTTATCTGTGAGCTGTTCTTCTTTCATATGCGGGCTGATCAGCAACGCGGTCAGTATGGTCAGCACCAGGGTAAAGCCGATGGCGGAATACAGCTTGTAGCTGACCCAGGTGTCCTCGCTGAAGCCATAGGCAACCACCAGGTTGAGCCCACCAACAATGGCAAAGTTGGTGACCCACAATAGGTTGAGTCGGGTCCACACCAGTTTTGGCAAGTGAATCTGGCTGCCCAGGGTGCGCTCCATCAGATTCTTGTCGCCGATAAATTGCGAAGCGCCGAAGGCGAGGGCCAGCGCCCAATTGAAAATCGTGGGTTTCCACTGGATAAACATCTGGTTGCGAAATATCAGGGTGGCGCCGCCGAACACCACCACAGCCAGCAGTAACCACAGCAGACGCTTCTCAAACTTGCGGGTGATGGCGTAGGTGATCGCCACTTGTGCCACGGTGGCGATCATCAATACCGCTGTGGCGCTGAAGATCCCGTCAAAGCTGTATTCCCAGCCGCCCAGCGAAAAACTCTGGCCTTTCAGCTGGTAAACGATGAAAAACAGCGCGATGGGCACAAATTCGGCTAATTGCTTCATGGATTCTGTTGTACTCCGGCTGTTACCATGCGCGCTTTCCTCTCGGATGCGCCAGAGCGGGACTGTTCCCGCTTGAGGCGCTAAGTGTAAAGATTGTGTTGATCGACTTCCATACCCATACCACTGCTTCTGATGGCGCCCTCAATCCCAGCGAACTGGTGGATAGGGCCCTGTCCAGGGGCGTGGAGCTGCTGGCCATCACCGACCACGATACGGTGGCGGGCTATCGGGCGGCGGAGGGCTATTATACGCATAATTCTTCAGCATTGCGGTTGTTGCCGGGCGTGGAATTTTCCTGTCGCTGGTCCGGTACCACAATCCATGTGGTGGGCCTGGCTATGGATGTGGACGCGCCGTCCATGCGCCATGGGCTTGCGCTGCTGGGCGAGGCGCGGCAGGAGCGGGGTGCCAAAATTTCCCGGCGACTGGGCAAGCTGGGCTTCCCCGGAGCCCTGGAAGGCGCGCAGTTGGTGGCCGGCGACAGTCAGCTGGGGCGTCCGCACTTTGCCACCTGGATGGTGCAGCAGGGGCATGTGGCGGACCACAACCAGGCCTTTGATCGCTACCTGGGTCAGGGCAAGGTCGGAGATGTGAAGGCCTTCTGGCCCGAACTGGCCCAGGTCACTGGCTGGATCGTTGACGCGGGGGGGGTGGCAGTGTTGGCCCATCCACTGAAATACCGCTATACACGCATGAAGCTGCGGCGCCTGGCGATCGATTTCGCGGCAGCCGGCGGTGCGGCGATAGAGGTGCTCAGTGCGCGCCAGACGCCCGACCAGATCGCGCAACTGGTACGACTTGCCAGGGAGTTCGAGCTGGAGGCTTCAGTCGGTAGTGATTTTCACCGGGATGGCTCCTACAACGCGCAAGTCGGTGTAGAATTGCCGCCACTTGATGGTCTGCGCGGTGTCTGGGAACGCTTCGCAGCCGTTTCCCCAACCTCACAAGAGTAGCCGCCGTTGAGCCAGTTTTTCCAAATACACCCCGATAATCCCCAGGCCCGTCTGATACGCCAGGCCGTGGATATTATTCGCGCCGGCGGTGTAGTAGTTTATCCCACCGATTCCGCCTATGCCCTGGGTTGCCATATAGGCGACAAGAACGCGCTGGATCGCATCCGCCGCATACGCAAGCTGGACGACCGCCACAACTTCACCCTGGTGTGCAGCGATTTATCCGAGATATCCTCTTATGCCAAGGTGGACAATACCGCCTATCGCTTGTTGCGCCACTGCACGCCGGGTCCCTATACCTTTATTCTGAAGGCCACCTCCGAGGTACCGCGACGCCTGCTGCACCCCAAGCGCAAGACCGTGGGATTGCGGGTGCCGGATAACCCCATTGCCGCCGCTCTGCTGGCAGATCTGGGTGAGCCGCTGATGAGCGTCACGCTGATTATGCCCGGGGAGGAATTACCCCTGATCGACCCCTACGATATTCGCGAAACCCTGGAGCACGAGGTCGACCTGGTGATCGATGGCGGCTATTGCGGCATGGAGCCGACCACCGTGGTGGACCTGGCTGATGACATACCCATGGTTTTGCGCGCCGGCAAGGGAGATGTGAGGCCTTTTGAGGATTAGTCAGGTATACTGTCGCACAGGCGCAGCTCATAACAACAGGTAGCAGGAACGTGTCAGCCAACGAATCCAATCCCGAAGCTCCAGCAGAGAATACGGCGGCGGAGGGTGACCATGCAGCACCCGCCGGCGACGCCATTTCCCTGCCCGAATCCCTTCTTCCCTCGCAGGGCGAAATGCCCTTCGCAGTCGTTATGGGCAAGGCGGTCACTGAACTGCCTAAAGATCTGTATATCCCCCCCCAGGCATTGGAGATATTCCTCGAGGCCTTCGAGGGACCTCTGGATCTGCTGCTTTACCTGATCAAGCGCCAGAACCTGGATATTCTCGAGATCGATGTGTCCAAGATCACCGAGCAGTACATGCACTATGTCGAGCTGATGGATGCCATGCAGTTCGAGCTGGCGGCAGAGTACCTGCTGATGGCGGCGATGCTGGCGGAGATCAAGTCGCGTATGTTATTGCCGCGTTCCAGTGAGACAGAAGACGATGAAGAGGACCCCAGGGCGCAGTTAATCCGTCGCCTGCAGGAGTACGAGCGCTTCAAGAAGGTCGCGGAAGATATTGAGGAAATGCCGCGCCTGGAGCGGGATACCTGGGTGGGCAGTGCCGCGCCGCCGGATATCAATCGCAGCCGCCCCGATCCCGACGTGGACATGCGCGAGTTACTGGTGGCGCTGGGCGAGGTGCTGCGCCGCGCCGACATGTTCGAGAGCCATCACATCCAGCGTGAGGCCCTGTCTACCCGTGAGCGTATGTCCGATGTACTGGAGCAGCTGTCCGGGCAGCAGTTTGTGCCTTTCGTGTCGCTGTTTTCCGCAAACGAAGGGCGCCTGGGAGTGGTGGTGACTTTCCTGGCGGTAATGGAGTTAATCAAGGAATCACTGGTGGAGATCGTGCAGACTGAGAATTTTGGTCCCATCCACGTTAAGGCAAGGTCGGAATAATATGTCGGAAACAGGTTTGGTGCAGATTATAGAGGGCGCGCTGCTGGCTGCCGGCAAACCGCTCACGGTGCCGCAACTGGCGGAACTGTTCGAGGAGCACGAACGCCCCGAAAACACCGCTATTCGCGAGGCGCTTAAGGAAGTGGCCGAACGCTGTGATGGTCGGGGCTTCGAACTGCAGGAGGTCGCCAGCGGTTTCCGCTTCCAGGTGCGGCAGTCGCTGAGCACCTGGGTGGCGCGCCTGTGGCAGGAACGACCCCAGAAGTACTCCCGGGCGCTGCTGGAAACCCTGGCCCTGATCGCCTATCGCCAGCCTATTACCCGTGGCGAAATCGAGGAAATCCGCGGCGTGGCGGTTAGCTCGAATATCATCAAGACCCTGCATGAGCGGGAGTGGATTCGTGTTGTCGGGCATCGCGATGTTCCAGGGCGTCCCGCTATGTATGCGACCACGCGCCAGTTTCTGGACTACTTCAACCTGAAAAGCCTGGATCAACTGCCCGCGCTGGCGGAGATCCGCGACATGGAAACTCTTAACGCGGAGCTGGGTTTCACCGATCCGATTCCCGGAGTTGGCAGCGGTAACGCCGATGGCCCGGGACTGGTGGTAGTAGGCGGCACGGAGCATGTAGAGCCCGACGGGGAAGTCGAGGCGCCGCAAGGCAGCTCGGAGCAACCCGATACACAAAGCGACGCTGAAGCGGGTGAACCTGCGGCACAGCAGCAAGAGTCGCCTGAAGCACTGCAGCAGGACGATGTCCCTGGTGATGACGGCGGTGAACAGGGTGATGCCGTGGAGCAGCAGTCTGAAGGAGCGTCGCTGGATGATGCCACGCCCCTGGACCTGGCAGCTGTCGCCGCCCGCTTTGCCGAGAGCCAGGCCGGTGATGACCAGCCCTCCATTGCCGGCGACCAGCCGGATGAGAACGCCGGCGAATCTGCCCCGGAAGATTCCGAGTCCGAAACCCGGGCCTGAGCCCGCGACTGATCATGAGCCGTAAATCGCACAAGGGGCCACCTCCCCCAAAAGCACGTTCGCAATCAGCGCGGGTATCCGCGACCGACCCAGAGGAGAACGGGACCAAAGCTGTTGCCGGCGAAAAATTGCAGAAGGTATTGGCGCGCACAGGTCTGGGCTCACGCCGTGAAATGGAGACCTGGATCCAGTCCAGGCGCATTGAGGTCAATGGCAAGATCGCGACCCTGGGTGATCGGGTGGATGACAAGGCCCGCATCTCGGTGGACGGCAAACCCCTGGATCGAGCCCCGGCGCAACAGACCCGCTGTATCCTGTATCACAAGCCTACTGGCGAGGTGTGCACCCGGGATGATCCCCAGGGGCGACGCACCGTATTCCAGCGCCTGCCGAAACTGAAAACCGGCCGCTGGATTTCCATAGGTCGCCTGGACTTCAATACTTCGGGCTTGCTGCTGTTTACCACCGACGGGGAGCTGGCCAATGCGCTGATGCACCCCTCGAGTAATATCGAGCGCGAGTACATGGTGCGGGTGATGGGCGAGTGGAATCAGGCTATGTTGCAGCGACTGCTAGACGGGGTGATGCTGGAAGACGGTATCGCCCGTTTTGCGGATATCCAGGACGGCGGCGGTGACGGCATCAACCACTGGTTCTATGTGGTGTTGATGGAAGGTCGCAACCGAGAGGTGCGCCGCCTTTGGGAGTCACAGGGGCTCACGGTGTCGCGCCTCAAGCGAGTGCGCTATGGCGACGTGTTCATTCCCTCCCGGGTGAAGCAGGGGCAGTGGGTGGAGCTGGACCACAAGGAAGTTAAAAGCCTTTACCGCCTGGCGGACCTGCCGGTAAAAGACCTGCAGCGTGGCACGGCGAAGGAGCGCGAGGTCATGGAGCGCCAGTTCGGCAAGCGCAGTAGCCGCGGTGCTCCCAAATCAACCAGGCCGCGTCGGCCTCGACCCTAGTCTTGTTATTGCCCTCACGGGGCGATTTTTTCTTGCGCCTGACGATGTCGCGCTTGTTGCGTCGCTGTCTTAAGTTAACTGTGCGTCGAACGAGCGTCCGGTAACGCCCAGGCTGTCCTCGCCCATGAGAAACAGGTAGCTGGCCATGATGTCTTCGGGAGCGGGGTTGGTATTGGGGTGCTCTGCCGGGTAAGCCGTGCGGCGCATCGCGGTATTGGTGGCGCCGGGGTTGAGGCAGTTCACGCGAATTTTAGAGGTGTTTTCCAGTTCGCTGGCCAGTACCTGGCAAAATCCCTCGGTGGCGAATTTGGATACCGCGTAGGCGCCCCAGTAGGCCCTGCCGGTGCGGCCCACACCCGATGAGGTGAAGATAATCGAGGCGCTGGGCGACGCCTTTAACAGGGGCAACAGGTGGCGGGTCAGCAGGAACTGGGCGTTGACGTTGACCTGCATGACTTCCTGCCAGGCGCTGTACCCTGCGCTTTCGATGGGGCGGCGCTCGCCCAGAACACCCGCGTTGTGCAACAGGCCGTCCAGGTGCTCAAACTCGCCCGCCAGGCCCGAGGCCAGGTTGATGCAGTTCTCCTCGTTGGCCGTGGCCAGGTCCAATTCCACCAGGGCCGGTTTGGGGCCGCCGCTGGCTTCGATCTCGTCGTAGACGGCTTCCAGTTTGCCGCCGGTGCGGCCCAACAGGATCACGGTGGCCCCATAGCGGGCATAACACAGGGCTGCGGCGCGGCCGATACCATCGCCGGCGCCGGTCACCAGCAGGGTCTTGCCCTGCAGCAGTTTGTTGTGTGGGCGGTAGTTTGCGGGGGCAGTGTAAATATTCATTTCGCTCTCTCAGCCGTTTGCAAAAATCAGTGCATGCAATGCGGTGCTGCTGTCGGCCTGGACGTCGGCACCCCAGTTGCTCGGGTTGTCATCGGGTTCAATATAACCGTAGGCGGCGGCGATGGTATACATGCCGGCGCGGCGCCCCGCCTCGATATCGCGTAGGTGATCTCCCACGTAGATGGCCTGGTGTGGAGCGCAGTTCAATTCCAGGCAGTTGCGGTACAGTGACTCCGGGTGCGGCTTTTTGTCAGTGATATCATCCGGGCAAACCACGCTCCCCGGTGCAGGTTGCATAGCCAGCCTGTGCAGCAGTGGTTCGGTATAGGCTCGCGGCTTGTTAGTGGAAATGCCCCAGCCAATGTCTCGCTGCTGCAGTTCCAGCAGCAGCTCCGGGATGCCCGGGTAGGGGCGCGCGATACTGCCCAGCACCTCGCTGTACAGTTCCAGCAGGCGCAGGCGCTTGCTCTCAAATTCGGGCTCGTGTTCCTGCATGTCCAGTCCCAGGCTGACCAGCGCGCGGGCGCCGTTGGACACGGATGCGCGAATGCGCTGGGGGTCCATGGGTTCGCGCCCGTGTTCCGCGCGCAGCGCCTGTACCACGGGGACAAATTCATCCGCCGTGTCTACCAGGGTGCCGTCGAGATCGAAGATGACAGCGCGCAGCTGCTGCGGCCGCCTGGTCATTCGGGCTTTACCGCGCGCACCATGTAATTGACGCTGACATCCCGGGGTTGCAGTTTGAATTGGCGAGTCAGCGGATTGTAGATCAGGCCGGTCATGCCTTGCTGCACCAGGCCGGCTTCGCGAATCCAGCTGCCCATTTCCGAGGGTTTGATGAACTTGGCATATTCATGGGTACCCGCCGGCAGTAATCCCAA
The DNA here is from genome assembly GCA_029287595.1 of Halioglobus sp. Lineage (GTDB taxonomy): Bacteria > Pseudomonadota > Gammaproteobacteria > Pseudomonadales > Halieaceae > JAACFI01. The sequence goes on along the minus strand of JARFQU010000123.1, from coordinate 46,753 downwards.
TATGTGCTCGGCACCGACAATGGCGAAAGCAAAGGCTTTTGGATTGCGGTTGATAGTGGAGAAGTACAGCCCGGCCCCGGGTTTAGCCAGGGTCGCGCAGGCGGCGATGACGGCAGCGGGGTCGGGTACGTGTTCCAGCATTTCCAGGCAGCACACGATGTCGTAACTCCCGGGTTCCTGCTCCGCCAGTTGTTCGGCCGTGCTGTGCAGGTAGTTCACCGTGACGCCCGATTCCCGCTGGTGCAGGCGGGCCACCGATAGCGGGGCTTCCCCCATGTCGATACCGGTGACGTCAGCACCGCGCTGTGCCATGGCTTCGGCCAGTATGCCACCACCGCAGCCCACGTCGACCAGGCGTTTGCCCGCCACGCGGGAGTGCTGGTCAATGTAGTTGGCGCGCAGGGGATTGATATCGTGTAGTGGCTTGAATTCGCCGCTGCGATCCCACCAGCGTGATGCCAGCGCTTCGAACTTGGCGATTTCCTGGGGGTCGACATTCATTTCACGGCTCATTGCGCCTGCTCCTGGGTATTGCTGATTGTTGCCTGCCAGTCGCGGGTGCGCGCCGACAGCGCCGCCAGGTCAATATGGGTGAGTTCGCGCTGCTCCATCAGCAGTTGTCCCGCCACCCAGCTGTGGCTGACCTGGCTGCCATTACAGGCGTAAACCAGTTGCGACAGGATATTGTACAGCGGTTGTGTTTCCGGCCCCGACAGGTCGACGGCGATCAGGTCCGCCTGCTTGCCTGTTTCCAGGCTGCCGATGTGCTCTTGCATACCCAGGGCGCGCGCGCCGTTGATGGTCGCCATGGCCAGTGCATCGGCGGCGGGCAGCGCGGTGGCGTCGCCGCTATGGAGTTTGGCCAGCAGGGCGGCTGTTTGCATTTCCGCGAACAGGTTCAGGTCGTTATTGCTGGCCGCACTGTCTGTGCCAAGCGCCACATTGATGCCTTTCTCGCTGAGTTTACTCACCGGGCAGGCGCCGGAGGCCAGCTTCATGTTGGATTGCGGGCAGTGCACCACGCTGGCGCCGGTTTGCGCCAGCAGCGCCATGTCCTGCTCGCCCAGGTCGGTCATATGCACACACTGGGTGCGGGGGCCGAGCAGGCCCAGCCGATGCAGCGTGTCCAGCGGTCTCTCACCGTTGAGCTCCACCGCTTGTAAAACCTCACCTTTGCTCTCGTGCAGGTGGATGTGGATAGCGCAGTCCAGCTCCGCCGCGATAACGCCGATTCTGGACAGGTTTTCCTCTGCTACCGTATAGGGGGCGTGTGGTCCAAAACAGATATTGACCAGTGCGCTGTGTTTCAGGTCGTGGTAAAGACTGAGACCCTTGCTGATGTATTCGTTTGCATTGCGCGCCCAGGCGGTCGGGAATTCCAGCACCGGGAAGCTGATCTGGCAGCGTATTCCCAGGCGCTGGGCCACTTCGGCGCTGGCATCCGGGAAGAAGTACATGTCGCTGAAGGTCGTGGTGCCGCTGCGCAGCATTTCAGCAACGGCCAGTTCGGTGCCGTCGCGCACAAATTCCGCATTGACATGGGCAGCTTCTGCGGGCCAGATATGCTGTTCCAGCCACGGCATCAGGGGCTGGTCGTCAGCATAGCCGCGCAGCAGTGACATGGCGGCGTGGCCATGGCAGTTGACCAGTCCGGGCAGCAGGGCGTGTTGGGGTAATTCAAGTACCCTGGCAGCCTGTATGTCCCGTGTTTCCTCGCGCGGCAGGATTGCGCTGATGCGATCGCCGCTCAGGGCAATACTGTAGGCCTCCAGCACCGTGCCGCGGGGCACCACCGGCACTATCCAGCCCGGGTGAATCAGGGTATCTACCGCTTGTAATGACATACTCGTTGATGTCCTTTTATGACGGGGGTGATGACCCCGTCAATGCTCAAAAAATAGACAGTTTCCGTTCGCTGGCGCGTTCCTGTTCGCCCTGTATTGTGGGCTCCGCAGCGTCAGCCTGAAGGGCTGAGAGCGCTCAGCGCGAAAGTATAACCGCAAATGCGTGAACCGGGCTTAAATGGCGCCTAAATTCTGTAAAAACATGGCTAGTGGGGGCCATTTTCCCGTATAATTGCGGGCTTGTTTTCGCGGGTAGGGGGCGTCGCCCGCGACACTGGTCGGGACTTCCCGGTACCGGCTTCAAAGCCATAAAAACAGAACTTCGCGCGTTGTAAGGATACCGTTGTAAATGGGTGAGCTAGCTAAAGAAATTCTTCCCGTCAATATCGAGGACGAGATGAAGCAATCCTACCTGGATTACGCCATGAGCGTGATCGTGGGCAGGGCACTACCGGATGTACGAGACGGCCTCAAGCCGGTGCACCGGCGGGTGTTGTTCGCCATGAATGAACTGAACAACGATTGGAACAAGGCCTACAAGAAATCTGCCCGCGTGGTGGGTGATGTCATCGGTAAATACCACCCGCACGGCGACTCGGCGGTGTACGACACCATTGTGCGTATGGCGCAGCCATTCTCCCTGCGCTACATGCTGGTAGATGGGCAAGGCAACTTTGGCTCTGTAGACGGTGACTCTGCTGCTGCGATGCGTTACACCGAGATACGCATGCGCAAGATAGCCCATGCCATCCTGGCGGACCTGGACAAGGAAACCGTCGATTTTGTCGATAATTACGACGGCACCGAGCGTATTCCCGCGGTCATGCCAACCCGTGTACCGAACCTGTTGATCAACGGTTCCTCGGGAATTGCCGTGGGTATGGCCACCAATATCCCTCCCCACAACCTGACTGAAGTCGTCAGTGCGTGCCTGGCACTGATCGGCGACCCCGAGTTGACGGTAGATGAATTGATGGAGCATATCCCCGGGCCAGATTTCCCCACGGGCGCCATCATTAACGGCCGGGCCGGCATCATCCAGGCCTACCGCACCGGCCGCGGCCGCATCTACGTGCGCGCGAAGGCCGAGGTCGTCCGGGATGAGAAAAGAGGCAGGGACATTATTCTCATCCACGAACTTCCCTACCAGTTGAACAAGGCGCGCCTGATCGAGCGTATTGCGGAGCTGGTCAAGGAGAAGAAAGTAGAGGGCATCACCGAGCTGCGCGATGAATCCGATAAGGACGGCATGCGCGTGGTCATCGAGTTGCGCCGCGGGGAAATCGGCGACGTGGTGCTCAACAATCTCTATTCCCAGACACAACTACAGACGGTGTTTGGTATCAATATGGTGGCCCTGGTCGACGGCCAGCCCAGGATTCTCAACCTCAAGGAGATCCTGGAGGCCTTTATTCGCCACCGTCGGGAAGTGGTCACGCGGCGCACGGTTTACCTGTTGCGCAAGGCCCGGGAGCGCGGGCACATACTGGAAGGCCTGGCCATCGCGCTATCCAATATCGACCCTATTATCGCGTTGATCAAGGCCTCGCCCAGTTCCTCCGAGGCACGGGAAAAACTGTTGGCCCAGGGCTGGGAGCCCGGTGATGTGTCGGGCATGCTGGAGCGCGCCGGCAGCGATGCCTGCAGGCCGGATGAGTTGGAGGCACACTATGGCATGCACGATGGCAGGTATCACCTGTCCCCGGCCCAGGCCCAGGCCATTCTGGAACTGCGCCTGCACCGCTTGACTGGCCTGGAACATGAGAAGCTGCTGAACGAATACCAGGAAAAATTGATTGAAATAGCGGATTTTCTCGACATTCTTGCCGATCCCGAGCGCCTCAAACTGGTGATTCGCGAAGAGCTGCAGGACATTGCTACCGAATACGGTGACGAGCGGCGCACGGAAATCACCGCTTCCCAACACGACCTCACCGTTGAGGATTTGATCACCGAGGAAGACCGGGTAGTGACCATCTCCCATGGTGGCTATGCCAAGACCCAGCCGCTGACCGATTACCAGGCCCAGCGGCGCGGCGGCATGGGTAAGTCCGCCACCGCAGTCAAGGACGAGGATTTCGTGGAGCACCTGCTGATTGCCAGTACTCACGCGACCATTCTGTGTTTTTCCAATATGGGCAAAGTCTACTGGCTCAAGGTGTTCCATATTCCCCTGGCCGGTCGCAACAGCCGTGGCCGACCCATGGTCAACCTGTTACCGCTGGAGGAGGGTGAGCGTGTCACCTCCATCCTGCCGGTGGAGGAGTACACCGAGGGCCACTTTATTTTCATGGCCACCGCCAATGGCACGGTGAAGAAAACGGCGCTTACCGACTTCGCGCGTCAGCGCAGTGTCGGCCTGCGCGCCCTGGAACTGGATGAGGGCGATGTGCTGCTGGGCACCGCTATCACCAACGGCGATTGCGACGTCATGCTGTTCAGCTCCGAGGGCAAGGCAGTGCGCTTCAAGGAAGGCGACGTGCGCGCCATGGGACGGACCGCGCGGGGTGTGCGCGGCATTCGCCTGGGTGCTGGCCACAGCATGATTTCCCTGATTATCCCGCAGCCTGACGGCAAGGTGCTCACAGTCAGTGAGAACGGCTATGGCAAGCGTACGCTGGTTGAGGACTTTCCCACCAAGGGTCGCGGTAACAAAGGTGTGATTGCCATGTCCACCAGCGACCGCAATGGCAACCTGGTGGGTGCGGTGCAGGTGTTCGACGGGGATGAGCTGATGCTGATTTCCAACCAGGGTACCCTGGTGCGCACCCGGGCGGACGAGGTCTCGGTGCTGGGGCGCAATACCCAGGGCGTGCGAGTGATCCGCACCAAGGAAGGCGAAACCCTGGTGGGCGTTGAGCGTATCGACGAGCCGGCAGAGGAAGAGATATTTGACGAGGATGATGCCGAGTAGCCACGTCGCGTTTGACCCGCGTTGGCGGAGATGATGGCAAAAAGCAGTAGATTGAAGGAAGTGGAAGAATGACCCGTTGCTACAATTTTTGTGCCGGCCCCGCCGCGTTGCCCGAGGCGGTGCTGGAAACAGCCCGTGATGAAATGCTGGAATGGCATGGCGCTGGTCTTTCGATAATGGAAATGAGCCACCGCAGCCCGGAATTCGTTGCCGTGGCCGAGCGTGCAGAGCAGTCCTTGCGCGAGCTGCTGGCGATCCCCGAAGACTATGCGGTATTGTTCCTGCAGGGCGGTGCCAGCACCCAGTTTTCGGCGGTACCCCTGAATCTGCTGGCCGGCAAAAACAAGGCGGATTACGTCAATACAGGCCAATGGTCCAAGAAGGCAATCGCGGAAGGGCTGCGTTACTGCCAGGTAAATGTTGCCGCCAGTTCCGAGGAAAGCAAGTTCTCCACCATCCCCGCGCAGGACACCTGGCAGTTGAGCGACGATGCGGCCTACCTGCACTACACGCCCAACGAGACCATAGGTGGCGTGGAGTACGCCTGGATCCCGCAGGTCGATGTGCCGCTGGTAGCGGATATGTCCTCGACGATCCTGTCGCGACCCATTGAAGTCAGCGAGTTTGGTGCCATCTACGCGGGTGCGCAGAAAAATATCGGCCCGGCGGGTCTCACCCTGGTGATCGTGCGCCGGGACCTGTTGGGTGCAGCTGATACAAAGTGTCCGGCCATGTTGAACTGGGAGACAGCGGCGGATAACGATTCCATGTACAACACACCTCCAACCTTCGCCCTGTATCTGGCGGGCCTGGTGTTCGACTGGCTGCTTGACCAGGGCGGCTTGTCGGCCATGGAGCAGCTTAATCGACGCAAGGCGGGGAAGCTGTACGCGGCCATCGATAACAGCGGTTTTTATGCCAATCCGGTGGAGCTGGCCAGTCGCTCCCTGATGAATGTACCCTTTACCCTGGCCGATGCCGGCCTGGACAAGTTATTCCTGCAGGAGGCCGAGGCCGCGGGCCTGCTCAATCTCAAGGGTCATCGCTCAGTGGGTGGAATGCGCGCCAGTATCTACAATGCGGTAAGTGAGGGCGCGGTGGATGCGCTGATCGCCTTCATGCAGGACTTCGAGCAACGCAATGGTTAACTTCGCTAATGGCAGATAACAGGGATCTCGAGCAGGTCAGGGCGGACATAGACGCCATAGACCGTGAAATCCAGGCGCTGATCAGTCGTCGGGCGAAGTGTGCCCAGCGCGTGGCCGATATCAAGCTGGAAGAGATTAACGCAGCGCGGGAGCGCGGCGATGAGGAAGCCGAGGTCGTGTTCTACCGCCCCGAGCGGGAGGCTCAGGTGTTGCGGCGGATTATGGAGCGCAACGAAGGGCCTCTGCCGGGCGAGACGGTGGCGCATATTTTCCGCGAGGTGATGTCGGCGTGCCTGGCCCTGGAACGCCCGCTGCAAGTCGCCTACCTGGGGCCCGAGGGCACGTTTACCCAGGCCGCCTCGATCAAGCATTTCGGTCACGCGGCTATCTGTGTGCCCCAGACTACGATTGACGCGGTCTTTGCCCAGGTGGAATCCGGTGAATGTAATTACGGCGTGGTGCCGGTCGAGAATTCTACAGAGGGCATGGTCAGCCACACTCTGGACAACTTTATGGACTCGCCCTTGAAGATCTCCGGTGAAGTGGAGATGCGTATCGGCCATCACCTGCTGGTGGCGCCTGATACCGACGCCGCCAGCGTTACCCGTATCTGCGCTCATCAGCAGGCCCTGGCCCAGTGCCGCAATTGGTTGGACAAACACTGGCCCAATGTGGAGCGCGAGGCTGTCAGCAGCAATGGTGAAGCGGCGCGCCGGGCCCTGGAAGAACCCGGTGTCGCGGCGGTAGCCGGTGATATGGCGGCGGAGCTTTACCAACTCGATAAGTTGGCGGAACATATCGAGGACTACGCGGACAACACCACGCGCTTCCTGGTAATCGGCCGTGAGGAAGTACCCCCCAGTGGTCACGACAAGACGTCAATCGTGGTATCCAGTCGCAACAAGCCCGGTGCCCTGTTTACCCTGCTGGAGCCTTTTCGGCGCGGTGGCGTGAGCCTGACCCGCATAGACACACGGCCCTCGCGCACGGAAAAGTGGGCCTATGTGTTTTTCATCGAATTCGAAGGGCATGTGCAGGATGACAATATCGCGACCATCCTGGCGGAGCTGGAAGAGCAGTCAATCCTGCTCAAGCCACTGGGCTCCTACCCACAGGCCGTGCTGTAAGCCATCGTGAGCCTGCCCGGGGATACAGTGGCAATACTGGGGCTGGGCCTGATCGGCGGTTCCCTGGCGCGCGCCCTGCGCAGTAGCGGCTTTGCGCGCCAATTTATCGGTTATGGTCACCGTGAACCCAGCTTGCGCCGCGGCGTGGAGCTCGGTGTTATCGATGATTTCAGCCTGGATCTGGATGAGGTTATCGAGCGGGCGGACATTCTGGTGATATGTGCGCCTACCCTGGTTGCCGCAGACCTTTTGCAGCAAATTTTGAACAGGGTGGGTCATGATAGCGACGGCCCGGTCATTACCGATGCCGCCAGTGTCAAAGGCAATTTACTGCAGGCGGCACGGCAGGCTTGCGGCGGCAATATGCCGCCGCGGTTGGTGCTGGGGCACCCGATTGCCGGGTCAGAACGCAGCGGGGTAGATGCTTCCGACCCGGAACTGTTCCGTCATCACCGGGTGATACTCACACCGGTGGAAGGCAATGAGGCGGCGGCGGTAGAACTGGTGCGGGACATGTGGCTCAGTACCGGTGCCGAGGTGGTGTCCATGGGAGTTGCTGATCACGATGCGGTGCTGGCGGCTACCAGCCATCTACCCCATGTGTTGGCCTACGCCCTGGTGGACGCCCTGGCCCAGTCCGAGAACAGTGACGAGATTTTTCGCTGTGCGGCAGGGGGCTTTCGCGACTTTACCCGGATCGCCTCCAGCGACCCGGTGATGTGGCGCGATATTGCCATAGCCAATCGGGATGCACTGCTCAACGCCATCGACCTGTTCAGTGAGCACCTGGGGCAGTTGCGCCAGGCGGTGGCCGATGAGGATGCCGCGGGTATGCAGGAAACGTTTGCCCGGGCCAAGGCGGCACGGGATGCGTTTTCTGTTGTCCTGGCCGAACAGGGTCGCGGAACGAAAACCTGATTTGTCGTTTTTGCGCAGGTGGCAACCCTGCGGCCGACGAGTCACAGGGCTACCGCTTACGCGGCAGCGACGGGAAACAGAGACTATCTATGGAATTCAAATTACTGCCAGGCGGCACCGTGTGCGGCGAGGCACGTGTACCGGGGGATAAATCCATTTCCCACCGCGCCATCATGCTGGGTGCCCTGGCGGAGGGCGCCACTCGTGTCAGTGGTTTCCTCGAGGGAGAGGATGCCCTGGCGACACTGACCGCCTTTCGCGAACTGGGGGTCGAGATAGAGCGCCCTGGCGAGAGCGAAGTACTGGTGCACGGTGTTGGCTTGCGGGGTCTGAAGGCACCGCGGGGGCCACTGGACCTGGGCAATGCCGGCACCGGCATGCGCCTGATGTGCGGCCTGCTGGCGGGGCAGGCCTTCGATTCGGAATTGACCGGCGATGCCTCCCTGTGCAGCCGCCCCATGGGCAGGGTCATTGATCCCCTGCAACTGATGGGCGCGAAGATAGCATCTGAGGAAGGTGGCAGACCGCCCCTGAGGATCAGCGGCGGCAGGCAGTTACACGGTATTCACTACGACTTGCCCATGGCCAGTGCCCAGGTTAAATCCTGTGTATTGCTGGCCGGTTTGTACAGCCAGGGCGTGACGTCCGTCACCGAGCCCGCGCCCACAAGGGATCATACAGAGCGCATGCTGCGCGGTTTCGGCTACGAGATTGGCAGCGACAACGGCGTGATCTCCCTGGCGGGGGGTGGCAAGCTGCATGCGGCTGATATTGAAGTGCCGGCGGATATTTCTTCCGCCACTTTTTTCCTGGTGGCCGCCAGCATTGCTCCCGGTTCTGACCTGCTGTTGACCCATGTCGGTATCAACCCGACCCGTATCGGGGTGCTCAATATACTCAAGCTGATGGGCGCGGATATTACCCTGAAAAACCGTCGCGAAGTGGGTGGCGAGCCGGTGGCGGATTTACACGTGCGCTATGCGCCCCTGCACGGTATCGAGATACCCGAAGAGCAGGTGCCACTGGCTATCGATGAGTTTCCGGCCCTGTTTATCGCGGCGGCTTGTGCCCAGGGTCGCACGGTACTGCGCGGGGCGAAGGAATTGCGGGTCAAGGAGAGTGACCGCATTGCCGCCATGGCGGAAGGGCTCACTACCCTGGGTATCGATAATGAAATTCTCGAAGATGGCATTGTCATCGAAGGCGGTACCCTGGGCAGTGGCGTGATACGCACCTTCCACGATCACCGTATCGCCATGTCGTTTGCCGTGGCGGCCCTGCGCGCACAAGGGGAAATCCGTGTGCTGGACTGCGACCATGTGGCCACCTCGTTTCCTGGTTTTGACGCCCTGGCTCGCGGTCTTGGCCTGCAGATTTCCGCGCTGGTGGATTGAGCCATGGATGATATTCCAGTCATTACCGTGGACGGCCCCAGTGGGGCCGGCAAGGGCACTATCAGTCACATGCTGGCAGACACCCTGGGCTGGCACTTCCTGGACAGTGGCGCGCTTTACCGGGTCACTGGCCAGGCTTGCCTGATTGAGGGTGTGAGCTGGGATGACCACCCGGCGGTCGCCGCGGTGGCGCGACACCTGGATGTCAGTTTTCGTACTGCGGAAGATGGCGAGATCCTGGTGGCCTATAAAGGCGAGGATGTCAGTCGCGCCATTCGCACCGAAGAAGGGGGGCGCGGCGCGTCTACTGTGGCTGCTATTCCCAGCGTGCGCGTGGCGCTGCTGGCGCGTCAGCGCGACTTTAGACAAGCCCCGGGACTGGTGGCAGATGGCCGGGATATGGGGACCGTGGTTTTTCCCGCTGCGCCGCTGAAGTTTTTCCTTACCGCCAGCGCCGGGGAGCGCGCCCAGCGGCGCTATAAGCAGTTGATTGCAAAGGGGGAAAGTGTTAATCTCCCGCGCCTTCTGGAGGACATCGAAGAGAGAGATGCGCGTGACAGTAGCCGTGAAGTCTCTCCTCTAGTGCCCGCAGAAGACGCCATTATCATCGATAGTACCGCCGTACCCATTGCTGATGTATTTCAGCTGGCGATGCAGAAAGTGAAAGAAAAAGGCTTTATCTAGCAGCTAACTGTTGCGATCTCCTTTTAAATGGCAAATTTCTGTTCCTGCGACTGAATCCAGTCAGGGTTAGCGGGGGCAGTTTACTATGGATGACCCGGGTCGGCTGGAGACGCGGTAGCGGTGGGCAACCACCCGATCAACTATTTACAGGTAATGTGTAATGAGCGAATCCTTCGCCGATCTATTTGAAGAAAGTCTGAAAACCGTCGACATGAAACCCGGTGCTATCGTAACCGGCGTGGTGATCGACATTGATAACGAGTGGGTTACCGTTCACGCGGGCCTGAAGTCTGAAGGTGTTATCCCTCGTGCCCAGTTCATCGATGCCAGCGGCGAATGCAGCCTGAACATCGGTGATGAAGTGCAGGTTGCCCTGGAAACCGTGGAAGACGGTTTCGGTGAGACCAAGCTGTCTCGTGAGAAGGCCAAGCGTTCCGAATCCTGGAAGGAACTGGAAGCGGCCCACGAAGCGGACGAAGTGGTCACCGGTATTATCAATGGCAAGGTCAAAGGTGGCTTTACCGTGGATATCAATACCATCCGTGCCTTCCTGCCTGGCTCTCTCGTAGACGTACGTCCGGTGCGCGACACGCTGCACCTGGAAGGCAAGGAACTGGAATTCAAGGTTATCAAGCTGGACCAGAAGCGCAACAACGTGGTGGTTTCACGTCGTGCCGTGATGGAAGCTGCCAACAGCGTCGAGCGCGACGCCCTGCTGGAATCCCTGCAGGAAGGCATGTCCGTCAAGGGTATCGTGAAGAACCTGACCGATTACGGTGCGTTTGTTGACCTGGGCGGCGTAGACGGCCTGCTGCACATTACCGATATGGCCTGGAAGCGTATCAAGCATCCTTCCGAGATCGTGGAAGTGGGTCAGGAAATCGACGTCAAGATCCTCAAGTTCGATCGCGAGCGCAATCGCGTGTCCCTGGGTCTGAAGCAACTGGGTGAAGATCCCTGGGTCGAAATCACCGGTCGCTACCCCGAAGGTGCCCGTATCAAGGCGCGCATTACCAACCTTACCGACTACGGCTGTTTTGCCGAGCTGGAAGAGGGTGTGGAAGGCCTGGTACACGTGTCCGAAATGGACTGGACCAACAAGAACGTACACCCCTCCAAAATCGTCAACCTGGGCGACGAGGTAGAGGTGATGGTGCTGGAGATCGACGAGGAACGCCGTCGTATTTCCCTGGGTATCAAGCAGTGCCAGCAGAATCCCTGGGATGCTTTCGCATCGCAGCACGCCAAGGGCGCCAAGATCTCCGGCAGCATCAAGTCTATTACTGACTTCGGTATTTTCATTGGCCTTGAAGGCAATATCGATGGTCTGGTACACCTGTCCGACATCAGCTGGAACGAGACTGGCGAAGAAGCGGTACGCAACTACAAGAAGGGCGATGAAATCGAGACAGTTATCCTGTCCATCGACCCCGAGCGCGAGCGCATCTCTCTGGGTATCAAGCAACTGGAAGATGATCCCTTTGGCAACTACGTGTCAGCCAATGACCGTGGCTCCATTGTTACCGGTGAAGTGACTGAAGTTGACGCCAAGTCGGTTGTCATCAAGCTGGCCGACGAAGTCGAGGGCGTTCTGAAAGCCTCTGATATCAGCCGTGAGCGTGTAGAAGACGCACGCAGCTTGTACAAGGTTGGCGATACTGTAGAAGCCAAAATCATCTCCGTGGATCGCAAGAACCGCGGCCTGGCTCTGTCTATCAAGGCCAAGGACTACGATGACGAGAAGGAAGCAGTGCAGTCCCTGAAGGAGACCGAGCAGGAATCGGCTTCTCCGGGTACTATCGGCGACCTGATCAAGGCGCAGATGGGCGAGAAGTAATTCTCCCGCCGGGGCCCAGGCCCCGGTTTCCTGAAAGGCTCGCTTCGGCGGGCCTTTTTTGTGTCATCGTATATTGGCGGGGTGGCTGGTTAAATGGTCTTTTCCGGCATGCGCGCGCAGATCAGACGTGAAATTCAGGCACTCTCCCAACGGCCTTGGAGCCACGCAAAAGAAGTAGGTAGTGGCTGCTCGAGTAAAAAAGGAAGGAGGTCGGCCACAGTGCTGTGTACACCCGAAGTGCCTGGGGTTCGAAACGCAGGGGGTATACACCACTGTGGCCGGCCGTCTGGCCTTAAACACACCATCACGTCCAGATTCTCGCTTATACGCGATGAACCTTTTTTATGGGTTTTTTGCCGGCAGCTGTACCGTGGACGGCTGGGAAATCGACTTTTCCGTTAAAAAATAAGGAGTTGCGTAATTGTTGTGCAAGGTACACAATAAGCGTTCGTTGCAAATCAGCCATAAAAAAACCTCTTCCAAGGGGGCGTTATGACCAAAAGTGAATTGATCGAGACCATTGCGGCCAGGCAGGCGCAGTTGTCCACCAAGGATGTCGAGCTCGCGGTAAAAACCATACTGGAGCATATGTCCCAGACGCTGTCGACTGGCGAGCGTATCGAGATACGCGGGTTTGGCAGTTTCTCGCTGCACTATCGCGAACCCCGTCGGGGGCGCAATCCCAAGACTGGCGATGCGGTTGAGCTTACCGGCAAGTACGTACCTCATTTCAAGCCCGGCAAGGAGCTGCGCGAGCGCGTAAATCTTGGCCTGCAGATGGGCCTGTGAGACGGCCACGCTTGACCGGCTGATACTTGCCCTGTGCCTCGCAAACGGTATGATCACACGATCATGCCGTTTTTTTTAACCTACAGACACACAAGCGGATTCCTTCATGAAGTTCATGCGTAAAATCATCACTGCCCTCGTTGTTCTTGCCACCCTCGCAGTGGGCATGCTGTTCGCCCTGCAAAATAAGACGGCGGTACCGCTGGATATGCTGGTGTATACCTTTGAGCCGCGCAGCGTTGCTCTGTGGGTGCTCATAGCATTTGCTATCGGTGGGCTGCTGGGGATGCTCGCCTGTTCGACGATCGTGCTGCGCCAGCGCGCTTCGCTGGGTGCCGCCAGGCGGCGACTGGAGAAAAGCCGCGCCGAGGTAGGGCGCTTGCGCGACACTCCAACGGAGGTGTCCACTTCGTGAATAGCCCGGTTATTGTTGCCCTGGACTTTCCAGCGGCGGCACCGGCGCTGGAGTTGGCCGGGCGCCTGTCACCGGCCCTGTGCCGGCTCAAGGTTGGCAAGGAGTTGTTTACCCGCAGCGGTCCGCAACTGGTGGAACAGCTTCAGGGCATGGGGTTTGATGTATTCCTGGATCTCAAGTTTCACGACATTCCCAATACCGTAGCGGGCGCGGTGCGCGCCGCCGGTGAACTGGGTGTGTGGATGGTCAATGTGCACGCCGGTGGTGGGCGCCGCATGATGGAAGCGGCCGTGGCGTCTCTGCAGGGGCTGGACAATCGCCCCCTGTTGATTGCGGTAACCGTGCTCACCAGTATGACCGGGGAAGACCTGCGTGAACTGGGCTATACAGAGACAGCTACCGAGCGTGTGTTGCGCCTCGCGGCATTGACCGCAGACAGCGGGCTTGACGGGGTGGTGTGCTCGGCCATGGAAGCGGCGGACCTGCGTCGGGCGCGCGGGGACGATTTTTGCCTGGTAACGCCCGGTATAAGGCTGGCTGGGGATTCCGCCGACGACCAGCGGCGCGTGGTAACCCCGGCAGATGGCATCGCCATGGGCTCTGATTACCTGGTAATTGGCCGCTCGATTACGGCGGCCGCTGATCCGTTGGCGGCGCTGGAAAAGGTGCACGCAGAGCTGGCGGCCTCCACATAACATCAAATGCGGCCGCGGTGTCCATCGCGGCAGTAATCACTGCTAGACTTTTCTCCGGTGCGGATGCCTGCATGGAAGCAGTTCGTTATACGGAGATGACTTTATGAACTATTTAACCCTGTTACAACACTTCGCACCCGCCGCTTCGGCTGGCGGGATGGTTCTTTCTTTTCGGCAATTAAGCGCGGCATGGACGCTGGCGCTGGCCGTTTTATTTGCTGGCGGGTTTGTGCTGTCTCCCGTCACCACTTTGGCGCAGGACGCCGCGGCACCCGTCGTGGCCAATGTCAATATCAATACCGCCAGCGCGGAGGCGCTGGCGGCTGGACTCACGGGTGTGGGTCATTCACGGGCCCTGGAAATCGTGCGCTATCGCGAGGCCTACGGTCCCTTTTCCACGGTAGACGAGTTGGCTGAGGTCAAGGGCATCGGCCAGTCCACCCTGGACAAAAATCGCGCGGTAATAACACTGGAATAAGGCGGCGGCATCCGTATCATGAGGGGGCTTGCCCCCTTTTTTTGTGACAGTGACCAGATAGTGTGAAATGCCTTGTCAGCGGCGCCACCGGATTTATCGGCCGCCATCTATGCCAGCAACTCGCTGCACGTGGCGATACGGTTATAGCCCTGAGTAAATCGGGCGCAAAACTGCCCGATGGTACCCCCACCCTGGCACTTGATCTTGCTGCGCATGACTTGCCGGAGGATTACTTGTCTCGCGTGGATGTCGTGTTTCACCTCGCCGGCATTGCCCACCAGAACGCCACTCCCGGGGTCTATGAGCAGCTCAACTACCAGGCCACCCTCAGACTGGCGCGGCAGGCGGCATCTGCCGGCGTTGGCTGCTTTATTTTTCTCAGCAGCGTCAAGGCGATGGGACCCTCCCATACCGCTGCGCCGCGTTCAGAGGCCCATTGCGCTGCTCCCTCAGACCCCTACGGTATATCCAAATGGCGTGCCGAATGCGCGCTGCGGGAACAGTTCGCCGATGACAGGATGTCGATCGTTATCCTGCGTCCTGCCCTGGTCTATGGGCACGAGCCCAAGGGTAACCTGCGCCTGCTGGCGCGCGGGGTGCGCTGGGGGTTGCCGCGGCCGCCCGCGGTGGGGCGGCGTTCTATGCTTGCCCTGCCGGACCTGGTCCAACTGTTGTGTCTGTTGGCGAGCAGCCCCGCCTCCGGGGTAAGTACCTGGATTGCCTGCGGTGAGCACGGCTACAGTACCCGTGATATCTATGACTGTTTGCGCAGCGTCGCGGGCAGGGGCAGGGGAGTCGCGTGGCTGCCACTATGGGGCTGGCGCCTGGCCGCCGCGCTGCTTGACCTGGGCGCTTCGCCCGGTAGTGAATCCACTTACGACAAACTGTTCGGCACCGAACTTTACAGCAATGCGGCGCTGCTTGCGGCGACCGACTGGCGTCCCCGCAGTCGCCTCGAGCAGGTGTTGGGGGCGGCCAGGGTATGATGGCAATCCCTGTTACCCTGGTGTTATCTGCCGCGCTGTGTTGGTTATACCTGCAGCTGGCGCGGCGCCGTCGCTGGCTGGATCAGCCCAATGAGCGCAGCTCCCATCGACGGCCCACGCCACACGGTGGCGGTGTGCCGCTGCTGCTGGCATTTGTTGCTGGCCTGGCGCTGACCGCCCCCTGGAGCGGTGCCTATCTGCTGCTGCTGGTGATCGCTCTGCTGCTCATGCTGGTTGGTGTCATCGATGATCTGTGGCATCTCTCCGTGCGATTACGCATGCTGTTATACCTTGGCTGTTGCCTGCTGCTTTGTTGGTTCCTGTTGCCGGCCACTGGTGCGGCCCCGGGCTGGCAAAGCCTGTTACTGGTGATACCGGTGCTGGCGATGCTGTGGTTTCTCAACCTGTACAACTTCATGGACGGCATCGACGGCATTGCCGCTATGCAGTGTATCCTGGCCTGCGGCAGTGCCGCGCTGCTTGCCTGGGCGAGCGGCAGCCCGGGCAGTGCGGCCTACGCGCTGTTTTGCCTGTTGCTGGCGGCTGCGCATATCGGCTTCCTGATGTGGAACTGGCCGCCGGCGCGCCTGTTTATGGGCGATGCGGGCAGTATCCCCACCGGCTTTTTGCTGGCCGGGCTGGTGCTGTTGGGGGCTGTTCAGGGCTACCTGAATCCCGCTTGCTGGTTGATCCTGCTGGCGGTGTTTATCACCGATGCCAGTTACACCCTGTTGTGGCGTTTGTTTACCGGGCAGGCGGTAACCCAACCGCACCGGCTGCATGCCTACCAGCGCCTGAGTCGGCACTGGCAGTCTCACCTCAGCGTAGATTTTGTGCTGTTGGCAATTAACGCGGTATGGCTGTTTCCTCTGGCCTGGGCCGTCCAGTCCATGCCGGATTACGCATTAATTATGGTAATTTTGGCATATCTTCCCCTGGTGTTGGGCATGGCGAAAATGCGTCATTTCGCGTAGTATTCCTGTTCTCAGGGTGGATTGGCAGCGATGCAAATTTGCACCCTCAATTGGCGTTTTGGGAAAGGAGTGGACTTGCTGAATTCAGTTGGCAGCTTGTTATCGCGCTCTGCTTCCGCGATAGCCCGAAATCTCCGGGATATCCTCGAAAAGCTCATAGAATTGCCGCGCAATATCAAGCAGGCCTGTTTGCTGTGCCTGGATATGCTATTTGTCACCGCCGCCATGTGGTCTGCAGTGGCACTGCGTTGGGGTCATCTCAATTTCGAGTTGGGTACTGTAGAGTATGTCAGCGCCGGGGTCACCGTGCTGGCCAGTGCGGTCGTTTTCCTGCGCCTGGGACTGTATCGCGCGGTTATACGCTACATGGGCCAGCAGGCTATCTGGGCCATCATTACCGCGGTCACATATTCCACCCTGATTCTCGGTGCCACGATATTTTTTCTGCAGGCGCAGGTGCCGCGGTCCACACCCTTTATCTATTGGGGCCTCGCACTGCTGGGTATTGGCGGCTCGCGGCTGATCGTGCGCGCCTACTATCAGGCGAAGCTGCGCTCCCTGTCGGAAAACGTCATTATCTATGGTGCCGGGGAAACCGGTCGCCAGTTGCTGACCGCGCTGTCACAGGGTGACCAGTATCATGCGGTAGCCTTCGTCGATGACAACGACTACCTGCAACGCTCGGTCATCAACGGCTTGCAGGTCGCAAGGCCCGAAGACACAGAGCAATTGGTTGCCCAGCACGATATTACCCAGGTGCTGTTGGCAATTCCCTCAGCCTCGACCGAGCGTCGCCGGGAAATCATTAACTCCCTGGTGGGGCTGCCGGTGCATGTGCGCACCGTGCCCAGGTTTAACGAGCTGGTTTCCGGACTCGCCAGTGTCAACCAGATACGTGACGTAGACCTGGACGACTTGCTGGGCCGCGAAGCGGTACCACCGCACCCTGAACTGCTGGATCGCTGTATCACGCACAAGGTGGTTATGGTTACCGGTGCCGGTGGCTCTATCGGCTCGGAACTGTGTCGGCAGATCCTGGAATCCAGTCCGCGGGAATTGGTACTGCTGGATAACTCCGAGCATGCCCTGTACCAGATCGAGCGTGAATTGCGCGAGACCATGGAGCGGCTGGAACTGCCTGTAGAGATAGTGGCTCTGCTGGGCTCTGTACAGGACCAGAAACGACTGGAGAGTATTTACCGCACCTTCCGCGTGCAGACGGTTTATCACGCGGCGGCGTATAAACATGTGCCGATGGTTGAGTACAACATAGCCGAAGGTGTGGCCAACAATGTTTTCGGCACCTGGTATGCGGCGGAGGCTGCGTGCCAGGCCGGTGTGGAAACGTTTGTGCTGGTATCCACTGATAAGGCGGTGCGCCCCACCAATATCATGGGCGCCTCGAAACGCTTCGCGGAAATGTTATTGCAGGGACTGGCCCAGGGAGAAACCCGTACGCGCTTTTGCATGGTGCGTTTCGGCAATGTGTTGGGGTCTTCGGGTTCAGTGGTGCCCTTGTTTCACGAGCAGATAGCGGCCGGCGGCCCGGTTACCGTGACGCACCCCGAGGTGTCACGTTTTTTCATGAGCATACAGGAGGCCGCGCAGCTGGTATTGCAGGCAGGCGCCATGGGTACCGGGGGCGATGTCTTTGTGCTCAATATGGGCGAGCCCGTGCGCATCGTGGACCTGGCGCGCAGGATGATTCGCCTTAGCGGCTATGAAATGAACCATGACACCCATGTGGGCGGCCCCATCGATATTGAATTCGTCGGCCTGCGGCCCGGCGAGAAGTTGCATGAGGAATTGTTGCTTGGCAGCAATGTGGAAGGTACCGGGCACCCCATGATTATGCGTGCCGAGGAAGAGTGCCTGCCCTACGAGCAGATGCATGCCATGTTGTTAAAGCTTGTGGTGCACTGTGAGGAACTGGACTGCGATGGCATCAGCTCGATACTGTCTTCCGCCGTGAGTGGCTTTGGTCGCCAACCGGTGCGCTACGATCACCTGTGGCTGAAGCGAGAAGAACAGCTGGATGCCGTTGCGGCATCCAACGTCAAAGAATTATTCCCCGACAAAAACTAGTCCGTGGCCGGGTTGTAATCAGCCTGCCTCGTGGCATCGCGTAAAAATTAAGGACACACCATGACTGATTTCGACGTATTCAATGGCGATGCCGACGGCTTGTGCGCACTGACCCAGTTGCGCAATGCTGAGCCCAGGGAGGCGCAACTGGTAACCGGCGTAAAACGCGATATCAACCTGTTGCAGCAGGTTCACGCCGAGGCGGATTCCAGGATAACCGTGCTGGATGTGTCCCTGGACAAGAACCGTGAGGGACTGCAGCGAGCTCTGGATGCCGGCGCCCAGGTATTTTACTGCGACCACCACTTCGCGGGCGATATTCCCGACAGCGAACAACTACACAGCATTATCAATACCGCACCGGACGTGTGCACCAGCCTGTTGGTCAATAATTACCTGGATGGCGCTTACCTGGCCTGGGCCGTTACCGGTACCTTCGGCGACAATCTCAAGGACAGTGCGCGCGCCATAGCCAAACCCCTGGGAGTGGATGAAGCGGCGCTGCAGCAACTGGAAAACCTGGGTATTTACATTAACTACAATGGATACGGTTCCAATCTGCTGGACCTGCATTTCGAACCCGTTGAGTTGTACCGGCTGATCAGCCAGTATGCCAGCCCCTTTGATTTTATCAGCGACGGTGCGCAGCACTTCCAGAAACTGGAGCAGGGCTATCACCAGGATATGGCGAGCGCCGCGGCACTGGCGCCGGAATACCGCGATGCCGCCGTTGCCGCCTTCATGCTGCCCGACGAGCCCTGGGCGCGACGGGTCAGTGGTGTATATAGTAACGACCTGGCAAATGCGGACCCGGATCGCGCGCACGCGGTGTTGACGGTCCGGGCCAATGGTTGCTATCTCGTCAGCGTGCGCGCGCCACTGAATAACAAGACCGGTGCTGACGAGCTGTGCATGCAGTTTCCCACGGGGGGCGGGCGCAAGGCCGCCGCCGGCATCAATGATCTGCCCGCGGATATGCTGCAGCAATTCCTCGACACCTTCGCGGCGTTTTACGCCTAGTCAGCAGGCGATGGATTGGGACGACCTGAAGGTTCTGCTGGCTTTAAGTCGCCGCGGCTCGGCCCGTGGCGCAGCGCAGGAGCTGGGCGTGAGTAATTCCACCGTCACGCGTCGCCTGGACGAAATGGAACATCAGCTCCATACCCGCCTGTTCGATCGCACCCCGGATGGCTACAGACTCACAGGCGCCGGTGAGCAGGTGCTGCCTACCGCAGAGCATGTGGAAGAGCTGATGCTGGCTGCCGAGCGAAAAATCAGCGGCGAGGACCAGGAACTGGAGGGCAGTATCCGACTGACTCTGCCGCCGGTGGGGCGCATGGGTTTCCTGATGCGGCACCTGGCGCACTTCAGCGAACAGTACCCGCGGATCCGGCTGGAACTGCTTACCAGCAACGACGCCCTGGACCTCAGCCGGCGAGAGGCGGATATCGCTATTCGTGTGATGCCCGCCGGGGTGCACCCGCCGGAGAACCTGATCGGTCGTAAAATATGCGCAATCAGTGCGTCAAGCTATGTCCACAGGGACTTACTCAACAGCGATGATCCGGGGAATGTGTCGCATATCAACTGGATTGGCAAAAACCCCGAGGGGCAGAAAGAAGAGTGGCTGGCCACTACCGATTTTCCCGACAATCCGGTGCGCCACGCAATCATCGATCTCGCCCTGGTAGCCGAAGCGGTGCGCGCCGGGATGGGCATGGCGTTTGTGCCCTGTTTTACTGCCTATCGCGACCCCGATATCGTGCGCGTACCGGGCGCCACTGTCCTACACCATTCCGATATGTGGGTGCTGACCCACAAGGACCTGCGCCTCAGCGCGCGCATGCGTGTCTTACGGGAAATCATCGCCCAGGCATTTGACGAGGTACGCGGCGAGCTTGATTCCCGCCTGCAGCAGGATTAAATCATGAACCCCTCGGTTCTGTTATTGCTATCGACCCCGGCGTGGTGGATTTGCGCGTTTAGTCTTCGACGTCATCCACATCGACCTGTCCAGTCAGGCGGCGCCTGATATGTGACCACGACATACCGACGGCCAGGATCAGGGAAATCAACAGCAGCACCAGCCAGGTAATGGCACCGGTGGAATCCATGCTTAACCAGCCGATATCGATCAACAGCCAGATGAAACAGCTGAACAGGGCAGCGCCAAGGATAATGCCCAGCCATCCCAGGGACAAAAAAGTGGCGCGTAAAAACACGATCCAGGCGATCAACAGGGCGACTCCAACCAGTGCGGTGACCGGCTCAAATCCGGCATCGCCAGATAAAACCCAACTGGCATAGGAGTAATCAGTGGGGTTGTAAGTCCCGAACACCAGCAACATGGCAAACAGCACGCGCAGTAAAAACCCGATAGCGTCGAATTCCTTGGCCATAAATCAGATCCCGTTTTTGTTTATTTGTTTCAGGCCGCCAGCAGGCCGGTGACAATGTGCTTTACCTCATCCGCAGACATATAGCGCGGTACCGGATACAGTCCGCCAGCCTCGGCAAGGGCCTCCTCCACGATACCGGGAATATCCTGTGCTTTCAGGTCCTTGGGCTGCAGTGGCAACTCCATTTCCTGGCGCAGGTCCACGATCGCCTGGATAAACTGGGCCGCCAACTGGCTGTCGCTGGCACCGGCTTCACCAACGCCTACCAGGCGCGCCAGTTCGGCCAGGCGCGGGTACACACAGTCGCCATAGGCTGCGAGGACTTCCGGCAGTACCATGGCATTGGCATTGCCGTGGGGCGTGCCGCAGACGCGACCCAGCTGGTGTGCGATGCCGTGTACATAGCCCACCGAGGTCTTGCCAAAGGCGGCTCCGGCGTAGAATGAGGCTACGGCCATGCCGTCCCGGGCTTCCATGTCAGAGCCATCGCGATAAGCGCTCACCAGGTATTTGAATATCAGTCGTATCGCCGCCCTGGCCTGAATCTCCGTGGCTTCCGACGAGGCCTTGCTGAGGTAGGACTCCACCGCATGGGTGAGGGCGTCCATGCCGGTGGCTGCGGTGATACCGGGTGGCATGCCTTTCATGATCTCCGCGTCGAGGGCGACATAGCCTGGAATCATTTTGCTGTCTACCACCGGTATCTTGCGGTGGGTGACGGGGTCGGTAATGATTGCTGCCAGGGTGATCTCCGAACCAGTGCCCGCGGTGGTTGGTATCGCGAACAGGGTAGCCCCGGGCTTTTTACTTTTCTGTATACCGTCGAAGCTCTTCAGTGGACCGGGGTTGGTGTGCAGCATGGCTATCATCTTCGCTGCATCCAGTACTGAGCCGCCGCCCACGGCGATGACCGCCTGGCAGCCCTCGCTGCGGTACACGGCTTCGCCCGCCTGCACCTGGTCGAAAGCCGGGTCCGGCAGCACGCCGTCAAAAACCACAAATTCCACACTGGACGTGGTCAGGGTGGACTTGATGCCATCGAGAATGCCCGAGTTGCCCAGGAAATTGTCGGTGACGATCAATACCCGGGTAAAGCCCAGTATTGCCACCTGTTCGCACAATACCAGTGCGGAGTTAACGCCCTTGTAGACCACCGGGGCGTTGCGCGGTAGCAGGCGGAGTAGCCAGGTGACAACAAATGCCATGAATTTGTAGTAAAGGGTTTTCATCGTGTTTCCTCGGCGCTTCGTTACGTTCTGAGCGCGCCATGATAATCCGAGTCGTGGTGTTTAGGCTACCTTGGGTTTACGGGTTTTATTCGGCGCTGGGTGGCCACGTAGCCACCGCCTGACACTGGCCTGGGGTTTGACCGTCTTGTTGCGCATGGCCCGGGCGATATTCTCGTTGACGAATCCGGTCATGGCGGCAGTGATCTGGCGCGCCATATTATTGCCTTCATTCGAGGTGGCCATAATCAGCAGGTGCGGATTGAGCGGGTCCACGGGCATAGCGTCCTGTTCTCTCTTGATGGCGATATAACGTGCTGGAATCTGTAGCTCGCTCTCGCGCCTTACCCCTTCTTTTTTCTTGCGCTGTGCAACCAGGTAATTGTGCTCTTCCCGGTGCCTGGCGGCGGACACCAGGAAGTCGTCCTCATGGACGATGCTGAGGAAGGGTATGTCATAGGCCAGTATGATATCCAGTGCCTTGAGGTGGCGTTGCTGGTACTCCACGGGATCGTGCAGTGCCGCATTCACTTCCTTGAATAAGCCATAGAATGACGCGGTCTTAAGCAGGCGATTGCCTACCAGGCGCAACACATAGGGACTGTTGGTGTTCAGCATCCGTTGCTGCACTTTCCTGTTGTTGAGCAAAGAGCGCATCACCACATTGAAGCTGTTTACCACGGGCTCCGCGGCCCTCATCTCCAGGAACCTGCCCAAGCCGGCGATGCGGTCGTCATCGGCAACTGCCGCTTCCTCGGTGGCCTGTAGTTTCTCCCTGCTTTCGCCATAAGTAGAGCCGAAGCCGGAGTAATCCAGTGTCGTATTGTTGCGGTAGTGCGATATCAGGTGTTTGATATTTTCCCCGGTGTGGGGACCATCCGTTGGGGCCCAGGTCGCCAGGTGGATAATGCCGCTGGCTCGCAGGGCGTCTACCAGCTGCCTGTTCTCTGTGCCCAGCTCTTCGTAAGGCGTTATGTCGCCATCATAATCACCGATAATGGAAAGAAGTAAGTGGTCTGAGATCACACCGGCAATGGAGTGTCCGGCGTACGGTACGGGCCGCCCCTGGCGCCAGATTTTCAGGATGGCCTTGCGCAGGACCCGGGCATAAAAAGGAAATATCTCGGCGTCCGGTAGGGTCTTGGCATAACTACCGCGATGCAATGCGGAAACCGTCCAGGCGCTGGGCAAGCGCACCAGGAAATTGGTGAAACTGAACAGGCCCATGAAACCGTGCAGTAGCAGTATATGGGTGCCATCTGGCTCCTCGCCCGGGCGGGTTTCCGCCTTGTTCTGCATCAGTACGCCTTGCTCAGAGAACTCAAATAGCGTTTCTTCAAAGTGCAGCGATTGCTCATCGGCAAAAATGTAGACTTTTTCTGCGGTTTCGCGCGACTCACGTAACATGCGCAGCGGGGTTTCCATTACTGTCTGCTCGAAATCTGCGGTTTCTTCCATTTCAAAGCGACCCAGTGCGCGCAGCTTATGGTGACCCGCTACGATCAGCGAAATAAACTCCGCATTGACCAGTACGCTCCGATTCAGCGCTACTCGCAGTGCGCCGCTGTCCTGCTTGAGTACCACAACACCTGGCTCGGTTATGGCTAATTCAGGTGTATAAGGAGCGAAAGCGCCAAGGGTGCCGTTTTTGCCGATGCCACTGATAATGCAGTGGAACTGCATGGAGCCCCCCAGGCGATTCTGGATGTCGCGTTGATAGCGTTCAGCTTCCTGCCTGGCCAGGCGGCGAGCTGCTGCCTTTTTGCCGCCGTCCAGTGCCTTTTTGATCTCTGCCAGATTGATGGGGTTCACCATCATCGCCACCATCCTGTCGATGATGTCATCTTCGTCAACGGGAGCCTGTAATCCCAGGGCATCTGTCAGCCGGATGATACCCTTCTCGCGCAGCAGTTTCTCCGCCAGCGGCACGATAAAATTGATGACCAGGGAGTTCTCTGCACTTTCCCAACCTTTTTCTCCGGAAGACTCCTCCAGCAGGAAGAAGCGCACATGCTTTAACCAGTCTATATTCGTGTGGTGCTGCTGGATGAGTGCCTGGTACTGGGCCTTGATGGTGTTCCCACCCCCCACGGCAACAGTGAAATACTGGCGCTTGTAGCGTCCCCAGGCTGCAAAGCGACCGCGTTCCAGCCATTGCTGGTATTTTTCCTGGAATATCTTGGAGGCATGCCGTGCCGCCTGGGGCAGATCCGCTGAAATACCCACGTGGATGCCCGCTTCCTCCTGTACCAGGACCGGGGAAGTGCCGCGAGAGCCCCGGCTCAGGTACCGCCGGGGTATGGCTAAAAGCTTATCCATAGGCCAAAAACGCTGTCCATGTTAGTGCGAAGGTATAGTGCGTCCACAGGCAATCATTCTGACAGAATTTGCCATGGCTTGCCGTGTCCTTTGAGCTAAAGCTGCGCGCGGCATGTTAAATTGACCTGTCCTGCGGAATTACTAATGAGTTTTTGATACGGGTCAAACAAACACGCCCCGGCTGAAGGGCGCAACACTTTTGCCTGGCTTTATTCCCGGTGGTTTAACATCGCCCCGACTTGCACCAGCTGCTCGTGACTGCGCAGTTGCTCCCCCTCTTCAACAGGTGGCAGGCGACCGCCGCCTATGAGGTGGGTTACGCCAAGTCGCTCCACATATTCTTCCAATTTGTCTGTGGCGTAATGCTTATCGCCCACTATGGCCCAGTCGTCGACGGTAACGCCGCTGGCCTGGAACTGGCTGGGTACTGTGGAGCCCAGCCGCTCCTTTACCCTTGAGGCCAGGGCGCCGTTGTCCGTAATCAGGATCGTGCGCATCAGGGGCACCACTGCCTGCAACGTTTCCCCGGCCTCTTTGGCTGCCTCCCGGTGCAGCCGGTAATTGCCGGCAAGATCTTCCAGGGCTTCAATGGGTGAGCCAATATACGGCAGACCCAGGCGACCAACCTGCTGTAGTGCCAGTGGCCCGAACGCGGCTACCCACAGGGGAGGGTGCGGGCGCTGCAGTGGCAGCGGCGCCAGATAGACGGGTGGACCATCCTTTCCGGTGAGTAGCGGCTGGCCGCGCCAGGCGTTGATCATGATTTCCAGGTTTTTTTGGAAGCGGCTGCGTTTTTCTTTGGTGGGTACCTCAAACACCTGGAATACAGACTGCTGCACCCCCCTGCCAAGACCCAGAATCAAGCGGCCGCCGCACAACTGGTCCAGCACGGCGACTTCCTCCGCCGCCTGTATCGGGTTCCTGATAGGCAGCAGGTAAGAGGTGGTTGCCAGTCCTATGGTGCGGGTACGGCCCGCCGCCGCGGCCAACAGGGTAAGCGGGGAGGGAATGGCCCGTTCATCGCCAAAGTGGTTTTCCGGAAGCCAGTAAGAGTGAAAGCCCATTGTCTCGGCGCGCTCAACCTGCTGGCACAGGGCATCGCTGTGCCAGGCTTTCTCTGTGCGCCAGGCGGTAACGGCAACTTCAAGCTTATAATTCAAGGATTTTTCCTAAAAAGGGTTAGCTTAGCCGAAGCTGGCCCCTTTTGCAGATATGAAAGACCTGTCCCTGACCATTGCAGGGATTGTCTAATTCCTTAGTGGGCCGCGCGTAATGGTACTGATGGCCCCCGCTGCAGTATTCTTGCTCTTCAGGTTGCCCGGGCGGTGTGTACAGGCAGGCAGCCAGCGATGCGAGAGTGAGAGGCGGCCGGGCATAACCCATGTTCCCGGTAGCTGAAATTAGTATAGTCTTGCGCCCGACATTAATTTTGTGCGCACAAACGAAAAGCAAATTAACAGTGCCAAAGGTCGACTTTTAAAACAAACAGAATTGACTGATTTTAATTCTGGCGCTACTGTTGACGCCTTTAGCAGATAAATTCAGAGGAATACCATGGCTCAGCCAATGCCCACCGATAATACTTTCCTGCATTTCCCCTGGGGGCCCCTCCAGATGGAGTGTGACGCCCGCGATTTGATTGTTGAAGGTGAGATTCCGGCAGATTTGAAGGGCAGTCTATATCGCAACGGGCCCAATCAGCGCTTCAGCCCTCGGGGCGATTATCATCTGTTCGCCGGCGATGGCATGGTGCATGCCTTCCATATTGCCAACGGCAAGGTGGATTATCGCAATCGCTGGGTGCGTACCGCGAAATGGAAAATAGAGGACAGGGAGGGTAAGGCGGTTGTGAACGCCATGAATCCCTTCGACTGTGAGCCCGAATACAGTGATTTTGTGCTGGTGGACAAAGAGGGCTTGGCCAATACGGCTCTGGTGTGGCACGGCGGTCGCTTGTTGGCTATGGAGGAGGGGCATGCTCCTTACGAGTTGGACCCCCAAACGCTGGAGTCTATCGGCAGCTGGACCTTCCGGGGCAAGCTGCACACTGCCATGACGGCTCACCCCAAGGTTGATCCGAAAACGGGCGAGATGGTGTTTTTTGCCTATATGGCCACCGGGCCGTTCGCCGCAGACGTGATGGTGCACAAGGTCAATCCACAGGGTGTATTGACCGAGAGCATCCACCTGCCCACGTCTTACTCTTCAATGGTCCACGATTTCGTGCTGACTGAGAACTACATCATCATTCCGGTGATGCCGATCAGCGGCAGCCTGGAGCGGGCGATGGAAGGAGGTCCCCCGTTTGCCTGGGAGCCGGATAAAGGCGTGCAAATAGGTGTTCTGCCACGACATGGCGGTACCACCGAGGATATTCGCTGGCTGGACATGGACCTTAATTTTGTCTTCCACTTTATGAACGGTTTCGACCGGGACGGCGTGATCACTGTGGACGCCTGCCAGATGGAGCACGCGCCCCTGTTCCCCACGGTGGATGGCGGCTCTACCGGCAAGACCGAGCCACACCTGACCCGCTGGACTATCGATATGAATGCCGATCAGCCAAGGGTGGAGTTCGAACGCATAGACGAGTTCGAATCGGAATTCCCCCAATGCGACCCGCGCTATGTCGGCCAGCCCTATCGTCACGGTTGGTACACTTCGCCCGATGGCCAACTGGCCAGCGGTATGGAGGTGAACGATAACTATTTTAATACAGTGGGTCACTTCGACCACGAGACCGGGGCCGTGGACCGTTATTCCTGCGGTCAGGCTATGACCTCCGAGGCCCTGTTTGTGCCAAAATCGGAAAATTCCGCCGAGGGTGAGGGCTACCTGCTGTCGGTGGTGACCAGTTTCGAGACCCGCACCAGCAGCCTGTACATTTTCGATGCCCTGGACCTGGCCGGGGGACCCCTGGCAAAAGTGCATCTGTCACACTGCGTACCGGCGGGCTTTCACGGCACATGGCGCCCGGGCGACTGAACCGGGCAGGATAGCCGGCGCGGCCAAATTGACGAGACCGTAAACCTCGGGGATGACCCGGGCCAACTCGTGACCCGGGCCTGAGGAGGTGTGGCGCTAAGTTTCTGTCTGGAGAATAGGAAATATGGAGAACAAAAATACCGCCAACGGGGGTGATATCCTGGCTCGCTCTCCCGGTCGTTCCTACCAGGAGCTCCTCGATACGGAAGTCAACCCGGTACCCGATTGCCTGCGGGAGAACACCAACCCCTACCTGGGCAGTGAAAACCTCTCCGTGGATCGCTACCTCAGCAGGGAGTTTCACGAAAAAGAGGTGGAACACGTCTGGAAAAAGACCTGGCAGGCGGTGTGCCGCGAGACCGAGATTGCCAGGCCTGGCGACACCTTTGTCTATGACATTGTCCGCTTCTCCATCGTTGTTACGCGCACCCAGGGGGGTGATCTCAAGGCCTATAAAAACGCCTGCCTGCACCGGGGGCGGCAACTGGTGGATGAGAATGGCAATTACGAAAACTTCCGCTGTCCCTATCATGCATTTACCTGGGAGCTGGACGGCGAGTTCACTGGCGCACCCTGTGGCTGGGACTTCCCTCACGTGGAGAAGGAAAAGTTCGGTCTACCCGGGGTAAAGGTCGATACCTGGGGCGGCTGGGTTTTTATCAATATGGACAGGGGCGCGCCGGAACTGCGCGACTACCTTGGCATTCTGCCTTCCCACTTTGAGCGCTGGAAGCCGGAAAATGCCTACAAAATGATACACGTGGAGAAGGTAATTCCCTGCAACTGGAAGGTGGGATGGGAGGCCTTTATCGAGTCCTACCACGCGATCGCAACTCACCCGCAGATTCTCAAATACACTGATGACGCTGATTCACAGTACGATGTATGGGGTGATCATATCAGCCGCACTATCACCGCCCTGGGTGTGCCCAGCTTCCATCTGAAAAACGTGTCGCACCAGGAGGTGGCCGACACCATGTTCGGCGTATCCGCCATGGTGGCAAGGCCCACTGAGGCGGAGGTCCCCCAGGGCATGACTGCCCGGGAGTATATCGGTCAGCGCAACTCGGAGGCGTTCAGCCAGAATCACGACCGGGAGCTCGCCAGTTTTGCTACCAATTCCGAGAGGATGGACTCCATTCTCTACTCCATCTTTCCCAACTTCGCGCCCTGGGCGGGCTTTCATCCGAATATTACTTATCGCTTCCGCCCCAATGGCGATGATCACACCACCGCGCTGATGGAGGTGATGGTGCTGTGCCAGTTGCCCACAGGAGCGGAGCGGCCAGCGGATGTACCCGTGCGCAGGTTGGGTGATAACGAGCTGTTTTCTGAAGCGCCGGAGCTGGGCGAGTCACTGGGCGGCATTTTTGACCAGGACCTGTTCAATATGCCAAAGATCCAGAAGGGCATGCACAATGTAGAGTCCCGGGAACTGGTGCTGTCCAATTACCACGAGGTGCGTATCCGCCACTTTCACCAGACCCTGGACAAGTACATCAATGGCGAAATTTAGGGTTGCCAGTCGGTAACGTGTTCATTCAGCTGCGTTTGCGGCCGGCAACCGGTTTCTTCGCCTTACTTTTGTCGCCGGGTTTTGTGCCCGCGGCAACACTTTTTGGCCTGGCTTTTCCGGTAGCGGGGCTTTTTTTCCTCGGCTTTGCGACTTTTTTCCTGCGTGTCGCAGTCTTTGGCCTGGACAGCGCCAGGTATTCCTCCAGGGCGGCCTCCAGCCCACTGGCCAGTGTTTCATGCCCGGGTACCAGGTCTGGCTCGACGACGATCCCGAAATCCATGTTGTCCTCATAGCTGATACAGGTGAAATTGATCCCTATGCCTGTCGTCAGGATAGACATGGGATACATCTTCTCCATGCGGGCTGCGGCCATGTACATGGGGACAGGGCTGCCCCGCACATTGGAGACAATCAGGTTTGCCCCCATCAACTGGGGCGCCTGGTCCTCGGGCAGCGAATCCATCAGCGTGCTGACCATGATGGGCGGCATCATTTGGAACAGCTCTATCATGCCCGGAGCACCACTGTGCGCCCTGGCTTTGGCCTGTTCCGATTCCTCGTGGATTGCCTGCAGGCGGGCAGCGGGGTCGTCGAGGTCGGTAGCCAGGGTAACGGTGGTGTTGGTCACCCTGTTGCTCAGCTGCTCGTCGCCGCTGACCCTGAGGGAAACCGGGATGTTGGTGCGCAGCGGGTCCGGCGGCAGGTCGGCACGCTCCAGGAGATAGTTTCGCACTGCGCTGCTGACGAGGGCCAGGACCACGTCGTTCAGCGATACGCCGAAATGTTCTTTTACAGCCTTCAGTTCAGCCATTGATAATGATGCGAAGGTCATCGCCCGGTCACTGCTGATCGGCCCGTTAAAGCAGGCTGTAGGCACGGTCGGTCTGTCTGCTTTCGCCTTCCTGGGCCAGACAAACTGCTCCAGTATTTTCGGCCGCAGGATGTCTACGGCATTCCTGGCGGCCTCGCCCGGGAGCTGCGCCAGGTGTTGCCAGGCTTTGGTGGTGCTCTCGGTGTAGCTCGGAACGTCTCCCGCCCGGGCATCACTGATGGCTTTGTCGGCATTTTTTGATTGCTGGGGCCCGGGTTCGAAGTCACACAGGGTTCCCATCAGCTTTAAAGCGCCCTCACCATCCATTATGCAGTGATGGAATTTTTGCAGATATGCAAACTTGCCATCTTCCAGGCCTTCTATCAGCCACATCTCCCACAGGGGTCGCGTGCGATCCAGGTGCTTGCAGTAAAGGTGTGCCGCCACTTCACACAGAGTGGCCTTGTCTCCTGGGGCGGGCAGTGCAATATGCTTTATATGGTGATCAAAACTGAAGTGCCTGTCTTCCACCCAGTAAGGGCGATCCAGACCCATGGGCACTGAATGTAACTTCCAGTGGAACTGTGGAATAAGGGAGGCTCGTTCCATGCAGTGCTGGCGAAAGTGCTTGAAGTCAAACTCCGGGCTGTCGCTGGCATCGAGAATGGCAAGCAGCGCTACATGCTGGTAAATGCTGTCTGTCTCGCCTGCGACAAACATCACCGCTTCGCGGCTTAGCTGGGTGGTCATTGACATCGAATTGGTATCCCCTGTGGCACCCTGATTACGCAGCACCTGAGCCGGTATTTGCCTGGCGCTCCGGGCGTAATTCCTCCGGATTCCAGAAGGCCCGCATACTGGTTATCTTCCCCTCTTCGTTGAATACGAAGATGTCCGTGGCATCCAGGTAGCTGATATTGTCACCCATGGACAGTTGCGCCAGAACCGGGAAAGCGCATTGGTTGCCGGCGACACAAATCGGCCCGCTCAACTCCACCTGTAGCAGGGGGGCGGCGGCGCCATAGAAATTGCGCAGGGCCTCTATGCCCTCGACCAGTTCGCCACCTACCGGGTCTTCCGCCGTCGCCTGGTGATCGAAAAGTTCCATGATGTCGTCCACCCGGGTATCACACATCATTTCAACGTAGGAGGCCACAATGGCGCGAATCTCTGCTGGGTTTGGCATGGTAATTATCCTGATGTAGTCGTTAAATTCACAATTCTGCGTGTTCAGGCCGGCCTGAACAGGTCATTAAATCTGTTATCGTCTGTGTCGGGTATCTTCTTGAGCCACCGGTGGATGCGCTGCCTGCCTCCTCTTTGCGGGCGAGCAGGATATGATCCCGGGCGTCGGTGCGCTCAAAACCCGCCGCCACCGGGTTTTTTTCTTCTCATTGGTGCATACTAGCAAATGAGATAAAAATAAAACAGTACTGACTGTTTTAGAAATATCGGCTAGTATTGCACAAATTACAGCTCCAGCGTTGAGTAAACAGCGGGTTGAACAAAAGCAGTCGTTTGGCCCTATGGGCAAGGTGGGTCCAATGAGACAGGTAAATCTAGAAGAACAGGGTGGCAGCGCGCTGGCCGGGGTTATAGAGACTCTCTACAGCGAGCACGGCTATTTTCTGTCCCTGTTGGACGCACTGGAGCAGGAGGCTGAAAAACTCCAACCCGGCAGGGTACCGGACTACCACCTGCTGCTCGATATCGTTGACTACCTGACCCATTACCCCGATCAATATCACCACCCGCGGGAGGATTTGCTGTTCGCCAAAATGCTCAGTGTGGACAAAAGCTTCAAACCTGACCTGCGGCGTCTGGAACGCGAGCACAAAACCCTGCGGACCTATAACGATAAACTGTTTACCGAACTCAGGCGTGTTGTGGCGGGGCGACCTGTGGATGGACCGGAACTGTTGCGTAACTTACAGCGGTATATCAGCGGCTACCGCCAGCACATCGAGTTTGAGTCCAAAAAAATATTTCCCAGGGCCAAAGGCGAACTCGGCTCTGCTGAACTAAAACAGCTCGACATTAAAACCCGTTATATCGATGACCCCTTGTTTGGTGGCAGGCTGGAAAACCGCTTCCGTCGTTTAGGGCGCAGCGTGCGGGCGGATCTGAGCAGTTTAAGCGCAGATGTGGTGAGTCTGCAGATGGCCACTATAGAAACGGCGGTTGAGAGCATGTCGGGCGTCATGGAGAAGGTGCGGTCCTTGCAGGAAGGCCGGAGCCGGGTTAACAAAAAGCCACTATCCACGCCCAGCTGGCAAGCCAGGATGATGAATGCCTGCACTCGCATCACCATGAAGCCCATGATGCGCTTTGGCTCACTTGACTCACTGAGAAAGGTGACTGCCACCCTGGACGAGCAGTCAGAAAAGACCATGCCAGAGGACATCAATGCGAAACTGGTCAGCGGCCCCGGCTACGACGGTGAGTGGATTCGTATTGGCAGAACGCGGCCCAGGAAAGTTATTCTGTACTTTCCGGGCGGGGGCTTCATCTTGCGCATGCCCGTCCAGCACAGGGGTTTTGTCGCAAAGATATGCAGGGCGGCAAAAGCGAAAGCCCTGCTGGTGCACTACCGCCTGGCACCGGAAAGTCCTTTCCCGGGTGCACTGGAGGATTGCCTGGCGGCCTACCATGACCTCCTGGCGCAGGGTATTGCGCCCGCGGATATTACCATTGCGGGGGATTCGGCCGGCGGCGGCCTGGTCATGAGCACCCTGCTGGCCTTGCGCGATGAGGGCACCCCGATGCCCAGGAACGCCATGGTTCTTTCGCCACTGGCAGATCTTACCCACAGCGGTAAATCGCGCAAGTTCAACAAGCGTAAAGATCCCGTGCTGTCCTCGGTCCGCACTTCCGGCTTGAAGGATTTATACATCGGTGAGGCGGTAGCGTCAGATCGTTTTGTCTCTCCTGTCTTTTCCGACTTTGACGACCTGCCACCTATGCTGGGTATTGTCGGCAGCACTGAAATACTGCTGGATGACACCGTTATGGCAGCCCAGAGAGCTCGCGAAGCGAAGGTGCCATTCTATCTGGAAATTTGGGACGAAATGCCCCATGTTTTCTCAATTTTCCCCGTACTGCCCGAGAGCCAGGTAGCTATAGATCGTATGGGCGAGTTTATTCGCTGCAGCAAACTTGACCCCTTGCCAGAACGGTATGGCAGCCATTGAACCGGGGCGGTTACGATGCACGACATAATGTCACCTAACAGCTGAAGGATTTTTTATGAGCAGATTTGCCAGGCAGGTCGTGGTTATAACCGGCGGCGCCAGCGGTATTGGTGAGGCCACGGCGCGGGCGATTGTCGAACACGGTGGCAGTGTTGTGATCGCCGATCTACAGCAGGAGAGAGGCGCCGCCCTGGTTGAAGAGCTGGGGGCGGCCGCAGTATTTCAGCGCACTGACGTTACCGTGGAGGCCGACATCGAGGCGGCAGTCGCGGCCGCAGTGCAGTCCTTTGGCGGTATCACGGGCATGGTCAACAACGCCGGAATTGTCGGTGCGGTCGGTTCTATCATGGACACCAGTGCGGAGGCTTTTGACCGCACCATGGCTATTCTTTCCCGGGCGGTTTTTCTGGGTGTTAAACACGCGGCCCGGGCGATGAAGGAAAAGGGCGGAGCCATTGTCTCGCTGTCCAGTACAGCGGGCCTCATCGGCGGGCAGGGCCCTCACGTCTACACCATGGCCAAACATGCGGTCGTGGGCCTTACGAGGTCCGCAGCCAGTGAGCTCTCCCAGTATGGCATCCGGGTTAATGCGGTGGCGCCAGGCGGGACAGTCACGCCCATGATCCATGCCCTGGCGGAGGGTGATCCCGAGCGCGCCAGGGCAGTGATTGCCGAGGGTTCACCCCTGGGATTTGCCTGTATGCCCGAGGATATTGCCAACGCCATTCTCTACCTGCTTAGTGCAGAAGCGCGTTACGTAACCGGACATACCCTGGCCGTGGATGCAGGAATCACAACGGCGGGTTCCGCGCCGCCGCCGTTCTTTTCACAGGACGCCGAGATTATTCTGCATGGGGGGCAGCGAACGGAAGATCGCTGATCAGGGCCGGCGCCGCTTATCACCCTGATAAACCGGGTCATCTGCGCGTGAGCCGCGCAGGCAGTCGGGTGCTAGATCGAAGTAGGGGTCGTTGGTCGGCTGACTGCGGCTCCAGTCGACGACTTCACTGCGATAGGCAAACTTCCACACGTCCCCGCGGTTTTCATAGCGGTCGAGGTAACGGCCAGCGATAATCATGTCTTCAAAGCCCTGCTCGGTGGCCATTTTATGGTAGGCGTGAAAATAGACCTCGCCCAAGGCCTCATCGCCTTCAATATCGATCAGGACATTGCCTATAAGGTGCTGGTTTGCCACGTGCCCTCGCAGTGCGGAGGTGGCGAATTCGATGAACTCGGCCGGGCCGCTGTTGAAAAAGCCGTATTCGCACCAGCCATCCTCCCAGAACTGCTCCAGCAGAAGTTTTGTATCCAGTCGGTCCAGGCCGCGCATATAGCGGCAAGACAACTCATAGATTTCCTGCTTGGCCAGATAAGCCGCCAGTTTACTGTCCATCAGGCGGTCCCCCCGTTACTGAGAAAATTGTCCAGGGGGTCGGCTGCGCCATGCGCGCCCTTTGCCATCGCTGCGAAGGCTTCGCTGCCTCGCAAGTCCTCTATCTCCCTGGTCTTCGCCCAGTCCATTACCACGCGACGGTGCAGTATCCGCCATGCACCTTCGCGTTTTTCCAGCAGGTCCAGGTAACGGCCGCCGAAGCACATTTCCAGTGCGGCACCCGGCAGCAGGTGGTCGGCGTTCACGTAGGTTTCACAGTGAGCGCGGGAGGCCTGCAGGTCTATCAGCATATTGCTCAGAGCGTGCCGGGTAAGTTCGTAGTTGTCCTGTAGCGCAGCCACGACCAGGCCTGCGAAGTCCTGCGCTGGTCCCACGTAATTGCCGTAGTCCACCTCCGCTTCCGGCCAGTAGCAGGATTGGAGAGCCGCACTGTCCGCACGGTCGAGTCCGCGGCAATGGCGGTGGAGGATATCGGCAATGGCCTGGCGGTCGGACATTTCCCCGGGGGAGGGCGGGTTGCCTGCCTTTGTATTCATGTTGCGCTTCTCCATTATTGTCCCCGGTCAGCTTGCAATGCCGGAACGAGGCGGTACATAATAAAAACAGTCGATCCTGATTGTATTATTGATTGTGAGGCGGCGTCCAGTCGCTACAGCCGGAGACAGCAATGACCAAAGAAAACAGCCAACCCGGTGAGGCGCGCGCCAGCGGCGCCAGTGTGGCCGATACGCTGGCGACCGATTCCAGGGGCGCACCGCCGCCCCTGTTGCAGCAGCAGTATCAGTTCCTGGGGGACAGCGACATCCCCTGCAGTCGCTATACGTCTCAGGCCTTTGCAGATCTGGAGACAGAGCGCCTTTGGGGTCGATGCTGGCAATGGGCCTGTAGGGAGGAGCATATTCCGGATGTAGGGGATAACTATGTCTACAACATCGGGCCCTACTCCGTGATTGTCGTACGCAGTGCGCAGGACGGGATACGGGCCTTTGTGAACAGCTGTACGCACAGGGGAACCCGCTTGCTGGGTGCCGAGGGGGTGGGCTTTTCCCCCAGAATTACCTGCCCATTTCATGGCTGGAGCTGGAGCGTGGAAGGCAGGCTGGAGTCGCTGCCAGCGCGCTGGGATTTTCCGCATGTCGGCGATGATTCGCACGACCTGCAAGCGGTGAAGTGTGAAACCTGGGGCGGCTTTGTCTTTATTAACCTGGACCCGGATGCGCTACCCCTGGCCGAATACCTGGATGTAATGCCTCAGCATTTCCAGCACTATCCACTGGAGCGGCGCCGCGTGCGCCTGCATGTGCAGAAGATCCTGCCCGCGAACTGGAAAGCGGCGCAGGAGGCCTTCATGGAGGCGTATCACAATTTCGAGACGCATGACGCACCCAACGGTGCGAATGCGCAGTACGATATCTTTGGCAGCTACGTCAGCCGTTTTATCCACAATATAGGCAATTACAGTGCAGAGTCACTGGCGGACTACCCTGGCAACAAGTGGCGTGATCCGCCGCTCACGGAAAACCAGCTACTGCAGAGTTTATCGGTATTCGGCCTGGAGCAAGAAGAGGTTCCGGCAGGCGAGACCGCGCGCAGCGTCGCGGCAGAAGACCTGCGCCGGCTTATTGGCAAGGCCCTGGGTGTCGATCTCTCCAGCGTCAGTGACACTCTCATGCTGGATTCCATCGAGTATCACCTGTTTCCTAATATGTTTTTCTTCCCGGGCATTACGGTGCCCATGGCCTATCGTTTCCGCCCCAATGGCGATGATATCGACAGCAGTATTTTCGATTTGATGGTATTGGAGCCCCTGCCCGAGGGAGCGGAGCATCCCGAGCCGCCTGAGCCCTTCAAACTGAGCGTGGAGCAATCCTATACCGAAGTGGAGGCACTGAGCTGGCTGGCACCGGTATACGATGAAGACACGGGAAATCTCGATTTGCAGCAGCAGGGGTTAAAGGCCAGTCGTAAGCCGGGCATTACCCTGGGCAACTACCAGGAGGCGCGTATACGCCGGGTACACCTCACGCTGGATGAATTTCTAAAGGAGTAGCGAGTGAGTATTGGCGAGTTTTCCAGGGTGGCGGGTATGGATGAATTACCGCGCGGCGCAAGCCTGTGTGTGGAAGTTGGCGGGCGGGAAATCCTGCTCTGCCATACCGCTGACGGCGTGTTCGCAGTGGATAATCTTTGCAGCCATGCGCAAGCCCGACTTTGTGAGGGCAAGCTGAAGGGGCAGAAAATCCTCTGCCCCTTGCATGGCGCGGCCTTCGATGTACGCGACGGTCGGGCGCTCAGTCGCCCTGCGATACGGCCAATCGCCAGTCACAAGGTAAAGCTGGATGGTGAGTCAATTATGGTGGCGCTAGGCGACTGAGGCGGAGCTTGCGGCGCCCGCTACCAGCTGGGCGCCTATTCTGGCGTTTTTACTTGTGCCGCACTTTCCGGCAAATGGTGCTAGAGCTGCACCCGCTTGGTGAAACCGCCGTCTGCGACCAGGTTTACGCCGGTAATGAGGCTGGCTGCAGGGCTCGCCAGGAACGCTACGGAGTTGGCGATTTCCTCTGCGCTACCCATTCTGCCCTGTGGGATCTGGGCCAGTGTGCTGTCATACAGCTCGGCCATGTTGTTCTTGATGAAGTCCCAGGCGCCGCCCTCTATGAACACCGGGCCAGGGGAGACGCAGTTTACCCGGATGCCGGCGGGAGCCAGCGCCTGGCTGAGTTGTTTGGAGTGAACAATCAGCGCGCCCTTGATCGCGTTGTAGGGCGCCGGGCCCATAAACGTCTCTACACCAGCTGTGCTGGAGATAATCACAATAGAGGCCGCTGCGGATTTTTCCAGGAAGGGCATTGCGGCCTCGATGCCGCGGGTGGTGCCCAACAGATCGACATTAAAATTGTTTTCCCAGCCCTGTTCGCTCATGTCACCACCGCCGGCGCTGACATTGGGGATGAAGATATCGATGCCGCCCAGCTCTTCACCGGCGCTGGTGATCCAGGCCTGGTAGCTGGCTTTGTCCGCCACATCGACGACCGATCCGGTGACTTTCACGCCCTTGGCGCTCAGCTCGGTCACGGCGGAATCCACTTCTTCCTGGTTGCGGGAGCAGATAGCGAGGGAGACGCCCTCGTCTGCCAGCAGGTTGGCGATAGCGCGGCCTATGCCGCGGGTAGAACCGGTGATGACGGCTTTCTTGCCCGATAATCCGAGATCCATGTCTGTCTCCTGAAGGTGGTGAGTTGAGGTACAGGCAGCCCGTATTCTGGTCCATGCCGGGTGGCCGGCGAAGTCCCGCCTGATGATCAAATTCGCAGCGCTTTTAAAAGTAGCAAACCCGCTCTAAAAAAACAATCAGATTTGACTGTTTATTTTCTATTCGCTACTGTGGGACGGTCTGGAGCCTGAATTCCGGGGCCAACATAATAATGTCGCACAGGCGGCGTACCCAGGAGATACTAATGGCAAAGTGCCCCGCGGATTTTGACTTTTTTTCACCGGAGGTCATTGAGTCCCCTTTTGAGTTTTACCAGGCAATACGGCGAGAGGCCCCGGCCTATCAACTGCCGGGCACTGATATCTATATGATCTCCCGGTGGGAAGATATCCGACGGATCAATCGCGATACCGGGACCTTCTCCAACAATTTCCAGGATCTGCTCAAGGGCGCGGACCCATGCCCCGAGGCTGCGACTATCTACGCACAGGGATACGAGCAGCCGCCCACCCTGCTGACCCTCGATCCCCCTGAGCACAAGGTGTTTCGCTCGCTGGTCAACAAGGTATTCTCCTCCGCGCGAGTGGAGAAAATGCATGTCTATATTGAACAGGTTGTGGATGAACTGATCGATGACTTTATCGACAGGGGCGAGTGCGAGTTTGTGCGCGACTTTGCCACGCCGCTGCCGGTGTTTGTCATCGCTGACCAGTTGGGTGTGCCGCGCGAGGACCTGCGCCGTATCAAAGCCTGGTCTGATGCCTTTGCCTCGCGCCTGGGAGGGATGGCGAGCCCCGAAGAGGAGGTCGAAAACGCGCGACTGATTGTTGAATACCAGCACTACGTGGCGAAAATTATCGAGGCGCGCAGGGCGCAGCCGCGGGATGACATGATCTCTGATCTGGCAAACAATACCATCAAGCATGCGGACGGCGAGCGCCTGATGACGATAGAAGAACTGCTCAGCATGATAGAGCAGTTACTGGTGGCCGGGAATGAGACAACGACATCGGCGACAACCGGGGGAATGCTCTCCCTGATCCAGCTGCCTGAGCAGTTGCAGATTTTGCTGGACGACCCCGGCATGATCGATAATGCGGTAGAGGAGATACTCAGGTTTGAGTCACCTTCTGCTGGCCTGTGGCGAGTGGTAACCAGCGATACAGAGATTCAGGGCGTGGCCATCCCCAGGGGTGCCCTGCTGCAACTGCGTTACGCCGCTGCGAATCGTGACGAACGGGTGTTCGATAACCCGGACAGCATGGATGTGTGCCGCAAGAATGCGGACGACCATATTGCCTTTGGCTACGGCATCCATTTCTGTCCGGGTGCCTTTTTGGGCAGAAAGGAAATGAAGGTCGCTTTTGCGCGCCTGTTGCAGCGACTGACCAATATCCGGCTGGCGGAAGGCAAAAATGACCTCACCCATTGGCCCAATATGGTGCTGCGTGGCTTGAAAGAGCTGCACATTACGTTTGATAGACGCACACAGTCCTGAGCGCGATAGTGACAACCCGCCGGCACTTTTTCGAGGAACCAGTATGAAAGCCGCAGTATTTAAGGAAGTAGGCACGCCATTGGTAGTAGAGCATGTCGCTGATCCCGAGCCTGATCCCAGGGGCCTGGTGATGAAAGTGGCTTACTGCGGCGTGTGCGGAACTGACCTGCATGCAACCCGTGAGGGGCTGACCACAGCCTGCTGTGGCCAGATATTGGGGCACGAGTACGTGGGCGAGATTGCGGAAGTGGGTGCGCAGGCAGAGGGCGACTGGCAGATAGGGGACAAGGTATGTGCCTTGCCTTTTATCGCCTGTGGGCATTGCCTGCCCTGTGCAGCGGGTCGCTTCTTTGAATGCCAGGACAAGAAGGTGGCCGGTGTGGATGCGCCCGGTGGTTACGCCGAGTTTGTGGCCACCGGCGCACGGGAAACCATTCGCCTGCCGGACGGCCTGGATCTGGAAAGCGCTGCGCTGGTTGAGCCGCTGGCAGTGGGTATCCATGCGGTGCGTGTCGCGAATCTTAAAGCGGGCAGTCGCGTCATGGTAATCGGCGCGGGGCCCATAGGCCTGACAGTAGCGCTGTGGGCACGGTTTTTTGGTGCCCGTGAAGTGGTGGTCAGTGAGCTGGCCCCCAGTCGCGCCGCCCTGGCCGTGAAAATGGGCGCCACACGTGTCATTCGTCCTGACCCTTCTGGTGGAGCCGAACAGTTGCTGGAACAGTTTATCGGTGTGGCCGGCGGTCCCCCCGAGGTAATCTTTGAGTGCGTCGGTGCGCCTGGCTTACTGCAGCAATGTATCGAAATGGCGCCCCAGCGCGGCAAGATAGTCCCCGTGGGGGTCTGTGAACAGCCCGATAACATCATGCCTTTCTTTGGTTTGATCAAGGAACTGCAGATCCAGTTTGCCATCGCCTACACCCGGGACGACTTCGATACCTGCCTGGCCATGCTGGCCGAGAAGCGCATCGATGTCTCTGCTATGGTGACGGATATTGTTGGCCTGGATGAATTGCCGGAGGCCTTTGAGGCCCTGCGCACCCCCAGTCATCAGTGCAAGGTATTAACGCGTATGTAAGGGGGTGCTCCGCTCAGGCCGGGCTCCCTGTAGCCGGTGCTGTAAGTGAAACCGTAGCTTCCCCTTCCAGCAGCACGCCGCGCTGGGCATGTTCAAGGCTGATACTGCACTCTGCCAGCAGTTCGCCCCCGCTTTCTCTTAGCGCTGTGATCGTTCCCCGCGCGATCACGCGCTCGCCGTCCAGTACCACCTGTGGGAAGCGTGTCACCATGCTTCGAATGCAACCAGGGCCCGCCCAGGCGTGTAGCATGTTGACCATATAGCCCAGCCCCAGCGGACCCTGGTTAATGGTCCGCTCGCCCAGCCCCAGCTTCAGTGCGGCGACGGCCTGTCGATCCCAGTGCAGGGGGTTGGGGTCACGCAGAATAGCCGCCATGGTACGCATGCGCTCCGACGAAACGTGCTCCATAACCCATTCAGGAATAGGGTCGCCGACACGGTGCTTCACAGGGTGTCCCTCGTGTAGTGCCAGGTGATGACAGAGCGGGCGACAGGCTCCCCGGCCGGCAGGGACACGTCGAACTGGAACTGTATGCGGTCGTACAGTTTTCCCTCGGTATTGCTGCAGCGCTCGGCCGACGTGATCCGGCCTGCAACCTGGTAATCTGTTTCCTCGCACAATGGCTGGAAGAAACTCCAGTCATAGCTCTCTATCATGATGGAGAGGTCTGATTCTGCCTGCCCCAGTGCGAACATTTCGGCAATGCTGGTACCTGCGCCGGCTATAGGCAGGTGGAAGAGTGCGCTTGGATGCGCCATTCCACCCGGCAGCAGCTCG
This sequence comes from Halioglobus sp., assembly GCA_029287595.1. GTDB lineage: Bacteria > Pseudomonadota > Gammaproteobacteria > Pseudomonadales > Halieaceae > JAACFI01. The sequence goes on along the minus strand of JARFQU010000123.1, from coordinate 6,060 downwards.
GCGCCGGTGCAGCCTGTGAGCAGGAAGTTTTCCCAGTGCGCGATGCGATAGGTGCCGCCGGGAAACTGATATCCCACCAGGGACTCAATGTCCTCCTGCGAGGGAAATGTGGTCTCCATAATGACTTCCTGCCATGCCAGACTGAAAAGCTGATAGTTACACTAGCTTAAGTGCCTGCAGAATAAAACATCAGGGACTGATGGGTGTGGAGTACATGGTCTTGCTCTTGTAAAAAAGAAACAGACGAGACTGTTTTTATTAAGATTCAGCTGCTAGTATCTCCTGAAGTCAATTGGTCACTTCTACGGTAGTCAATATACGGGGTGTAGAACGATGGATTTAAGTGCTTTTCCCTACCTGCAGGGCAATGATGCGCCAGTAGACGCAGAACGGGATCTCTCGGAAAATGGCTTTGGATATAGAGGGATTTTTTTTTGCTTGCCGTACTGAGTGGGTATAGCAGTGCAAGTTAAGCCTGACCGGATCCTCGTGCAGGGACTGTATAAACTTCCGGGGGCGGCTGCTGGTCGCTTCAATGACCTACGGGAGCAGCGTCGCCAGGCTTTTAGTGAGCACGCAGACTATCTGGGTGCGGTTTCCTACGAATGGCTGGATGGTCGTGGCAGGGGCCTGGCCAATCGCCTGCTGCGACGCATGCGGGGAACGGCGCGCCCTGTTGACGCCGTGGAGGTCTTCGCGATCAGCGAGGCTGCCCTGCGCGAATCGCTGGCCAGTGAAGCCGGGCGTTTGCGCTGGCGGGAAGTCGCCGGATGCTGTTCAGGCGGTTTTGACACGGCTCGCTCTTTTATCCTGATGGGACGGCCCATCCGCTTGCTTGAGGGTGAAAACAGCGGTCAGAATGTTCTCTGGTTCGGGAATGGGCTGGGCCATCTGAGCCAGGCGGAATTTGTAAGGCATTACACCACCTGTCACGGCCCGCTGGTGGCCGGTCACGCTGAAGTTATCGGCTTGCGCAGCTACCTGCAGGTTCCCGCACAGCAGAGTGAACTCTGTGATTCCCTTCGTGAACTGGGCCTGGGACAGTCAAAGCCTCCGGCCGTTTTTGCCCAGTTGATTGTGGGCGCGCCGCCACTAAGCCTGTCCATGTTTCGGATCAGGCGCGCGGCCAATCGCGAGATCAAGGCCGATGAGCAGCGCCACATCGACTTCGCCTCTTCCATGTTACTGCTTTCGTCCAAGGCGGATCTGAATGTCACAAAGTGAGTGACGGGGTACACTAAATGAGAAATTTTACTGACCGGGTGGCGGTAGTCACTGGTGCGGGAAGCGGCATTGGCCGGGCAATCTGCCTGGAGCTGGCTCGCAGGGGGGCGTATATCGCGGCGGCCGATATTGACGGCGACGGCCTGGCGGACCTCAAGCGTGAGGTGGAATTACTGAATCGAAAGTGCAGTATCCATGTGCTGGATGTGTCCAGTCGCGAACAGATGGAATCATTGCCACAGCAGGTTCTTGCGGCGCATGGAGCCGTTCATATCCTGGTGAATAATGCCGGAGTCTCGGTGAACCTGAGCTTTCGTGAACAGGAAGTGGAAGACCTGGAATGGATTACCGGGATCAACTACTGGGGGGTCATGTATGGCTGCAAGTTTTTCCTGCCACTGCTGCTGGAGGCTGAAGAGGCCCATATCGTGAACATTTCCAGCTCTGCCGGTTTTACCGGTATGAAATGGCAAAGCTCCTATGCCGCGACGAAATTTGCCGTAACTGGTCTCAGTGAGAGCCTGTTTGTTGAGCTTGCCAACACTAACGTGGGCATTACCTGCGTGCACCCGGGTGCGGTCGCCACCAATATTCTCGGTGCCGCGCGGATGGAGCAGGGCCGGCGGGAAAGACTGCTCAAGACTTTCAAGTACGCCACACCTCCCGCGCACGCGGCTAAAGCGATCTGCAAGGCAATAACGCGAAAACGCTTCAAGCTGGTGATCTGTGTCGATTCGCGAATATTGTACTTCGTGAAACGACTTACACCCGTTGGCACGCTCAAGCTCATGCGGCTGGCCAATTCCGGTGCGGGCAACTGAGCATTTCAAGTGGACCAGAACAGACAGGTGCAGGGTTTCCTGAACGCTCATGCTGCTGTCTATAACGGCTTCACTCTGGGAAGATGGTTGACCAGGAGCCGGATGGAGGCGGTATGCTCAGACGATTAAAAAATATATGGTGTCCGGAGAATTTCCATCTCCAGCACATGCTGGACCGCGGCCGACCCTGCTTCGAAGGCTGGTATTTCAAACTCGTAGATGCGCAGGGTTCGCAACCTTACGCGATCATCCCGGGCGTCTTCCTCGGGGCTGACGCCCACGCGTTCATTCAGGTACTGGACGGGCGGGCCGGCAGCTCTGCCTACCATCGCTTCCCGCTCGAGGACTTCACAGCCGATAGCGCCAGCTTCGATGTCCGAATCGGTCGCAGCCGCTTCAACCGTCGCGCTATCAAACTGGATATTGAAGCCGGCGAGACATCAGCCGGGCAGGCCATACATGGCACAATCCACTTCGGCAATTGGCTAGGGTGGCCGGTGACCCTTACCCAGCCGGGTGTTATGGGGCCCTACAGTTTCGTACCTTTGATGGAGTGTAACCACGGTATTCTCAGTATGGATCACACACTCTCCGGCGAGCTGGTCGTGGCTGATAATAAGACGTCTTTTAAGAATGGGCGCGGCTATATTGAAAAAGACTGGGGGCGAGGCTTTCCCAGTGGTTATGTATGGGCGCAGAGTAACCACTTCGAGGAAGCAGGTGTCTCCATCAGCGCTTCCGTGGCCCGTATCCCCTGGCTGACCGGCTCTTTCCGCGGCTTCCTGATTGGCTTCCTGCTGCGGGACAAGCTATATCGTTTTACCACGTACACCGGGTCCGAAATCGAGCATATCGAAGTGGACCATCACAGTTACCGTCTCTCGGTGCGCGACAAGACCCACCGCCTGGTACTTAGCGCCAGCAAGGGGGAGGGCGCGCTACTCCACGCACCCTATGACAAACAGATGGTGGAGCGTGTTGCAGAAACGATGACCTCCAGGGTGGAACTTCGTTTTGAGCGTATCGCCGACGGCGAGACGCTTTTTCACGGCAGCGGCGAGCACGGTTGTCTTGAAGTGCAGGGTGATCTGGATGCCATATTGCATGACTGAAAAAGAAACCGGCGTATCAGAAAAACCTGGACGACACGAAAAGACCAGGCTAATTGGCTCCAGGACCGCAGCCTCACTATGTGCGGCATTGGCGATGTCGTCATTTTATCAGGAGTCGTCCAGAGCACAGGAGCTGATACTTGAAGAAGTCATCGTCACTGCCCAGAAGCGCGTGGAAAATGTGCAGGCCATCCCGGTCACTATCAACGTGATGCCTGGCGAGGAGATCGAGAAGTTCAGGATACGCAACATCGTCGACCTGGCCGGTTTCATACCCGGGCTGGAGATCCTGCCGACACCGCAGAACCTGGCGAATATCAGTGTCCGCGGCCTCGGCACCGGCGCCGGCAACGAAACCTATGACCAGTCCGTGGGGCTGTTTATCGACGGGATCTATGCCGGGCGCCAGCGCGAGTTCCAGGCCTCACTGTTCGACCTGGAGCGGGTTGAAATAATCAAGGGCACCCAGAACTCGCTGCTGGGTAAGAACACCAGCCTCGGCGCTATCAGCGTGGTAACCCGGAAGCCGGGCGATGACCTTGCAGGCTATATCCAGGCTGATTACGAATTCGAATACGACAGTTTTTACAGCACCGGCGCGGTGGACCTGCCTGCCGGCCCTGGTGCGATCCGCCTGGCCTTTAACCAGGTCAGCGAGCAGGGGTATGTGAGGAACACCTTCACCGGCAATAGTGTACCGGAGCGAGAGCAGGCGACAGTCCGCCTGACCATGCTATTCCCGTTCGCTGACGATGGTGAATTGACCCTGGGTTATCAATACGATGATCTGGATATTGACGGGGATACCTTCCAGATCGCGAAAGATACCAAGGGCATTATTGCCGCGTTGGACCCGGCGGTGATAGCTGGACTGAACGAGAAAAAACAGGCCTATACTTCCTTTGGCAAGCAGGGAGGGGCCCTGGACAAACAGACGGGTGACCGCGCCTATATTAATTTCGAGTATCCATTGGCAAGCCACACGCTGACGGCACTCACCGGCCTGTCCAGCTATGATAACAAGCGCGTCATCGATTCTGACTTCACCACCGGAGATTATCTTTCGGTGCTGGTGGACCAGGATTTTTCCCAGTTTACCCAGGAGCTTCGTCTGGTCTCCACCGATGAAGGGCGCTTTACCTACATAGCCGGGCTGTTTTACCTGGACAGCGATTTCGACCTGGATGAAACCCTGGACACGGCTTTTCCTCCGCCCTTTACCCTGGGCCCATTTCCCCTGACAGGCGCACGCCTGAAATCCTACCAGCAGGACACGCGAGTGCTATCGGTATTTGGCCAGGGCGAGCTGGAATTGGGAGACCGCTGGCGGGCCACGCTGGGATTACGCTGGACAGACGAGGAAAAAGATGCGGTATTTGCCAACACACACCTGCGAAGCTCGCCCGGAATCGGAATCATCTCCCCCGAGGTAGCGCCGACTTCGCTGGAAAGGGAAGAAGACAATTTCGATGGCTCTATAAACCTGCAATGGGATCTCAGTGATAGCACCATGTTGTACGGATCCTGGGCACGCGGCAGCAAGAGTGGTGGTTTTTCCGCCGCAGTTTCGCTGCCGTCGGATGCGGAGTACGACACCGAGGAGGCGGATACAACTGAAGCGGGGGTGAAACTGCAGCTTTTTCGAGGCGCTGCCATTCTCAACTTGGCCGTTTTCAGAACTGAGATAGATGACTTCCAGGTCGTGCGATTTACCGGCCTTGGGTTTGACACGACGACGATTCCAGTCGAGAGCGAGGGCGTGGAGCTCGAGTCACAGTGGGCTGCCAGTACAGACCTGACACTCGCGGCCAGCGTCACCTACACCGATGCGAGCGAAAAGAACTCGGGGGATGCGATGCCGGGTTCACCGGACTGGTCTGGCAGTATAACCGCGCGCTATGAGCATGAGCTGGGCCTGGGCCGACTGCGCTGGCGGCTGGACGGCGCGTTGAATTATGTCGATGAGCGCTACACAGACAGGCAGGAGAAGTTTCTGATTGACGCGGTTACCATTTTTGACCTGCGCCTGGCGGTGTTGCCGGCTGGGGATAATTGGGAAGTTGCACTACTGGGTCGCAACCTGCTGGATGAGGAAGTCAGCTTCGAATTCGATTACCCCATTTTTGGTGGCGATGACGAGTCCACGACCGTGGCCAGCCTGAACAGGCCGCGTACCATCGCTTTGCAGGGGCGCTATAACTTTTAGCGGTAATGACAACTTAACTGGGCCGATATTGCTAGAATCGGCCCATGCGCACATATAAACGCCATCGCTTCCCACCAGATATCATTTCCTACGCTGTCTGGCTCTACTATCGATTCAATCTAAGCCACCGGGATATTGAAGACCTTCTCGCTGAGCGCGGTATTACAGTCAGCCACGAGTCCATCCGCCTTTGGTGCATCAAGTTCGGAGCAATCTACACCCGCAGATTGAAACGTAGTCATCAAGGTTACGGCGACACCTTCTACATTGATGAAGTCTTTGCCGGAGTGCCGGACCATTCAGATCAATGGCAAGCAGCACTATCTGTGGAGGGCCGTGGATCAAGATGGCGAAGTTGTTGATGTATATCTACAGGCCCGGCGCGACGGAGCAGCTGCTAAACGCTTCTTCAAGAGGTTGTTGCGCAGTCACGGTGGTGAACCCAGGAAGATCGTGACCGATAAGTTGCACAGCTATGGCGTTGCACATCGCGAGTTGATACCCGAGGCGATTCACAGTACTCAACAGTATGAGAATAATCGGGCAGAGCAATCCCATGAATCTACCCGCGTCAGAGAGCGAGGAATGCGGCGATTCAAGTCGGTGAGGCAGGCCCAGAGATTCGTGACTGCTCATGCTGCAGTTCAGAATCTGTTCAATCTTGGCAGGCACCTGCTCCGGGCTCAGCACTATCGGG
>JARFQU010000066.1 GCA_029287595.1 Halioglobus sp. | reverse complement strand
GAACCCCAATACCGGCCCGGTGACGATAAAGATCGCGCGCACCCCCAGGCTGACCAGCGAGTTTACCGTGGCCCGGAAGTCCCCGGGAACCCGCCGGTTCAGCGCTTCGTAAAACAGGCTCATGCTCAGGCCTCGCGATAGGCCGGTGGCACAAAGTCCGGGGCAAGCGCTTTGCGCGGATGGGAGGCGGTAACCTGTCCCATGAAGGGTGGGTGTATGGAATAGCCCAGCAGCGACTGCATTTTTGCCGACATCTGCGCCACTTTCGCCGGGGGTATCGCCAGGAAGAAGTTCTCCTGGGGCCTGGCCCAGGGCTCGCAGTACTGGTTGGAGAAAGCCCTGCGCGTGCCCTCACTGTTGTTGGCTCCGCCGCGGTGCAGCAAGGTGCCGGCAAACACCAGGCAGGTGCCTGCGGGCATTGTCATATCGAGCGCCATGCCCTGGAGTTGTTTGCCGAAATCCGGATCGCTTTCTCTGTCGCCGCTGACATAGTCTCCCGCGATCTGTTCGTCACTCCACAGGTGACTGCCGGGGATGATCTGCGTGCCACCATTTGCGACAGTGAAATCCTCCACGGCGACGATGGTGGACAGGCTGATCATGGGCCGCGGTCGGGGGATGGGGTAAAAGGAGTCGTCGGTGTGCCAGGGCTGTGGTGTTTCACCCGGACTGATAACAATCGCCTGGTTCGCGGTGAGCAGGTAGTTGGGCATAAACAGCGCATCGCACAGCGCCATGATGCGCGGGTCTTCAGCGATATCCTGGAACAGCTTGTCGCGTGCTACCAGGGTATATATACGCTCGGTGCAATTGCCCTCGAAGTTGTTGCGACCGCTGTGGCTGCCCAGCATGGTGTCGTACAGCGCGTTGACCTGCTCCAGGCGCTGTGGCGACAGGAAGTCGGGGATCAGGGTGTAACCCCGCTCTTGCAATTCTGCCAGCCTGTTTTGCGTGACATTGTCGGTGGGGTCGGTCATGGCCAACTCCTGGTATTAGCGTGCTGGGCCATAGGCTACACTATCCAACGGTTTGCTTGCAGCCCATCCATCAACTGCATACGGGGCATTAATGAAGTCGGATATAGAAATAGCGCGCGCAGCGCAGATGCTGCCAATTGTCCGGGTTGCCGGGCGCCTGGGGATCCCGGAGAAGGAGTTGGCTCTCTACGGCAATACCAAGGCCAAGCTCAATCTGGATTATGTGCAGTCTCTGCGTGAGCGTGCCAGTGGCAAGCTGGTGCTGGTCACGGCAATGAGCCCCACCCCGGCCGGGGAGGGCAAGACCACGGTTGCCATCGGCCTGGCGGATGCCATGAACCGCCTGGGTAAAAACGCCACCGTTTGCCTGCGTGAGCCCAGCCTGGGTCCCTGCTTTGGTATGAAGGGCGGCGCCGCCGGAGGGGGTATGGCCCAGGTGGTGCCTATGGAAGATATCAACCTGCACTTCACCGGCGATATGCACGCCATAGGCGCGGCCCACAACCTGCTGGCGGCGTTGATTGGTAACTATATCCACTGGAGCAATGATATCCGCCTCGATCTGCGCCGGGTGACCTGGCGTCGGGTGTTGGATATGAACGACCGGCAGTTGCGACAGATAACTACCGGCCTCGGCGGGTCGGCCAACGGCTTCCCCCGGGAGGACGGCTTCGATATTACCGTGGCCTCTGAGGTGATGGCGATCTTCTGTCTGTCGCGAGACCTTGAGGATCTGCAGCGCCGCCTGGGCAATATTGTTATCGGCTATACCCGCGGTGACCTGGCGCCAGTGACCGCGGCGCAGATGGAAGCCCCGGGAGCGATGACCGCCCTGCTGCGCGATGCCCTGGCGCCCAATCTGGTGCAAACCCTGGAAAATAATCCCGCCTTTATACACGGCGGTCCCTTTGCCAATATTGCCCACGGCTGTAACTCCGTCATCGCCACCGAAACGGCCCTGAAGTTGTCTGACTACGTGGTGACTGAGGCGGGTTTCGGTGCCGACCTCGGCGCGGAGAAGTTCTTTGACATCAAGTGTCGAAAATCTGGTCTGCATCCTTCCGCGGTGGTTATTGTCGCCACCGTGCGCGCTTTGAAAATGCACGGTGGTGTGGCTCGCGATGCGCTGGAGCACGAAGACGTGGCGGCGGTGCAGCGCGGCCTGGAAAACCTGGGGCGACATATCCGTAATACCAGTCAGTTTGGTGTGCCACTGACCGTCGCAATCAATCATTTTACCAGTGATACCCAGGCGGAATTGGACGCCATCAGTCATTACGTGGCGCAGCGCGGTGTTACAGCGCATGTTTGCACCCACTGGTCGGATGGTGGTGCGGGCGCGCAGGGCCTGGCCGGGTCTGTGGTAGAACTGGCCGATAGCGGCACTGCCCGGTTCCGCACCCTGTACGAAGATGATATGAGCCTGTGGGACAAGGCCCGCACCATAGCCCGGTCCATTTATGGTGCAGACGATATCAATGCGGACAAAAAAATTCGCGACCAGTTCCGGCAGTTTGAGCGCGAGGGTTACGGTCATTTCCCAATCTGTATGGCCAAGACCCAGTACAGTTTTTCCACAGACCCGGCCCTTATGGGAGCCCCCAGCAATCACAACGTAAAAATACGCGAGCTGTCCCTGTCTGCGGGGGCGGAGTTCCTGGTGGTGGTCTGTGGCGATATCATGCGCATGCCCGGCCTGCCCCGGGTGCCTGCGGCCAATCATATTTCGGTGAATGCGCAGGGCGAAATCGACGGGCTGTTCTAGCGGTTCGCCTTTTTTTATGGCTGTGCAAACGGTCCCGGGCGGGAAAGTGTTTCTCAGTCGCTCCACGATATTCGCTTGGTGAAAAACCTGCTTTTGTCCGGACCCGCTGGCCAGAACCAAACCCAGAAAACATCCAGAAACAGACTATTTCTATAATGTGCCAAGCAACCCGGTAATGAGCGATGCACCTTTTGTTTTGGGGTAGTGCGTGATTGGGGCACAATAGGCGGATAAGCACCAGGGGAAGCCATGACCGAAGCCACAGTGGGTGAATTTACTACCCGCGCCAGTTCCATCAACCGCGCGCTGGACCAGATCGGCGACAAGTGGTGCCTGCTGATTATTCAGGAAGTGCTGTGGGGTATTAATTCCTTCAACGAGATGATGGCGGCTATGGGGGTGTCCCGCGGGGTGTTGTCCAATCGCCTGAAATGGTTGCAGGAGGTAGGTTGCCTGCGCAGGGAGGAGGGGGTCGCCGGCTCCCACCGGCCGCGCTATCACCTCACCAGCAAGTCCATTGCGCTGTATGACTGCGCCATGATGGCTATCACCTGGGAGCGTGACTGGTACCAGACCCCGGCACTGGACCGGGTAGAACTGGTGCACCTGCCATGCGCAAAGCCCTTCGTGGCCCAGCTGCGCTGTGCCTGTTGCGATGCCCTGGTGTGTTTGCGCGATGTCAGCTACCAGCCCGGGCCGGGCGCGACCCGCGATGTGCGCGAGAAGAAAGTTCGCCGCCGCTCCTCCATAGCCATTACCGAGGTGCGCAGCGAGCACGCCTTGTATCGCAACCTGATCAACGTGGTGGGTGATCGCTGGACGTCCAACCTGATCGCCCTGTCCTTCCATGGCCTGACACGCTTCGAACAGTTTCACCAGGAGCTGCCGGTAGCCACCAATATCCTGTCTGACCGGCTGAAGCTACTGGTAGAGGAGGGTGTGCTGGAGCAGGTGGTCTACCAGCAGCGACCGCTGCGCTATGAATATCACCTGACGGAGAAGGGGCAGGGCTTATTTCCCTGGTTCCTCACCCTGTTGCAGTGGGGTGACACCTGGTGTGATCCCCAGGGGCGGGGCAAGCCGATGCAGGTGACGCATAATCCCTGCGGCGAGCAGCTGCAGGCGCAGGTGCACTGCAGTGAGTGTCACGGAGTGCTCAAGGCCCATGAAGTGCGTTTCACCCTGGATGGTGAGGACATGAACCCCTGAGTGATGCTTTCCCGTGACTCTCAGGCGTAGCCGTGTTCGCGAAACCAGGCGATGGAGTCGCGCACCGCGGTTTCAATGGGGGTCTGGGGCAAGCCCAGTTCCTCGATAGCCTTGCTCGGGTCCACGTAGCAGTGCTGCATAACGAACAGTGAATTTTTGTAGGTGGTAATGGGCGCCTTGCCAGTCAGTCTGCTGATGAATTCGGCGACGCGCGCCACGCGCAACATGGTTTTGCCGGAAATCTCCTTGCTCGCGACCTTGTCGACACCGGCGATTTTGCCGATCAGGGTCAGGAATTCCTTGTTGCTCATGTTGGCTTCCTTATTGGCCAGGATGTAGGACTCCCCAATGCGACCCTTGTCCATGGCCAGTACGTGACCGGCCGCGACATCCCGCACATCCACGGGGCAGACCCCGCCGTCCCAGTAGTTCTTCATCTGTCCCTTGAGGGTGCCGAGAATCATGGTGCCGGTGGGGGTGGGCGCCCGGTCGCCGGGTCCGAAGGGCAGGCCGGGCATGACCATGGTCGCCGGCAGGCCGTCCTTGACCATGCCTTTCACGACCAGGTGGCTGATGTACTTGGACAGGATATATTCACTGGCGAACGCCCAGCTGCGAAACGGTGTTTCCTCGGTGGCCATGGCATCCTTGCCGGCAACGCCAATAGCGGCAATGCTGCTGGTGTAGACGATTTTCTCCACATCGGCGGCCATCGCCGCCTGCATCATGGAGCGGGCGCCCTCCACGTTGATCTTGTAGTGCAGGTCGGGATCCTTGGTCCAGATGGCGAACAGGGCCGCCAGATGGTAGAGCTTTTCCACGCCCTTGACCGTCCCGGGCAGCGAGTCCGGATCCAGCAGGTTGCCCTCTACGAATTCCACATCCATGCCGTCCAGCGGCGAGCGGTCTTCGCCGGGCATCACCATGACCCGCACGTCGTCGCCGCGCTCCAGGCACAGGCGGGTGACGTGGTTGCCGATAAAACCGGTGGCCCCGGTAATCAGTACTTTGCTCATGGTTCGTCCTCGGGTGATCCTGGTTGGCGGTGATCTTACGAATACCAACCAGCATAATGCAGCGGGATCGGCCCGGTCTGTGTTTCCAGGCGATTTGGTCGCTTAGTTCAATTGCTTGAACATGGACTGATCGGGGCTTTAATTACCCTTGAATGTCGCCTCGCGTTTCTCAAAGAAAGCCATCGCACCTTCGATTGCATCCTCGGTGCCCTGGGTCAGCAGGAACTGGTCTGCGTCCATGTAACTGACCGCGTGGTCCAGCGCTGACGCACTCACAGTCACGGCGCGTTTTGCCATGCGTACCGGTACCGGGGGCATAGCGGCTACCTGGTTGGCGAGATCCCTGGCCTTGTCCATTGCCGCTCCCGGCGCGGTGATATAGTCGAACAGTCCCCAATCCTTGCAGGTGCCAGCATCCAGGGGCTGTGCCAGGATCAGTAATTGCTTGGTTTTCGACGGCCCGATCAGGTGATTGAAGCGCGGTACACTCTGCCAGCTCATATTCATGCCCAGCTTCAGTTCGGGAACGTAGAATGAGGCGTTATCGGCGGCCACACGCCAGTCGCAGGCGCAGGCCAGGGCGGTGGCCCCACCAATACACCAGCCCTCGATGGCGGCGATGGTAATGGGTTCCAGCGCTTCCCAGGCCGCGCACATGGCCGGTCCCACCTTCACCAACTGTCTCTGTTGGGCCAGGCTGAGCGTGCCGGCGGCGGCCAGCTCCGGGTCTTTCAGATCCATCCCGGCGGAGAATATGTCATTGGCACCGGTCAGGATGATGGCGTTCAGCTCGCTGTCGTATTGCAGCTCACCGGCCAACTGCGTCAATTCCCGCATCAGCGCATTACTCAGGCTGTTGTGCGCGTTGTGTGCCCTGAAGCGCACCTCCAGTACCCGGCCCTCACGGTTGAGTTCAAGGTATTGCCACGGTGTGTCACTCATCTTGTTTGCTCCCATAAGGCCCGGGTGTTTCGAGGCTACACTGTCTGCCGACACCGTGGAGTATAATTTCTGCAATTTATGGATGCGATAGAAATTAATTTGGTACACACTGTCGCCGCTCAATTGCCTACTCAAGGAGAAAATAGATGTTCAGTCATATTATGGTTGGTGCCAACGACGTGCAGGAAGCAAAGGTTTTTTACGATGCGATTCTGGGGACGATGGGCCACAAGCCTGGCGTTATCGATGACAAGGGCCGTTGCTTTTACTTCACCAGCACCGGCATTTTTTCGATCAGCAAGCCCATTGATGGAGAGCCTGCCTCAGCCGGCAACGGCAGCACTATAGGTTTTGCGGCGGCGGATCCGGCAACAGCCGACGCCTGGCACGCCGCTGGGCTGGCCAACGGCGGCACCACCTGCGAAGACCCTCCAGGCCCGCGTGAAGGCGCCACGGGGAAACTCTACCTCGCCTATTTGCGTGACCCTGCCGGCAATAAACTCTGCGCCCTGCACCATATGGGCTGATGTAAACGAAGTCACTACCAGATACCCAGCTCGCGCTGGATGTGTTCGGCAAACAGCCGTGCACGGACGGTCATGCGCTGGGGTAGATCGGTGACAAGGTAGTGGGACTGGCTCGCCTCGACGGTATGTTCCATTAATGCCACCAGATTGCCGCTGCGCAGGTCGCGGCCGATCTCGAGGCGGTCCGCCAGACCCACGCCGCACCCCTCCCTGACCGCCACCAGCGCCTGGAAGGCATCCTGCAGGTACAGATTGTTGTGCGCATTGGCGCTGTCCAGCGCGTGATCAGCCAGCCAGCGCTGCCAGCGCCCGTGTTGATCGTGTACCAGCGGGTATTGCAGCAGGTCGACGGGCCGGTTTACCGGCTCCGCCTCGCGCAGCAGGCCCGGGCTGCAGACGGGAAAATAGCGCTCGTGAAATAACTTCTTTACCACCCGCTGGCTGGAATCCGGCTCGCCGAAGCAGACCGCGACGCTGACTTCGGGGGGCAGGGCATGTTGGCGCGGCTCGATATTCAGTACCCGCAGCTCGATTTCCGGGTAGCGCTGGTTGAAATCGCGAATCAGGGCCAGTAACCAGCCCATGATGATGGACGGGGTGGAGGCGACCACCAGGTTGCCGGACATGGACTCGGGATCCAGGTACAGCGTGCTCTCGGTGATGCGATCCAGCGCATCGCCCACCACCCGCATCAGGCGCTGCCCGGCGGAGGTCAGGGTGAGCCGGTTGTGGGCGCGGTCAAACAGTTCCACGCCCAGGCGCTGCTCCAGCTGGCGCACCTGCCTGGATACGGCGCCGTGGGTGACACCGAGCTCGTCCGCCGCCCGGCGCAGATGGCAGTGGCGCGCGGTTGCCTCAAAGGCACGCAGGGCGTTCAGTGGCAGATTCCGTCGAGATAAGGTCATATCACCGCTCCTGGTGATAAAAAGTCACCATGAGGGTTCATTTTTATCGATTGTAGTGAGAATAACAATTGTTAAACTGGCTATCCAGCCACTGAACCCACACAAGGTCCGACGCCATGCACTTGTCTCTACTCGATCCGGGCCTGCTGCGCACCCAGTCCTATATCAATGGCCAGTGGGCAGACGCGGGCAACGGGGCTACTTTTGAGGTGCACAACCCGGCGACCGGAGAGGTGCTGGCGCGGGTTGCCGATCACGGCGCAACGCAGACTGTGCAGGCTATCGAGGCTGCCGAAGCCGCGATGGTGAGCTGGCGCCAGCGCCCGGCCAAGGAGCGCAGCCAGCTGCTGCGTGGCTGGTTCGACCTGATCATGCAAAACCAGGAAGACCTGGCGAACATCATGACCGCAGAGCAGGGCAAGGTGCTCGCCGAGTCCCGCGGGGAAATCGCCTATGCGGCCTCCTTTATCGAGTGGTTTGCCGAAGAAGCCAAGCGCGTCTATGGCGACGTTCTGCCCGGCGCCGCCGGACTGCGCCTGGTGGTGACCAGACAGCCGGTGGGTGTGGTGGGAGCCATTACCCCGTGGAATTTCCCCAGTGCGATGATCACCCGCAAAGCGGGCCCGGCGCTCGCAGCCGGTTGCAGTATCGTGATCAAGCCCGCCGCAGAGACCCCGCTGTCTGCCCTGGCCCTGGCGGAGCTGGCGCATCGCGCGGGCATTCCCGCCGGCGTACTCAATGTCGTGACCGGCCTGGACGCCAGGGCAATCGGCAAGGCGTTGACCGATAGCCCGGTGGTGCGCAAGTTAACCTTTACCGGCTCCACACCCGTGGGGAAAAAATTGCTTGAGCAAAGCGCCGCTACCGTTAAAAAAGTCTCGATGGAGCTTGGCGGCAATGCGCCCATCATCGTGTTTGACGACGCCGACCTGGATGAGGCGGTAGCGGGAGTCGTCGCTTCCAAGTACCGCAATGCCGGCCAGACCTGCGTTTGTGCCAATCGGGTGATGGTGCAGGACGCGGTGTATGACCGTTTCCTGGAAAAGTTTGTGGCGGCGGTATCCCGCCTGCAATTGGGCAACGGTGCGCAGGAAGGCACCACCCTTGGGCCGCTGATTACCGCCAGAGCCGTTAACGATGTCGACAGCATGGTACGCGAGGCCAGGGAGCAGGGCGCCAGGGCGGTACTGGGGGGTGGGCCTGCCACTGAGCTGGGAGAGTGCTATTACCAGGCGACGGTACTGGCGGACGCCCGCAGTGACATGCGTGTTTTTCGCGAGGAGATCTTTGGACCGGTGGCGCCGGTGTACCGCTTTGCCGATGAGTCGGAGGCCATTGCCATGGCCAACGATACCGAGTTTGGACTGGCTGCCTATATCTATACCCGCGATATCGGGCGGGTTTGGCGTGTCAGCGAGGGTATTGATTACGGCATGGTCGGTGTCAACGAAGTGGGCATAACCTCCGAGGTAATACCCTTCGGTGGTATGAAGGAATCCGGTCTGGGCCGGGAGGGTTCCAAGTACGGCATCGAAGACTATATTGAAATGAAGTATATCTGCATGGGCGGCATAGACCGGTAACAGGTCTGGTCTGCGAGCAATTATCCCGGGAGACAACAATGTCAGCAGTAATCTATCCAACCACCAACTTGAAAGCCACCGAGCAGATGATTGTCGATCGGGGTGAGGGTGTCTACATCTACGACAGCGAGGGTAAGCAGTACCTCGAGGGCATGGCCGGGCTGTGGTGTACCGGCCTGGGTTATAACAACCGGGAATTGATCGACACTATCAGCGACCAGCTGTCAAAGCTGTCTTTCAGCCATATGTTCGGGGGCAAGGCGCACCAGCCCGGCATCGACCTGGCTGACAAGCTGGCGAGCATGGTGCCCGTGCAGGACGCCAGGGTGTTTTTCGGTAACTCCGGCTCCGATGCCAACGACACGCACATCAAGCTGCTGCGCTACTATTTTAACGCCATCGGCAAGCCGGAAAAACGCAAGATCATCACCCGCGAACGGGCCTACCACGGCGTTACCGTGGCGGCGGGTTCGCTGACCAGCCTGCCCGCCAATCTGGCCCACTTCGATGCGCCACTGGAGGCCCTGGGCATATTGCGCACCGATCACCCACACTACTATCGCGGCGGCAATGCCGGTGAGACAGAAGTGGAGTTTGTGGAGCGCATCACCGCCAACCTGGAACAGTTGATTCTGCGCGAGGGCCCGGAGACGATTGCCGCGTTTATTGCCGAGCCCATCACCGGGGCCAGCGGTGTTATCGTGCCGCCTGCGGGTTACTACGAGAAGGTGCAGGCGATACTGGAGCGCCATGACATCCTGTTCTGGGCGGATGAGGTGATTACCGGGTTCGGTCGCACCGGCAAGCTGTTTGGCTGCGAGACCATGAATATACACCAGCCGGC
Source organism: Halioglobus sp. (assembly GCA_029287595.1). Lineage (GTDB taxonomy): Bacteria > Pseudomonadota > Gammaproteobacteria > Pseudomonadales > Halieaceae > JAACFI01. The sequence continues at coordinate 513 of JARFQU010000066.1, read as the reverse complement.
CCAGATGACCTTTGCCAAGCAGCTGTCTTCAGCCTACTACCCGATCAGCGCCTCGGTGGTCCGCGGTGACATCTATGAAGCCATGGTGGAACCCAGTGCCGAGGTCGGGGTATTTGGTCATGGCTATACCTACTCGGGTCACCCGGTAGCCTGCGCTGCGGGCCTGAAAACCCTCGAGATATACGAGCGCGACGGTCTCTATGAGCACGCCGCGGAAATGGGCGAATACCTGCAGTCGTGCCTGGCACCATTGCGCGACCATGACCGTGTGGGTGAAGTGCGCGGTGCGGGCCTGCTGGCGGCTGTCGAACTGGTTGAAGACCAGGCCTCCAGGCAGCCGGATGCCGCGCTGGCCAAACGCGCCACCCAACTGTGCCAGGATAATGGCCTGATCGTGCGCAACGTGGCGGGTTGTGCCCTGGCCATGTGCCCCCCGCTGATTATCAGCCAGGAGCAGGTAGATGAATTGGTGGATAAGCTGACCATGTCGATTGAGCAGGCGGTCTGAGGGCT
>JARFQU010000183.1 GCA_029287595.1 Halioglobus sp. | reverse complement strand
CGACTCCCTGGACCGGCTGGTCGAGCAGCGCGGCGCTGAGTATATCGAAGTGGATCGCAGCCAGACCCTTGATTGGCCGGCCCTGCGCGAAGTCGTCAAGGCCCGCGGCATGCGCAACTCCAATGTCATGGCCATCGCCCCGACTGCGACCATCGCCAATATCACCGGCGTATCCCAGTCCATAGAGCCCACCTACCAGAACCTCTACGTAAAATCCAACCTGTCCGGCGAGTTCACCGTGGTCAATCCCTACCTGGTCACTGACCTGAAAGCCCGCGGTTTATGGGACGGGGTAATGGTTAACGACCTCAAGTACTACGATGGCAGCGTGCAGGCGATCGACCGCATACCCGAGGATATCAAGGCGATCTACGCCACGGCTTTCGAGGTGGAACCGCGCTGGCTGGTGGACGCCGCAAGCCGTCGCCAGAAGTGGATCGACCAGGCCCAGTCACTGAACCTGTACATCAATAACGCCAACGGCAAGAAGTTGGATATCACCTACCGCATGGCCTGGTACAGCGGCCTGAAGACCACCTACTACTTGCGCTCACTGGCTGCTACCGGCACCGAAAAGTCCACCATCGATACCGGCACCCTGAACGCCGTGTCGAATGAGTCGGCAAAACCGGCACCGGTACCCCAGGCCTGTTCGCTTGACGATCCGGACTGTGAGGCTTGCCAGTAGGCAGGCCCACGCCTAACTACAGAGATTGATGACCATACACAGAAATGCCAGGGGACAATAAAAGATGTTGAATTGGGATGAATACCATAAAGAAGAAGCGGCACCGGGCGCCTCCGCTGGAGCCCATACCGCGGCAGCGGCGGCCGAACCCGCTGTGGTCGAAGCGGCGGCTGCCGTACCGGCGGAGCCAGAGGCCGCCGTTGTAGCCCCGACTGCGGCACAGCCAGCCGCCATTGACCCGGTGCTGGAGGCGCAAGCCAGTGAAAACGTTGCCAGGGCAGTGGCAGCCGTAGAGAGCCTTGATGTCGAAGCGGGCCTGGAAGACCTGGAGATGGGTGCCGCACGCGTCTCAGTGGACGAAAAGGCGATGATCAACTGCCGCGCCGACCTCAATCAGCTGGTGCCTTTCAAGTACGACTGGGCATGGCAGAAGTACATAGACGGCTGTGCCAACCACTGGATGCCCCAGGAAATCAACATGACCGCCGACGTGGCGACCTGGAAAAATCCGGAAGGCCTGACCGATGATGAACGCCGTATTGTCATGCGCAACCTGGGTTACTTCTCCACCGCAGATTCGCTGGTGGCAAACAACCTGGTGCTGGCCATCTACCGCCTGATCACCAACCCGGAGTGTCGCCAATACCTGCTGCGCCAGGCCTTTGAGGAGGCCATTCACACCCACGCTTACCAGTACTGCATCGAATCATTGGGCATGGATGAGGGCGAAGTTTTCAATATGTACCGGGAAGTTCCTTCGGTCGCCAAAAAGGCGGCATGGAGCATTAGTCACACTCACGAACTCAGTGACCCGAACTTCAACACTGGCACCATGGAAACTGACCAGACCCTGCTGCGCAACCTGATCGGCTTCTACGCAGTAACCGAGGGTATCTTCTTTTACTGCGGCTTCACCCAGATCCTCTCCATGGGCAGACGCAACAAGATGACCGGCGTGGCGGAGCAGTTCCAGTACATCCTGCGGGATGAGTCCATGCACCTGAACTTCGGTATTGATGTGATCAACCAGATCAAGCTGGAGAACCCGCACCTGTGGACCGAGGAATTCCAGCAGGAGGTAATCCTGATGATCCTGGAAGGCACACAACTGGAAATCGAGTACGCCCGGGACACCATGCCACGGGGCGTGCTGGGCATGAATGCGGCAATGATGGAGGAATACCTGCACTTCATCGCCAACCGGCGCCTGTCCCAGCTGGGCCTGCCGGAACAATTTCCCGGGGCGCAGAACCCATTCCCCTGGATGTCAGAGATTATGGATCTGCGCAAGGAGAAGAATTTCTTCGAGACCCGAGTGATTGAATACCAGACAGGTGGCGCCCTGGCCTGGGATTAGGGGCCACGGAAAGGAAAAAGTCCGTCGGCTGCCCCGGAGGTTACGGGGCGGCTGTTCGGCACCAGGCAGTAGCTAGCGACATAGCCCAAACTGAGGATGTTCACATGGCTAACAGCGATAAAAACCCCAGCGAGACCGAGACCATCTTGATGGCCCTGGACCAGATCAGCCAGACCATCGACGTGATGACCAGCGTAGTCGGGCGCCTGCGCAACTATATGCAGCAGCAGGAGGCCGCCGCTGCGGAACAGCAGCAGGGGCTGAAGGCCGAGATGCAGCCGGATCGCATCCTGCATTGATGCTGGCGCGGCCCCCAGGGGCCGCCCGTAACATCGATCCACCGCATCGTCGCAACGCGCTCGATGGGGCTTTCCACCCCCGCAATAACCCCCCCAAGCAAAGCAGCACCAGTACTTCCATATACCCGTCAACCCGAGCCAGCGGCAGCGCGTTGGTATACACTTGGGCCATCAATTTTACTGTGAGGACTGCACCGGATGCCACTGCCTCTGAGCCCCATAGAATGGGTTGCGCTGGCCTACCTGGCCCTGCTTTGGATAGGCTACGGTCGCTATGCCAAGCACCGGGCGTGCCGGGACGACAAGTCGTCTCTGTCACGATCACTGCGCCGGCACCGAGAGGCCTGGGCCCAGCGCCTGTTGCTGCGCGATATGCGCATGACCGATGCGGGACTGCTGGCCAGCCAGGAGCGCGTGGTGGGATTTTTCGCGTCTACCACCCTGCTCCTGCTGGCGGCGGTACTCACCGCCCTGACCACCAGCGAGCAGATCGCCGAACTCACCTCCCACATTCCCTTTACCGAGGTCCATAGCACTGGCCAGGTCGAGGCCAAACTGGCCCTGCTGCTACTCATGTTGATCTACGCCTTTTTCAAGGTAACCTGGAGCCTCCGGCAGTACGGCTTCGCCGCCGTGGTCATGGGCAGCGCACCGCAGCCGTCAGAACAACTCTCCCTTGAACAGCGGCAGGCCTTCGTCAAAAATCTGGCCAAGTTAATGGACAGCGCCGGACACGATAACAACAGCTGCCTGCGCGCCTACTATTTCGCGCTATCGGTAGTGTGCTGGCTGGGGGGCACAATACCCTTCCTGGTGGCGGCAACCCTCACCGTTTTCGTGTTGTACAACCGGGAGTTCGGGTCCAGCGCGGTACGCGGCATCGAGGGCTCTTATATCGCCCCGCCCTGAACGTCGCCGATGAGGGTTCCCATGGCGCTGTGCCGGGTCAGGTGCAGCGGCAGCAAAACGATGCAGGCACAATGTAATCAGTGAAAACTTTTCGTTTTCAGGGGAGATTTTGCCCTGTACAATAACCGCCCCCAAAGGGGCTCACAGCCAGAGTGATGCGCAGGAGCGTCTACATCAACCGCAACAGGATACCGATATGATCTACCAGAGTGACCAGCTATCGATCAAGCGCCTGGACGGCGATATCGCCGAGCTGAACTTCGACCTGCAGGGCGAATCAGTCAACAAATTCGACAATGCCACTGTCACCAGCCTCGCCGCAGCGCTGGACGCACTGGAAGCTGAGAGTGGCATCAAGGGCCTGCTGGTAAGCAGCGCCAAGCCGGTGTTCGTGGTAGGCGCGGACATTACGGAATTCACCAGCCTGTTTGGCTCGGGCAAAGAGGAGATCAAACCCTTTACCGGCGCCAACAATAAAAACTTCAATCGCATAGCCAGCCTGCCCTACCCCAGCGCGGTTGCCATCAACGGCTTCGCCATGGGCGGCGGCCTGGAATGCTGCCTGGCCTGCGACTTCCGGGTGATGAGCACAGCAGCGAAAATCGGCCTGCCGGAAACCAAACTGGGCATTCTCCCGGGTTGGGGCGGCACCGTGCGCCTGCCGCGCATTATCGGCGTGGACGAGGCGGTCATGTGGATGGCCACCGGCGCCGACAAGAGAGCGGATGCCGCTTTGAAAGCCGGGGCCGTAGACGCCGTGGCAGCACCCGAACAGCTGCGCGAAGTCACACTGGCCACGCTACAGGGCGCCATCGACGGCGAACTGGACTATGCCGGCCGCCGCGCCGAGAAACACGGCCCGCTGCCGCTGAACGACACCGAGGCGATGATGACTTTTTTCACCATCAAATCCATGGTCGCACAGCAGGCCGGCAAAAATTATCCCGCGCCGGTAAAGGTGGTGGATGTCATCGAACAGGCGCGCAGCATGAGCCTGGATGACGCCCTGGACGCAGAGGCAGAGGGTTTTGCAGAGCTGGCTACCACCCCGGTTGCCTCGGCACTGGTGGGCGTATTTCTCAACGACCAGTTGCTGTCCAAGAAAGCCAAAGGCTGGGAGAAGAAAGCAGACAAGAAGATCGAGCGCGCCGCCGTGCTGGGCGCCGGCATCATGGGCGGCGGAATCGCCTACCAGAGCGCCCTCAAGGGCACCCCGATCAAGATGAAGGACATCGCCCAGGCCGGACTGGACCTGGGTCTGAATGAGGCCAACAAGCTGCTGGCCAAGCGGGTCGATCGCGGCCGTATGTCTGCGAGCCAGATGGGTGAAATTCTCAACGCCATTGATCCCACCCTGACCTATGCCGGCTTTGAAGACGTGGATATCGTGGTCGAGGCTGTGGTGGAAAACCCCAAGGTCAAGCACGCTGTGCTGGCCGAGGCTGAAAAGCATATCGACAAAGACGCGGTACTGGCCTCCAATACCTCGACCATCTCTATTACTTACCTGGCAGAAGCCCTGGAGCGCCCGGAGAACTTTTGCGGCATGCACTTCTTCAACCCGGTACACGCCATGCCCCTGGTAGAGGTGATTCGCGGCGAGAAGACCTCCGACACCGCCATTGCCCGCACCGTAGCCTATGCCAACAAAATGGGCAAGAAAGCCGTGGTGGTACAGGACTGCCCCGGCTTCCTGGTCAACCGCGTACTGTTTCCCTATTTCGGCGGCTTTAACATGCTGCTGCGCGACGGTGCCGACTTCCAGGCGGTGGACAAGGTGATGGAGCGCTGGGGCTGGCCCATGGGTCCCGCCTACCTGATGGACGTGGTTGGCATAGACACCGGCGTACACGCTGCCGGCGTCATGGCCGAGGGTTTCCCAGACCGCATGCAGCCGGACTTCAAGAGCGCCACCGAAGTCATGTTCGAACTGGAACGCTTCGGCCAGAAAAACGGCAAGGGTTTCTATGAGTATGTCGCCGACAAACGCGGCAAGCCCGCCAAAACCGTCAACGAAGAGGTCTACGGCATGATTGCCGACGTGGTCGGTGAGCGTGTCGAATTCGAACGCGAAGATGTCATTGCCCGCATGATGCTGCCTATGGCTATCGAGATGGCCCGCTGTGTCGAAGAGGGCATTGTTGGCACACCGGCCGAAGCGGACCTGGCACTGCTTTACGGCGTGGGTTTCCCCCCGTTCCGGGGTGGCATTTTCCGCTGGATGGATACAGTAGGCATGGCCCACATCGCCGAGGCATCCAGGAAGTTCGCCCATCTGGGTAAGGCCTACGAATTGACCGAACGCATGCAGGAGATGCTCGCCAGCGGCGAGACCTACTATTGAGAACCGGGCTTAACAAAGGAGAAATACTGTGAGTTTGAATCCAAGAGACGCAGTGATCGTCGATTACGCCCGCTCAGCCATGGGGCGTTCCAAGAACGGTTGCTTTCGCAACGTACGGGCAGACGACCTGTCTGCAGAAGTTATCAAGGGCCTGCTGGCGCGCAACGAAGCGCTGGACCCGGCGGAAATAGATGACCTGATCTGGGGCTGCGTGATACAGCGCGGCGAACAGGGCATGAACCTGGCGCGCATGATTGTGCTCAATGCCGGCCTGCCACACAGCGTACCAGCCCAGACGGTAAACCGCCTGTGCGGCTCCTCCATGAGCGCGCTGCAAACCGCTGCCGCCAATATCATGGCGGGCGTCGGTGACGTCTACCTGGTCGGCGGCGTAGAGCACCTGGGTCACCTGCCCATGATGGACCCGGTCAATGTCGACCCGAACCCGCGCATGGGCCGCTCCGTCGCCAAGGCCGCAGGCATGATGGGCATGACCGCCGAGTACCTGGCCATGATGCACGGCATCAGCCGTGAAGATCAGGACAAACTGGGCCTGCGTTCGCACCAGCTGGCCCACAAGGCCACCATCGAGGGCAAGTTCGCTCGCGAAATTATCGCCATCGACGGCCACGACGAAAATGGCGCCCTGGCCTCCATCAGCACTGACGAGACTATTCGCCCCGACACCACCCTGGAAGGCCTGGCGGCCCTCAAGCCGTCGTTCAACCCCCAGGGGAGTGTCACCCCCGGACAATCTTCACAGATCTCCGACGGTGCCTCTGCCATGCTGATGATGTCCGCGGAAAAAGCCCAGGCCCTGGGCCTGACACCCATCGCTAAGGTAAAAGGCATGGCGCTGGCGGGTGTGGATCCGTCCATCATGGGCTATGGCCCGGTGCCTTCTACGCAAAAAGCCCTGAAGAAGCTGGGCCTGACTATCGACGACATCGAAATGGTTGAGCTGAACGAGGCGTTTGCCGCACAGGCGCTGCCGGTGCTGAAAGACCTGGGTTTACTGGAGGTCATGGAGGAAAAGGTCAACGTACACGGCGGTGCGATCGCCCTGGGCCACCCCTTTGGCTGTTCCGGTACGCGTATTACCGGCTCACTGTTAACGGTGATGCAGGACCGCGACCTGACCCTCGGCGTCTCCACCATGTGTATCGGCCTGGGCCAGGGCATCACCACGGTGATAGAGCGGGTCTAGGCTACCATTGTTCAAGACAAGGCCCGCCTCAGCGCGGGCCTTTTTTATGCCTGTTCACACGCTCGCGGGGCGGTGAGAACCGGAAACTGACCGATGCGTGCCCCCGCTTATCCCTGGGTTGAGTCTCATCTGGCGGTCCCGGTTGGGAAGGTGTTTTTCAGTCTGGCGGTCCCGGGCGGCAAAGTGTTTCTCAGTCTGGCGGTCCCGGACGGCAAAATGTTTCTAAGTCGCGGCGCGTGGTTAGCGTGGTGGGTAAAACATTTAAGCCCCGGGCCACGGTAAGTGGGTATTATTTTAAAGATGGGGGAGATGTGTGTGATTGATTTTTGGGTAGAAAATTAACAGGTGTGGTCGTGTAATAAAGAGTGTAGTTGGGGGAGAAAAACAGGGATTTTTACAAAAGGATAAAAAGGTGGGG
>JARFQU010000180.1 GCA_029287595.1 Halioglobus sp. | reverse complement strand
CCGCCTCGAATTCATCAACATGTTGGACGGTAATCGTCTCAGTGAAGGTAGACCCCTGCACGATCACCGTATCGCTGTCCGACGACGGGTCGCCGTATTCGATAAACCCGAGGAATGTCGGTAACAATTCCTCCACTTCCGCCTGCCGGGAGCGCGGTACCAGCAGGCGCGTCAGGATGGCGCAACCCTGCCCCGCGTGAAAACAGACACCCAGCGCACTCAGCAGGCAGGTGTTCAGGTCCGCGTCTTCGAGGATGATATTGGCCGACTTGCCACCCAGTTCGAGGAACACTTTTTTCACCGTGGCCGCCGCGCGGGACGCGATGTGCTTGCCGACGGCTGTCGAGCCCGTGAAGGACACCATGTCCACCCGCGGGTCGCCCACCAGCTGGTCACCTAATGTGACCGGATCCTCTGAGGTGATTACATTGAATACTCCTGGGGGGATGTCTGTGTGTTCATTGACGATGCGTCCCAGGGTGGTGGCGCACCAGGGCGTGTCCGGCGCGGCCTTGAGCACGACAGTGCAACCGGCCGCCAGGGCAGGTACACACTTGGCCAGGTTGATCTGCAGGGGCACATTCCAGGGGGTAACACAGGCCACAACCCCGATCGCCTCTTTCTCCACCAGCCGGCGGCTCTTGCCGCCCATCATCTCGGAGATGCCGATATCACGACTCCACTCAAAGTTCGGCAGCGATGCCAGCGTGTAATCAATGAAGCTGATCGGCACCTCGCACTGTGGCCCCATGGCGCCACAGATACCCAAAGGCGCACCGGTTTCTGCCGCAATCTGCTGCTTGAAGTCCTCCATCTCGGCCAGCAGGCCCGTCTTCAACTGCTGCAGGCAGTGCAGGCGAAACGTGTGATTGGTTGACCAGTCGGTTTCATCAAAGGCGCGCCGCGCGGCGGCGATGGCGCGCTCCATATCCTCGGGGCCCGCGTCGGCCACCTCGCCAATCACTTCCTCGGTGGCGGGATTGATATTGGCAAAGGTTTTGCCGGAAGCCGCGCCGACCAGTTCGCCGTCGATTAACAGTCGCGTTTCAGGATTCATCGAGGCTCACTCCGGCTGGGCAACAGGACGGGATTCATCCTGCGCAAGAAATACATCAACAATGCGATCGCGGACATATTCGGCGGTGGGCAGTTTCACACCCTTGTCAGCAGCGGTTTCCAGTGCACAACAGAGGTCCTTGTGACCCAGCTGGCCCATGGTGCCGAAGAACTGTTCCATCTCATCCCCTGAGCAGGACAGGGCCAGTGCATTGCGGCCGCTGACAAACATATGCATCTGCTCGTTGACCACACCGTTGGCAAGACCCACTTCCCGGAGCACATCCACGGACAGGCCGCAGGCCTGGGCCAGGCGTGTGGCTTCGGCCATGGCCACGAATTCCGTGTATTGGATAAAGTTGTTGCACAGCTTCAGAGCAATGCCCGATCCCACCGGGCCAGCGTGCACCACTTTTTCCGCTGACGTTGCAAATACCGGCGCGCACAAGGCGAGGTCGGATGCCTCACCGCCTACCATGTAACAGAGCGTGCCATCCGCGGCGCGATGGGCGCCGCCGGTGATGGGCGCATCGATCAGGCGTATCCCATTATCATCGGCTTCGAGCGACCAGCGGATCAGGTCGGCCTGTGTCACGGTAGAGTGCACCGCCACCAGGGTGCCGGGGATAGCGTTCGCCAGGATACCCCGGTCGCCATACAGCAGCTCTTCCACCTGGGTGTCGTCACGGACGCAGATACCGATATGTTTGCAGGCTGCCGCCAATTCGGCGACGGAGCTACAGCCCACGGCTCCCAGCTCTGTCAGTTCAGCCACGGCAGGCTCATAGACGTCAAACACATGCGCCCGAAATTCGTCACAAATCAGGCGCTGAGCCGAGGGTTTGCCGATATTACCCAGGCCAATATAACCGACATTTTGCACGGCATTTACTCTCGTCGATAGCTGGTGAATGGTGAGTCTAGGTAGCGGAAATTTACATGTCAAGGTTAATTGACTAATAGACAATGCTGCTTTATTGTTTTCGCCGTGACCCAGACAGCCCTTGATATCCAGGACTATCCGCAGCCGGCCTATCGCGACAACTTCGCTCGCCACCTGATGGAGGTCAGCCACTACCTGCAGGCCAGTATTATGCAGGCCCTGCAGGAAAATCACGGCCACGAAGCGCTGCGAATCAACTTCGAGCCCTACATCAGCATGGCTGCCCGAGGCGGGGTCCGGCTTTCCGCTATCGCCGACCACCTGGCCATCAGCCGTCAGGCAGCGAACCAGATCGCCAACCAGATCGAGGCAGCCGGGTACCTGCTGCGCCAGGCGGACACCAGCGACGGTCGCGCCAAACTGCTGGTGCTGACAGAGCAGGGCGAGCAGGTGGTATTGGATGGTACGCGGCAGGCATTGCGCCTGGAACGCCAGGTGCACGAACTGGTCGGCAGAGAAGCTGCGAATGACACCGAGACCAGTCTGCGGATACTGGCCAGCGAATTGCAATTACTGCCTGACGATCAAAGGGAACAGCAAGGCGGCCTGATATTGGCGCCCCTGCTTCCTCCTCTGGCGAACTACCTCAACAAGCAGTTGATGGAACTGACCCGGGCCAGGGGGCACCTTCACCTCAAGCCTAACTTCGGCCAGGTTCTCACCAGGATTGGCCCGGAAGGAGGGCGTATTCAGCACATTGCGCGCTCGCAGAATGTCAGCAAGCAGGCCATCGGCATTATCGTCGCCCGGCTCGAGGAACTGGGTTACCTGGAGCGGGTACCCGATCCATTGGACGCCCGCCAGCAGGTGTTGCACTTCACCGGCTATGGCCGCCAACTGATAAGCGACGCAGTGGCCAGCGAGGCAGAGTTGCGCCAGCGCATGGCAACTATCATTGGAGATGAGCAGCTGTTACAGCTGCAGGACACCATGGCACGGCTGTATCGCGCATTGCGACTCGAGGGGGATATTTTCAGTGAGAATACTGCCAGTATTCCTGCAATAGCCAACGAGCTGTTGGCAAAATTGGGCAGCCACGGCGCGAGGGCACTGGCCGAACAGCTACTCCAGTGCGCTGAATCCTAGAGACAGGCTTAACGGGCGCGACAAGGATTTTGGAACTTTGGATTAGAACTTTTGTCCTCGCGAAAGCAAGGATGACATACATAACGGGGAGCAAAAATATGAACGAACAGGAGCGCCGCACACTCGGCGAAGAAACCATCAAGCGAGTCTACGCCGGTGATGTCATCGTACCGCCGGAAGGTTACCTTTTCACTGACGTCATGCTCAATCAGTTGTTTGCAGACCAGTGGAACCGCGATGCCACGTCCATGCGCGACAAGCGCATCCTGCTGCTGGGCATGATCGCTGCACTGGGCGAGACCATGACGTTCAAGATTCAGGCAAAGGCTGCCATTAAGAATGGCGAGATAAGCGGCGACGAATTACGCGAGTTACACCTGTTTATCGCGCAGTACTGCGGTTATCCGCGGGCCGCGAGCATGCTTGCTCCGATGGAGGAGGCAATTGCGGAAGCGGCCAAGGATCTCGAGGGCGGCGAGCACGAGACAGACTGACGGTCTGCCTGAGAGACCCGGGAAAATGTATTCTTGAACCACGGTGGCAAGAATACGCAGTTTCAGCCGTTTCCAAGTAGCGCGGGAGTTTGCTTATACGGCGAACTTGTTACCATGCGCTGCTGCAGGAATGACATTTCAGGATAAATAGATTCTGAGTTGGCAACCGATATCAAGGAGAGCTTTTCATGCATCTTGCCTTCAGCTCCATGAATACCCCCAGTGATCCGCCCCCGGCGGAGTTGGCCGTTGCACTGGAACAACGCGGTTTTGAATCCCTTTGGTATGGCGAGCACAGCCACATCCCGTGTTGTCGCAGCACACCTTATCCTCCGGGTGGGGACATGCCTGCTCCCTATCGGAATATGATGGATCCTTACCTGTCGCTGATGACCGCGGCCAATGCCACGACCAAATTGCGCCTGGGTACCGGCATCGCGCTGTTGATGGAGCGGGAAATTTTTTCCCAGGCCAAGACCATCGCCAGCCTCGATCGCCTGTCCGGCGGTCGGGTGATGATCGGCACCGGAGTTGGCTGGAACCAGGAAGAGTTTGAGAACGCCAGCCCGCACCCCTTCAACAAGCGTTACGCGGTACTTCGTGAGACTGTGGAGGCCACGCGTAAACTATGGAGCGAGGAGGAAGCGGGCTACCAGGGCGACTACATCAAGTTCGATCCGGTTTGGCCGGGGCCCAGGCCGCAGCAACCGGGGGGGCCGCCGATTTTTCTGGGGGCCATGGGTCCGTTGGGACGCAAGCACGCCGCCGCCTGGGCGGATGGCTGGTACCCGGTTGATGTCGCGATGGGCGATGTCGCCACCACCGTAGCGGAGTTTCGTGAGCAGGTTAAACAGGCCGGTCGTGATCCCGCGGACATCGAGATCAATATCCAGATCATGGACATAGGTAACCTGGACAAGCTCAAGGAGTATCGCGATATGGGCATCCAGCGGGCGACTATTGGCGTGTCGATGGAGCTGTGGGATCAGCCAGAGGCGGTGATGCCGATGATCGATACCTATGCCAGGGTCATACCGGAACTGGGTGAGTAGGGGGCGTTATGAACACATTGAGCGACACGGTATTACGGCAAACTGCCGACAAGCTGATAGCAGCCCACCACGAAGCGTCGCGTACCAATGAGTGGACCTTTTTTGTGGACGATCTTTACGCCGCCGATTGCGTGTACACCTGCCAGTACGCGGGCGTCATGTCAGTGACTGCCAATGGTATCGATGAGATCAAGGCCACCCACTACGGCCGCGACATGCTGGTGGGCTGGGAGGGTTGGACCTTTCCCTATATGGGCGTGTACACCGGCACGGACAGCCGGCTGGTCACCCATTGGATGAACCGCGGACCCGGCAAGCGCAACGACGGCTCCTATTATGAAACTCCCGGTATTTCCTTTATTACCCTGAATGGCGAGGCAAAGATCTGTCACCAGTTTGACATGTTCGATCTCGCTCACCAGATGCGTCTGTGCGACGACCTGGAAGAGGCGGGCTTGCTGTCATCTCAGCTCAAGGAGGAGTGGGTATTGCCGATGAAGGCGCGGCTGATAGAGCAGTTGGAAAAAAACCGATAAAGAAATGCTCGCCCGGATCCCGGGTGGAGCCATTGTTGATATACTGCAAGGATCGCTGTGCCGCTAGTGCTTCGGGCGCGCGTCCTTGATCGATCTGTACACTTCCTGCCCTTTCTGTCGCTGGCGTCTGATCACTTCAAGCTGTTGCTCCAGCTTGCGACGTTCGTGTGTACCCTCCGCCGCCTCCAGCTTCAGCTGCAGCTCGTCCTGCTTCTCTTTCAGCGCACGCAGCACAGTGCGAAGTTTCCTGACCTGTTTCTGGTCAGCATTTTCACCAAATCCAGTGTATTTGTTGAGCTTGTCCAGAAGCTTGCGCACCTTCATTGGTAATCCTCCATTTCGCCGGGCAGGGCAGCACCGTCCAGGCTGCGCGCGATATTGGCGATATCTTCAATCTCCAGGGACATTTCATCGCCCAGAGCCTCGCCAGGTGGGGTGCCAGCCTGGATCAGGGCCTGGGCAACATCCAGCAAACGCCCCACCAGCTCTCGTGTGTAGGCGCCATCATTGATGAGTGATGTTGCCATCTGTGAGCTGATCGCCCCCTGCCTTATTAACTTGTCCACAGTATGGGATGCATGATTATCCGCATCCAGGGCCTCCACTTTAATCCGGTCAAGTGACAGTAATGCGACAATCCGATCATCCTGCTCCCGCAACGCACCTATTTCCCGCAGTACACTACCCACGCGCACGCGGAAGCGGTTGTACTCCCGACGCATATTTTTGTCGATGCCGCGGGAATACACGTGCAGGTTCTTGCGCAGGTGTTTGGTTGCCTTGATAGCCGCCACGATATCCATATTGGCGCGCCTCAGGGCCGAAAAGCTCTCGGCAAACTCCGATGGCGCCGCCGCCTGGGCCCGGCTGATGAACTCAATATTGGCGCTATAGATATCCTTCACCATTCGCGTGTACTGGTCGTCCAGATCGATTTTGATTGGCTTTGCCGGCGCTTCCAATAGTTCCTGCAGATCCTGGTCGCCCCGAACAAGCGAGCGGCGCAGGTCAACGCCGTGGGCGATAAGGCTGAAGGCATTATCGAACAGATGCAGCGTTTCCTTGTGCACCGCCTGTTGGGCCACCTCGGGCAATTCCAGGGAGGCCTCGCTGAGATAACGGGGCTGGTCATATTCCACGGTTACGCCCTTCAGGCGGCTCTCCAACCAGCTGACCATGGTGTTGATGAAAGGCACCATCAGTACCACACCGATCACGTTGAACAGGGTGTGGAAAACCGCCAGCTTCAGGGTGTAGTCATCGGCGGCAATACCAACCTCGCCACTGATAAACTCCACACAGTGTAGCAGTGGTTTAATCATCACCAGGGCAACCGCCCCCGTCACCATATTGAATATAAGGTGTGCAGCCGCCAGCCGCTTGCCACTGACATTGGCACTGATGGAGCCCAGTATAGCCGTGATCGTTGTGCCCAAATTGGCGCCAATCGCCAGCGCCAGGGCATTCTCATAGGTTACCTGGCCGGCGGCCAGGGCGGTGATCGTCAGGGTCAGTGTGGCATGACTGGATTGCATGACCACTGTCGCCACTATCCCGATCAGGGTAAAGACCAGTAGCCCCTTAATGCCGGGGATGGCGTATTGGGTCAGGTCAATGTACCGGGCATACTCGGAAAATCCATTCTTCATGAAGTAGATCCCAAGGAACAGGAAGCCGATACCCACCAGTATCCAGCCCAGGCCCTTGAGCCTGGCTGAAGACTGCATCAGGAACAGCACGCCGAACGCCAGCAGTGGCATGGCGTAGGCCGATATTTTTACCTTCAGGCCAAAACCCGCGACGATCCAAGCGCCGGTGGTGGTACCCAGGTTGGCCCCGAAAATTATGCCGATACCTTGTGCCAGTCCTATCATCTCGGCGCTCAGGAAAGAGATAGTAATGACCGACACCAGCGAGGATGACTGCATCAGTGTGGTGCTGACCACCCCGAAGCTGAGGCTCTTCCACAGCTTGTCGGTACTGGAACTGAGTACACGCTGTATGGTACCGCCGCTGAATACCTTGAAGCCCTGCTCCATGCACAGCATGCCGAACAGGAACAGGGCGACGCCTGCGGCCAGGTCCTTGAAACTGCTACTGGCCCAGAAGCCGTAGGAGAGGATTAGAAAAATAGAGGGAAGGGCAATGCGTCCTAGCATTTAATCTCAGCGGCCTCCATGGGCCGCGCAGCGATTGGCTTTATTAATCGAGCGCATTGTTCTTATTACCGCCGCAGTCTACTTTGGGCCAACAGTTTACAGAATTATTGCAGTTCTGTTGCGCTCGCGATAGGGGAACACCTAGAAAAATGGATATGAACGAATTGGCTCAAATTGAAAGGGCAGCGTCCTTCGGTCGCTCAGAAATGGCCCGACTGGGCTCAGCCCTGCTGTTCATTGTTGGCATCATGCTTTTCGCCAATACCTTTATAGAGGGGGGTACCAAACGGCGTAATGCTGGTGGTGGCCGCTATGACAGGTGGCTATATGGCGGTCAATATAGGCGCCTATGATGTGGCCGCCGCGATTACCGTGATCATAGCCACCCAGTTCGGCCTGCCCGTCTCCTGCACCCATATCGCCGTGGGAGCTGTATTTGGCGTGGGCTTCCTGCGCGAATACCTCAAGGCAAGCCACGCGAAACGTCTCGATGAGATCAAGGATCACCACCATGGCTCAGACGAGCAGATCGTATAGGACTACCTCACCCGGTTTGAAGCCGCCACCGTATTCGAAAAGGGCCTGATGCTGGCGCAACTCAAGAAAAAATCAGCCGAAAGTGCCCTGAATAAAAAGGAGCGCAAAAACCTGAAGAAAATTTACCGCACGGAACTGGTCAAACGGGCAGCCCTGATGAAAATCGTCGCCGCCTGGGTGGTTACCGTGCCCGCGTCCGGGCTGCTGGCCGCGCTTTTTTACTTCACTATCCGCGGTATGATGCTGTAAAAAATCCTTGCAGCGCGTACAGCATGCAGTGAGTGATTGGACGATCAGTTGAAGGGGTAATTGCGGCAACAGCGCTAAGGTGACTTCTGCATGCAGTTCAGGTGAGGTCTGTCGGAGCACGACGCTTCCATTTCTGACATACTGGGAGCAGGACACCGCCAATGTGCTGAAAGAGAACGCTGTATGCACCGCTATACCATTTGCCTGCTATTGTCCCTGACGCTGTTGCCGGTCAGCTCATTCTTGCATGGCGAGTCAGAGGCATTGTTCACCAGCGCGCCACGCGGTGACGATGGGCGCTTTACCAACACGGCGGGCGATCTGACCCACGGAACCTTTGGCGTTCGCTTCCCATTTATACTGCGCCGCCTGGGAACCTATTTCCGCAGTGGCGATGGAGCGCCGTTGCGGGTAGCTAATGACGGGGCCTTTCTGCGGGAAAATGCCCGCCACAGCAAACCCACTGTGACCTGGATCGGGCATGCTACTTTATTGGTCCAGGTCGAGCATGTCACTTTCCTGACCGATCCTACCTGGTCAAAGCGTCCCAGTCCTGTGCCTGGAGTAGGCCCTAAACGTTTTGTCGCGCCAGGGCTTGAATTCGACGATCTGCCACCGGTTGATTTCGTATTGATTTCGCATAACCACTACGACCATCTGGACCTGCCAACCCTGCGCGCACTGGCTCAACGCGATGCCGATACCGTATTTTTTGTCCCACTGGGTAATGGTGACCTGCTGCGTAGTCAGGGCATTACTCAGGTAAGGGAACTCGACTGGGGACAGACGGCAACCTACAAGGGCGCCACCATTCACTGTCTGCCATCCCAGCACTGGAGCAAGCGCAGCCTGACGGATGACCGTATGGCATTGTGGTCCTCCTGGGCCGTGACCGGCAACGAGCGACGTTTTTACTTCGCCGGCGATACCGGCTATTTTCCCGGCTTTGAGGATATTGGGCGAAAGCTTGGGCCATTTGATCTTGCAGCAGTTCCCATAGGCGCTTATGAGCCACGGGCGATGATGCGCGAGTCACACTTGAATCCTGAAGAAGCGGTTCGTGCCGCACAGGATTTGCGTGCCGAAAGGGCGCTGGCCATACATTTTGGCACCTTTGATCTCTCCGACGAGCCTTTGGATGAGCCGCCACGACGTTTCAGGGACGCGGCTGCGGATACCGAGCTGGGCGATGCAGGAGCATGGCTGCTAAATATTGGGGAGACCCGCGAGTTCTGAGCCTGCTTTCCTTCCAGCTGAATATCCCATTGATTTGCTCCCGTGTGGCCACGCATTCGCCCAAAGCTGACGTGCGCCGCGAGACGCGGGGCTCAAACCCGGGGATGGGCAATCACCTGCAAATCCTTAATTCCGTGCACAAAGCTGTGCGCCAGCCGAACCGGCTCGCCCACCACTTCAAGACGATCAAAGCGCTTGAGGATTTCTTCCCAGACAATACGTAATTGGGCCTCGCCAATACGGTTGCCCATGCAGCGGTGAATACCGAAGCCAAAGGAAATATGCCGGCGCACATTGGGCCGGTCTATGATGAACTGATCGGCTTGCTCAAAGATTGTCTCGTCGCGATTGCCCGAGGCGTACCACATGGCCACCTTGTCACCTTGCTTTATCAGCTGGCCACCGATCTCGATATCCTGCGTCGCGGTGCGGCGCATATAGGATAGGGGTGTCTGGTAGCGAATGATTTCAGACACGGCGCTTTCTACCAGTGCTGGATTGTCCTTGAGCTTCTGTAATTCTGCCGGGAACTGGTGCATGAACCAGACGCCGCCGGACATGGAATTGCGTGTGGTGTCATTGCCACCGACGATAAGCAACATCAGGTTGCCCAACAACTCCACACCTTCCAGATCCCGGGTCTCGGGGTGATTGGCCAACAGGGAGATAAAATCCTGGCTCTCGTTGCCCTCAAACTGACGCTGCTTGTACATCTCACTGAAGGTCTGCAGGCAATCATACAGGTGCTCCATGCGCTGCTCTATTGTCATGCCAATCTGTAGTGGGTCAGTGGTGATTATGTCTGACCAGAAGGGTAACTTGTGACGCTGCTCAAAAGGAAAATCAAACAGGGTCGCGAGCATCCGCGTGGTCAATTCAATGGAGACCTTCTCCACCCAGTTGAAGGGCTCGCCCACCGGGATGGTGTCGAGGACCTCTGTGGTGCGCTCGCGTATCAGGCCCTCAAGATTTTTCACCCGCAGGGGGTTCACCGCGGGGGTCACCACCTGGCGCTGGATGTCGTGCCTGGGAGGATCCATGGCTATAAACATGGGTGCCTGCTGCTCCTGCAGCAGCTCATCGAATAGCGCGATGGAGGGCTCCGAGGAGAACACCTTGTGGTTGGTGTCCACAGCCATAATGTCCTGATAGCGCGTGATAGACCAGAAGGGTCCGATTTCGGGGTTGTTGGCGTGATAATGCACCGGATTTTCCTGGCGCAGGCGCTTGAAGTACTCGTGGTGCTTTTGCACCTGGAAAATAACACCCTGGGCCAGGTCAATATCCTCCAGGGGGAGGGTCCAGGGATCGGAGTCGGCATTGATGGCGGGTACGTATACTTCTTCCACGGTTGTAATCCTTTGGCACGATATCAAATGGTGATGTTTCTGTGAGCGCTAGGGTATCGCATTCGCTCGCTGGATGAACAATTTCTTCGCCCGGTTACCCGAGTTAATTCAGCAGGGCAATTTCTACTAATCCTCTTGGCGCTGGGGTGCGTAATTACTGCGACGCTTTAAAATTGAAAGATTACCGAGGTTGGAAAATGTTCGGATTGTTTAGCAAAAGCCCGCTGAAGCGCTTGCAGAAAGACCATGAAGCCTTGGTGACCAAGGCTTTCCAGGCACAACGTAACGGCGATATCCGGCTCTACTCAACGCTTACCGCAGAAGCTGAAGTCTTGAGGGAGAAAATTGAAGAATGTAAGAGTAGTGAGAGTACGGGGGACTAGCCCCCTGGATATCAAGAGCAGGGCCATGCATTCACTGCATTAGTACCGAAAGGGTGAAAGGCCATAGTATTTATACCCAGTGCTGGTATAGTGCACCCGTCTTGGCGCACTTCGGTCTGCGCCTCACATCACCGCGACAGTCTGTAGCGGCTGATACTTATACGAATTCCAAGCCTGGACCGAACCATTCGCGAGTAACTACACACTAGTTCGCATACTGGTCAGGCACTCTCATACTGAGAGAATCAGGAGCAAGACATACATGTTATTTAAAGATCTCGGCCTCTCGGCCGAACTTCTGCGCGCGGTCGAAAAGCAGGGTTACGATGAAGCTACCCCGGTCCAGCAGCAAGCCATCCCTCTCGTCCTTGCAGGAAAAGACCTGTTGGCCGGAGCCCAGACGGGCACCGGCAAAACTGCGGGTTTTACCCTGCCGGTGCTGCAGCAGCTGCAAAGCAAGCACTCTGAAGGCGGTAAGCGCCACCCCAGGGTGCTGGTACTAACCCCGACCCGGGAGTTGGCAGCCCAGGTGCATGAAAGCGTTCGAGACTATGGCCAGTATCTGCCATTTCGCTCAGCAGTCATTTTCGGGGGGGTCAGTATCAACCCGCAAAAGCAAAAGCTTATCAGGGGTGTCGATATCGTTGTGGCCACACCTGGTCGCCTGCTGGATCACGTTCAGCAGCGAAGTATTGATTTGTCCAAGGTAGAAATACTGATTCTGGACGAAGCAGACCGCATGCTCGATATGGGTTTTATCCGCGATATTCGTAAAATATTGAACGTTATTCCCAGGCAGCGACAAACACTGCTGTTTTCAGCCACCTTTTCGCGGGAGATCAAGGCGCTGGCATCCGAATTTTTGCATCAGCCTTCCGAAATACAGGTCACACCAGAGAACACCGCAGTTGAACTGGTCAGCCAGATCGTTTATCCCGTCGACAAAAAGCGCAAGCGCGAGTTGCTATCACAGAAAATTGGCGAGGAAAACTGGCGGCAGGTTCTGGTGTTCACACGAACAAAGCACGGGGCCAACAAGCTGGCAGAGCAGCTGGATAAAGATGGTATTACATCCGCTGCAATCCACGGCAATAAGTCGCAGGGTGCCAGGACCAAGGCGCTCGCGAATTTCAAGGCAGGTGATGTGAGAGTTCTGGTTGCTACGGATATTGCGGCTCGCGGTATCGATATCGACAAACTGCCACATGTGGTGAATTTTGAACTGCCGAACATACCTGAAGACTATGTGCATCGCATCGGTCGAACTGCCAGGGCGGGCCAGGAAGGCCACGCAGTGTCGCTGGTTTGCGTCGATGAGCTGAAGCTGCTTCGAGATATTGAAAAACTCCTCGGTAAAGGTATCGAGAAGATCAATCTCCCTGGCTACGATATTGACCCCAGCATCAAGGCCGAGCCCATTGTTAACGGTCGCGGCGGTAGTGGTCGCAACAACGCAGGCAATCGCGGCAATGGTGCACGGGGTAAAGGTCGATCGGGTCAGGCGCGAGCAAACGGTGGTGGAGGTAATCGCACTGGCGGGTCAAGGGCTCGTTCAGGTGGTGGTAACTTGCGAGCCAGCTGAGTTTTGACCTGTTTCCAGGCAAGCAATGAAGCCATGTAACCAGTGCGGTAAATATTGTCTTCAGTACAGCGATGTTGGTTTATCCGCGACGGCGGAGGAAATCCAGAGCCGGGAGATATTTAACCCTGCGATAGCCGATATTGATGCGTCCAAAGAGGCGCAAATAACATTGGACCATTTGGTGGCCGACAGCCGGCCACCACTATCGTGAGACACACTGCGTAACAGTGTATTGAGTAAGTCTCCTATCAACGCTACTCTGGACTCCTTGTGTCCCTTGGCTATTGAGCATTTGCAGTGTTTATACAGGCACCAATCCAAAATATCCTAACATTGAGCCTTGTTTTCATGGTCTCTTTCGAGGTTCTCGCGTCTGATGTCGTGCGGCAGGAGTCGCAAGGTGATGATGCTGCCGCTGCATGGTCCGCGGAAAATATTGGTCTCGTGACTGATGCGGCTTCGCCGCCGCTCGTTGATGTAGTGGCCCAGGCTGAACATTTAGATAGCGCAAAGACCAAGGGCTTTGAACAGGGCACTTTAAGGCCCGCGCAAAACGTTAACCTGAAAGAGGTGGTAAGTGAGCCTCTCCAGCCGTCTGACGGGCCTGTGGCGTCAGAAACAGCGAAGCCGCCTGTCGGCAAGTTGGAGACCGGAGGTTCGGATACGGTTTTGCAAGGCATGGCCGAGACCGAGCTGTCTCCAGTAGTGATGCGCCGGGAGGCCTCAGCGCCCGAAGTTGATTCTGATACCCCGAAAAATGCCGTCCGGGAAATTGCGGGTGAAAAGGCCGATGTACAGCAGACTCCGTTTGTTCTGTTGAAGAACGAAGTTTTGCCTGGAACGACGACCCGTCTTGCCTGGTCGCCAGATGTCAGCTTTATGGGGATATCAGCGCCGACGGCTGTGCTGGTGCTAAACGGGGTAAAGCCTGGGCCGACTTTGTGTTTAACCGCGGCAATCCATGGTGATGAGCTAAATGGTATCGAAATTGTAAGACGGGTTTTATATGACATTGATCCGCAAGAACTTTCAGGCGCAATTATTGGCGTGCCGATTGTCAATCTGGAGGGATTTCGCTCAGGCTCGCGATATTTGTCTGATCGTCGCGACCTGAATCGTTTTTTCCCTGGCAATCCTTACGGCAGCTCCGCCTCGCGCATCGCGTATTCTTTTTTTCACGAAGTAATCAGCTACTGTGACATGCTCATTGATTTGCATACGGGATCTTTCCGGCGAACAAACTTGCCGCAATTGCGCGCTGATTTGAGTTATCCCGCTGTAGAAAAATTATCGCAAAAAATGGGCGCAATTGTGGTTGTACAAAGTCAAGGTGCTGAGGGCAGCTTGCGTCGGGCCGCTACAGAAAATGGTATCCCTGCCGTCACCCTGGAAGCTGGTGCGCCACATGAGCTCCAGAAAAGCGCTGTGGATTATGGAGTTGAGAGTGTCGAAAGCGCACTGAATGGCCTGGGACTGATTGATCGCCGAAGCTTTTGGCAACGTGCAGATGAGCCCGTGTATTACAACTCCACCTGGGTGCGTGCGAGCGAAGGCGGCATACTGCTGAGTGAGGTGGAGCTTGGGCAAACCGTCAAGCAAGGGGAGCTGTTGGGGATTGTGACTGACCCTATCACCAACCAGAGTTATGAAATACAAAGTACCTACGCCGGGCGGGTGATTGGTATGGCATTAAACCAGGTCATGCACCCGGGTTTCGCTGCTTACCATATTGGGATAAAAGCATCTGTGATAAACCCTCCGGAGGAGCTGGCATCTACCGGCGTTGAAGGCGAAGCCTCTGATCGGAAATTGCCGGCAGTCGAATCGGCATCTCCCTTCCTGGATACCGTGGGGGAAGATGAAGATCCCGACGGGGGCGACAGTATTTCCTCGATGCTGTCTGAGCCTGGCGAAGAATCAGACGAGTGAGACCTGCAGGCAAGACTGCTCCGGAAGCGGATGGACCGAATCAATACCCGCGGGATTAGCCTGCAAGCGGAGGCGCTGAGGCAAAACGCTCTTTGGCCTGCCGAATGCGCAGGGCGGGGTCGTCGGCGCCGGCAATAATCTCCATGGCGATTTGCATGCGATGCATGAGTCCCGCCTGGTTGGCCACCTGTATCGCCAGTCCGGGTCTGGCGTTCAATTCCAAAAGCATCGGGCCAGAGCTTCTGTCCAGCACAATGTCTGCGCCAATATAGCCTAACCCGGTCATCTGGTTGCAGCTGGCAGCGAGTTCAATCAGCTTGTCCCAGTGGGGCACCCGCAGTTCGGAAAAAACTGCACCGGTGTCCGGGTGTTCGGTGACCAAGACTCCATTTTGCACCGCGCATAGACTTTGTCCGGTAGCGATGTCGAGACCCACCCCGACGGCACCCTGGTGCAGATTGGCCTTGCCATCTGATTTATG
>JARFQU010000144.1 GCA_029287595.1 Halioglobus sp. | reverse complement strand
AGCCACCCTGATGCGGGGAAAGCCGCTTGAGCTAGCGACGCGGTACCCGCGAGCCGCCCACAAAGCTATAGCAGCGATAGATATAACAAAGGCAACCTTTACAAGCGTTAGTTCTTGGACGTGCTGTTAACCCATTTCTATATTTAATAGTAATCAAGGACATTGCACAGCAGGTCTGTTATGAGCGTTTCCGCAAGCGTACATCAACATCTCGAGCGTAAAGGTGTCAATTACGACCTCCTCACTCACCCCCATTCCCGCTGCAGCCTTGAAAGTGCAAGGCTTGCAAGAGTTTCACCGAAACAGGTTGCCAAGGGCGTATTGACTCATGACGGCGAAAACTACCTGCTTTGCGTCATACCCTCCAACCATCGGCTGAGCATTTCCTGGCTTAACCGGGTCATGCATGGAAACTTCAAACTGGTCAGCGAGCACCGCCTGGGCGAGTTTTTTAATGACTGTGAAATCGGGGCTATCCCCGCCCTGGGCCAGGTCTATGGACTACATGTAATCTGGGACGAAGCATTGGTAGATATGGACGATTTGTACATCGAAAGTGGTGACCATGAAAACCTGATCCACGTATCAAAAGGCGGCTTCATGGAACTCATGGGAGGGCAGGAACACCGAATCATAAGCTTCCCGGAGGAATAAATTTCAACGCAAAGGCAGGGATGCTCGAAACGGTTTGGCTATGCATGTCGGCACTTATTCCAGCGCATGCAACTGACTAGAGTTTCATAGCGCATCACGTCAACCATAGCCAGTACTGCATCCACACTTACCTGGCTATCGCCTAACTGTCGATTTGCACAGAAGTTTGACCCCCCCGGGATCGAAAGATCCCGACCTTTTATTAGAATGAATACCTGATCCCGGCCTCGACCGATTCACCCGCTTCAGGAGCGTAGTTACGCAGGAATGAGGTGCTGAGACGAATTTCATCATCGCCGATGTTTTTCCATTTCAGGAAGGTCATCAATTCGCTGCTCTCACCGAACTCCAGGCGATATTCGATACCAGCATCCCAGCGGGTATAGCCATCGGTTTGTGTTTCGAAGTCGCCGGGATCATCCTGGTCGCCAGCGTTCATCACCTTGACCCAGGTAGTCAGATTACCGTCCTGCCAGAGCAGCTCGCTTCCCACTCTAAACGGCGGCAACCGGGGCACATCCCCACCCTCGTCGAACTCCGCAACCACATAATCAGCCGTCACACCCAGACGCAGCTCGCCTGACCAGACATCCGCGAGAAACCAATCGCTCTCCAACTCAAATCCTGCGAAGTCCGCATCATCTTGCCGGTAAGCATAGATCGGCGACTCGTCCTCCTCTTCGCCGGTGTTGAACAGAAAAATGTAGTCCTCGAACACATTGTAAAACAGTGAGAGCGAGGCCCAGCTGCGCTCGCCTTCCCAGTTAATCGACAGATCCAGGTTATTGGAAAGTTCCTCGTCAAGGTTGGCATCACCGACTTCGATCACTCCGGTTGCTGCATGCACCACCAGCTCGTCCGCGCGGTCAGCATCGACATTGGAGAAGAGTTCTTCCGTTGAGGGTGCACGTGAACTACGCGACAGGGAGGCGCCCAGCCGCCACTCCTGGCTGACCCGCCACAGTGCAGATCCGGCCAGACTTAAGCTGGTGAAGTCTTCGCTACCCGAGTTATTGGCATCGGGATCGCGCTCGACGTAATCACCTCGCGCGCCCAGTTCAAAGGTCCAGTCGCCGCTGTGATAATCCTCCACCAGGAATACGCCGAATGCACTGCTATCGGTTTCGGGCACATAGGCTTCTTCACCGATGGCCGAGAACTCATCTTCCTGCCACTGGAATCCCAACACGCCGTGAAAACCGCGCATAGGCTCATGCACGACTTCTACGCGCGTCTCCCAGGTATCACGGTCAAACTCGGTGCCGACTTCGGCGCCCTCCAGCTCCTGGTGCTCGTAATCCGTATAAGTCAGGAACGCCCGCAGCACCTCGATGCTACCACCTGCGAGGTCGTGGATATGCAACTGGGCGTCATACCGGGTCTGCTCCAGGTCGATGCGCACATCTTCCTCACCGTTCTCCTCCTCGTCGTGACCCTCTTCGTGGCCCACCTCCGCGGGGTCTTCGTCTGCGTGCTCGTCACCCTCGTGGTCATCGTCTTCGTGGTGACCATGGGCACCTGAGGGGATTCCATACTTGGTTTCCAGGTGGCTCACCGCAAAACCGGTATAACCTCGCTCACCGAAGTGGAAGCTGAATCCGCCGGTGACATTGTCGAAATCACCATCCGTATTGGCAATATATCCGTCGCTGTTTTCCAGTTCTTCCTCTTCGTGCTCCTCGCCATGCTCGCCGCCAAGCAACTCTTCCTGTGCTTCCAAGGCCTTTTCATCAATGGCCCTGCCAGGGATGTCGAGATCATCGTAATCGCGGGTAGTGCCGCTCAAATGCCAGGAAAATTTGCCGTTGCCGGCATCAATACGGGCGACTCCAGTATCCATGTCTGCCGCATCGTCATAGCGATACTCCACCGAACCCTCCACGCCATCGATTGCGGTTCTGGGTATACGACTATCGATGATATTGACCACGCCGCCTATAGCGCCGCCTCCATAGAGCAGCGTGGCGGGGCCGCGCAATACTTCGATGCTGTCGGCGAGCATTGGCTCCACCGCAACCGCGTGATCCGGGCTGAGACTGGACACGTCGGCGCCACTGGTGCCATTGAGTAGAACCACGGCCCGCGGGCCCTGCTGACCGCGAATGACGGGGCGGCCCACTCCCGGGCCAAAAGATGAGTTGGCTATACCAGGCATGCGGCCCAGAGTTTCGCCGATAGTAGCAGCGGCCTGACGTTGCAGCTCGTCGCCACTCAATATAATGACAGGTAGCGCCGTCTCGGCGGATTTCTTGTGGATGGGAACTGACACAAGCACGTGCTCGAGTCGGTCGTCTTGTGCAATAGCAGTGCCACCGGCAACTGCCAGCAACAGGGGGATCATGCGCTTCATGGTTCTCTCCAGAGTAAGGGTCAAAAGGCCGTTAACTGAAGAGTGAAGGTGGACCTCGCGGCAGTGGCGTAAATAACGCTGGCCCCGGTGCAGCGCAGGGGAACGAGGCGGACAGTCGCGATTCTGCACAGCGCTTATCGATTGAAGGCAAAGAATCGATGAGTGATTCTACGGTATCGACCTGACACTGAACGCAGTCAGGCATATCCAGACCGCCCGCATGCAGGTGGCCGCTTTCAATGACCTGGGAGCCCAATACCAGCAACAGCGACACGGCCAACAGGAATTGGCGGGGCAGGCGGCTTGTGGGGCGAGAGGCAAACATTGCATCGACATCCTATGCAATTGATACAGCTCAGTCCAGCAAAGATTGTTGTTTAGCTGAGTCAGTCCCGTGTACTTGGCAACCCCGTCAGCGCGGAAGCTTGGACTATCATTTATCAGCCACCTGGATACAGGCTAGGCCGGATGAAGCCAAGGCGAGCCTGGCCAAGTTCCGGCAGCTGCTGCAGGACTCACAAAAGCTGGTGGAACGAAAGGTGTTGGCGCAGCAAGCCCTGAATGTAAAGCAGGACGATTTTGATGCTGCCAAGTCTGATGTAGACCGCTATGCCCACGAATTAGAGCAAACCGTGGCGGTGGCGCCGCCCAACGGTTGCGTGATTAATTTGCAGCTGCGTGCGGGACAATTTGTCCGGCTGAAAGCACCTGTCATGTCGTTTGTCAGTACAGATGAAGTGTGGCTGGTAATGGCTATTCGCCAGGAGGGTGCGCAATACGTGGCCCCCGGCCAGGAAGTCGAGTTCGCGCTGACCATGTATCCGGGCGAGGTATTCAAGGCCACCGTGGGCGGCCTTGTCGCGGGTGCTGGTGAAGCCCAACTGGCTATAAGCGGCCAACTTCCAGATGTGTCTTCCATACATGATATCGGTTATTTCGCGCTGCGCGTCACTCTCGATGAGCAGCAACTGGGCGCACCCATGGTATTCGGGGCATCTGGACTAGGGGCGGTCAATACGGGCAAAGGGGCAGACATATTCTGGCTGCTGCGGCGCATAGAGATTCAATCGGAAAGCCCGCTGAATTACGTGTACAACCCATTTCGAGGGTAAAAGCGAGCGCGTCGCTGACCCTGGGTTAGATCAGGCGTATCCCGCCTCTTTCAGCTCTGCAAGAATCAATTTCTGTATCGCCGTCTCTTTCATATCAGCGGGCTGATCCAGACCCATTCGCGCCAGGTAGGGTTGCGCTGCCTCTGCTGAAGCAGTGGCCACACCCACCGCCCCCGCCAGGGCCTTGAATAGGGTACGACGGGAACCCATTTTCACTTTCAAATTTTGCAGCACTTGCGCGAGCACTAACTCTTCGGCGGTAAAATCGGTACCAAAGGGATACTTGGGGAACATGCCCTCTGGCCGCAGCCTGCCAGCTATACGCGCCAGTCGCTCGGGCGTATTGTTGCGATATTGGGTAGGAATTTCATAATCATCCGGAATTTTTCCAGCGGCCTTGGCCTGTGCCAATAATTCTTCCTGGAATCGCGAGTCAGCAATATTCAATAAACGCGCGATGACATCTTTTTCGCGTTGTCCACGTAGCATGGCAATGCCGTACTCGGTGATAACGATATCTCGCAGGTGTGCAGGAATGGTCACATGCCCATAATTCCACACGATATTGGACGAGACGGTCTCGCCCTTGCTGCGCGTACTGCGGCACATCAGTATGGAGCGGCCATCATCCAGGGCATGGGCCATGGCAACAAAATTGTATTGTCCGCCTACCCCACTGATCTTGCGCCCGTCTTGAAGACCATCCGAGCAAGCGGCTCCCAGCAGTGAAACCATGACAGTGGTGTTGATAAAGCGCGCATGCAAACGCTGCGCTCGGGCGATCTCCTCGCAACCATAAAGCTGATTCACATAAGCAATATCGGTCATGCAGATCTTTTTACTTTCTGCCTCGGGCATATCCCTGAGTTGCTGATACATGGCCTGTGGCCCCAGAAAAAATCCCGCATGCAAAACCACACCGCCCTGGAGCTCATCGCCCAGGCAGTGTTGGTGAATCTGTTTTACAGCGTCGGCGTCACCGAGGTCGGCGGCAACCTCAACACCCTCTGCACACTGTAGCACGCCATTTACCAGCGCTACTGTTTCCTTAAAGATTCCATACTTCTTCAGGAAATCAACATCCACCTGGGAAAGCCGGGCAGAGATCAGGTTCTCTTCAACCAGCAAATCCAGCGTGGCCGGTGTAACACTGGTCTCAATTTTTCCTGCGTTTAGCAGGCGCTGCAGGGGTAGGTTGTCGTAGACCGCACGTTTCAAAATACCGTGATTATAGAGATGCCGAAAACCATCGGCGAACATCTCGGTGGATCCATACAAACCCGTATCAAATGGCTCCAGTGAGCCAACCTGCTCAATGATTTCGCCAAAATTATTCACAATACCGAGTTCAGTCAGTACATCCCTGTAGCGTTGATTCTGCTCATGGCGCTGTATGCAACCATAGGTGATGGCATCTCCCAGCGAACCAATGCCAATCTGCAAGGTGCCACCATCCGGGATCAGGGCACTCGCATTCAGGCCAATCATGTAATCTGCCGTCTCTACTGCCGGAGCGGGAGGGCCCAGCAGAGTGTGGTTATATTGCTCATGATCCAGCACAAAGTCGTAGGTTTCGGGGGGCACGATCGCGTCGTTATACATAAAGGGCAGCTCGTTATTGACCTGCCCGATAACCGCCACCGCTTTGCCCTCATCGCGCAACTTCTGCAGGCGAGGGAGAATGTCCAGCGCATAGGCATCACCGCTCATGCTATAAACCAGCTGGCCGTCGATCTCTCTCTTACAGGTCATCTGGCTGAACACGTTACAGCCCTGCTCAACCATATCGCGTAGCCAATGGGTGAAATTACTGTACACGTAGTTTTGCTGGGCATGACGATTATTCATATACGCACCCGCCTGCAGAAACACTTCAACCACTTCGATATTTTCAGGCAATTGACCCCTCATATACGGCTGAACATAATCCAGCTCTGGCAAGTTGCCGAATACCCGGTCAACAAAGGGGTCCAGAAAACGCTTTTCCAGGTCGCTACTGCCCCTGGGCCGGCAGAAAGAAGCACCCGTAATCATCGTCAGTTGGATACTGGGGTCAGCCACTGCGCGTTTGTAAAGCGCATTAAAAATATGCACGGGCCGGCCAAAGCCCCCGGCAATTACAACTTTTTTCCCTACTTTTTCCAGTAGCGCATCCACGAACGGATCCAGGTCCGTAAAGTATTCGGGTGCTGTAGCGGTCATATTTACAGTATCTCCAAATCAAGGCGGATATCGCGCCCGAGATGCATTGGCATCATCAGTTTTTGAAATAGCATTCAGGCTCTAGGTATAGCACTGGCCGGGCGAACTTTCCATCTTCATGCTGGCCAACGGGAAATTCTCTACACCAGCACTGGCGAATTGGCTGCGAGCGGCCTACGATAACTGTTAGCCGCGTGTTTATACACCAGTGCCGTATAGTTTGTGATAATGTCACCCGCCAACAAGGAGATCAAATAAATGTCACAACAGAACATGAAAGTGGTGCAACGCCTGCTGCAAGAGGTTTGGACTGAAGGTAATTTTTCGTTATTGCCAGAACTTATGGCTGAGGACACGGTGTCTTACCCCATGCCAGGGATGGGAGCGATAAACGGGCGCGAGGAATATATGCACTTTATTGCGGTTTACAAGGGTGTGTTTCTCGACATGAGCTTTGAAATTCAGGACCAGATTGCCTCCGATGGCAAAGTAGCAACTCGCTGGATTAGCAGCGTTACCGACCCATCCGGGGATGCAGCGGTAGACAGTGAAACAGGAGAACAGATCACTATCGACGGGATCACTATCACCCACCACGACGATAGCGGAAAAATCATTGCTGAGTGGGCCACGTGGGATACCCAGAGCCTGCTGCAATCAACCACGGCACCCCAGGTCTACGAACAATTGTCCGTTAAAATCTGACTCGTCATCGCGCGGCTGATCCAGGCGTTCATAGGTAAGCGCACAGAAATAGTCACGCTGCGCAGCGTTAACCGGAAGCAATCATCTCGCGCAGACTGTCCGGTATCCTGACGGAGCTTTTCGCTGCGGTGTCCATATACACCAACACGGATTTACCGCGAACCGTGAGCCGATCTTCCTGGTACAGCTCGCAAAGTATATTCAGGGAGCTGTTACCCACCTCGGCCCCGGTAATTTTGGCCACCACATCCTTGCCGTAAAATGTCTCTGCGACAAAGTCGATCTGTATGGAAGCCAGCATCCAGTCTCTGGCAGCGCCGGGGTCCGCATCCATCAAAGACTCCAGGTAGCGTATCCGCACCACCTCGAACCAGGCCGCGATGGATGCGTTATTGATGTGTCCCAAGGCGTCGGTTTCATAAAATCGCGGGGCTAGTGTGACAGAAAATTCTTTCAATTTTGACTCCGTTTAAAAGGGTGTCAGCCACCTACCAGACTGATCATCACGCCCGCCGCCACGGCCGAGCCGATTACGCCGGCCACGTTGGGCCCCATGGCGTGCATCAACAGGAAATTGTGAGGGTCGCTCTCCAGGCCCACCTTGTTGCTCACCCGCGCAGCCATGGGTACGGCGGACACACCGGCGGAGCCAATCAGCGGGTTAATCGGGGAGCCGCCAAGGCGGTTCATCAGCTTGGCGATGAGTACGCCCGAGGCCGTGCCGATACAGAAGGCGACAATGCCCAGGCCGAGGATACCCAGGGTATTGATATCCAGGAACTTGTCCGCCACCAGCTTGGAGCCCACCGACAGACCGAGAAATATGGTGGTGATATTGATCAGCGCGTTCTGCGCCGTATCGGAAAGACGATCTACCACGCCACATTCCTTCATCAGGTTACCGAAACAGAACATACCCAGCAGCGGGGCCGCAGCGGGCAACAGCAGGGCAACCAGGATCAACAGCACCAGCGGAAATACGATTTTCTCGCGCCGGCTTACCGGGCGCAGCTGTACCATCTCGATCTTGCGCTCCGCCTCGGTAGTGAGGGCGCGCATGATGGGCGGCTGGATCATCGGCACCAGGGCCATATAGGAGTATGCCGCTACGGCGATTGCACCCAGCAGGTCCGGCGCCAGCATACTGGCGACATAGATGGCAGTGGGCCCGTCGGCGCCACCGATAATGCCAATAGCGGCGGCATCGGCAATACTGAAGTCCATCAGGCCGATAGAACTCAGCCCGACGGCGCCCAACACGGTAGCGAAAATGCCGAATTGCGCGGCGGCGCCCAGGAACAGGGTCCTGGGGTTGGCTAACAGGGGGCCGAAATCGGTCATGGCACCGACCCCCATGAATATCACCAGGGGAGCCACGCCGCTGGCAATCGCCACATTGTAAAAGTTATACAACATACCATTGCCGTATCCCGCATCCTGGGCCAACTGCTGCAACAGCAGATGCTCCTGGGCACCACTGGCGCTATAGGCCACGGCCAGGTCCTTGACGTTATCGCTGGCGGCGACACCCAGCGCTTGCGCCATGGCCGCCAGGGTCGCGGGATCTGCCGCGTGCAGTGCGTTCTCCACCGCCGAGTAGGCCAGACCGGCGCCGGGGATATTGGCCAGGATACCGCCAAAGCCAATAGGCACCAGCAGCAGTGGCTCGAACCCCTTGCGGATGGCGAGAAACAGCAACAGCAGGCCAATTATGACCATGAAAGCCTGGCCCATGGTCATTTGCGCCGCGCCCGAGGTACTCCACAGTTGCAGGATATTATCCACGGCGCTTAAGCCAGGCTAAGCAGTGTATCGCCGACGGCGACGCTATCACCCTCTTTGACACTGACTGCCGCCACGGTGCCGGCATGCGGCGCGCGAACCTCGGTCTCCATCTTCATGGCTTCCAGGATAACTATCACATCACCGGCACCTACCGCATCACCCACCGCAGCGTGAACCTTGACGATGTTACCTGCCAACGGCGCTTTTACCGGCTCGCTGCCGGAGGTCGCTGCAGCTGGTACGGCAGTGGCAGCCGGTGCATTGGCAATGGTGGAAATATCGCCACCGGCGGCAACTTCAACCACATAGCTCTGCCCATTGACCGTCACGGTGTAGACCTCGGCGCCCCCGGCTGGAACAGCCGGTGCGGCGGTTGCAGGGGCAGCTACAGGAGCCGGCTCCGCTCCGGGCACCGGTTCGAAGGCGGCAGGATTACCGCGGTTTTCCAGGAACTTCAGACCAATTTGCGGAAACAGCGCGTATGTCAGCACGTCGTCTATTTCGCCCTCACCCGCGGTGAGGGCAATGTCTTTTTCAGCTGCCAGGCTGTGCAACTCGGTGGTCAGGCTCGCCAGCTCCGGTTGCAGCAGGTCCGCCGGGCGACAGGTAATCGGGTCGGCCCCTTCCAGCACACGCTGTTGCAACTCGGCATTGACCGGTGCCGGAGTGGCGCCGTACTCGCCCTTGAGCACGCCGGCGGTTTCCCTGGAAATCGACTTGTAGCGCTCGCCGGTAAGTACGTTGATCACCGACTGGGTGCCGACAATCTGCGAGGTGGGGGTAACCAGGGGGATAAAACCCAGGTCCTCCCGCACCCGCGGGATTTCTTCCAACACCTGGTCCATCTTGTCGGCTGCGCCCTGCTCCCTGAGCTGGCTTTCCATATTGGTCAGCATACCGCCGGGAACCTGGGCCACCAGGATGCGCGCATCGACCCCGCGCAGGGAGCCCTCGAACTTCGCGTACTTTTTTCGCACCTCGCGGAAATACGCGGCAATCTCTGCCAGCTTGCCAATATCCAGCCCGGTATCGCGGTCAGTATCCTGCAATATCGCTACCACCGATTCAGTGGGTGAATGACCATACGTCATGGACATGGATGAGATGGAAGTATCGACATTGTCGATGCCCGCCTCCACGCACTTGAGGATGGTGGCGGTGGACAGGCCGGTGGTCGCATGGCACTGCATGTGAATGGGAATATCACAGGACGCCTTGAGCCGTGTCACCAGTTCGAAGCCGGCATAGGGGTGCAACAGGCCGGCCATATCCTTGATGGCGATGGAGTCGGCGCCCGTGTCTTCGATACGTTTACCCATTTCCACCCAGGTTTCTATATTATGCACCGGGCTCAGGGTGTAGGAGATAGTGCCCTGGGCATGTTTACCGACTGCCTTGACCGCCTGCAGGGCCAC
The DNA here is from genome assembly GCA_029287595.1 of Halioglobus sp. Taxonomy (GTDB): domain Bacteria; phylum Pseudomonadota; class Gammaproteobacteria; order Pseudomonadales; family Halieaceae; genus JAACFI01. The sequence continues at coordinate 5,030 of JARFQU010000144.1, read as the reverse complement.
CTCCAGGTTGCGCATATCGTTCATCGCATCGAACACGCGAAACACATCCACGCCGTTATGCGCGGCGCGCTCTACAAACTTCTCAACCACATCATCAGCGTAATGCCGATAGCCCAGGATATTTTGCCCGCGAAACAACATCTGCTGCGGGGTTTTGGGCATGGCTTTTTTCAGTTCGCGTATACGCTCCCAGGGGTCCTCACCGAGGTAGCGAATACAGGCATCGAAGGTGGCGCCACCCCAGGATTCCAGCGACCAGAAGCCCAACTCGTCCAGCTTGGCAGCAATCGGCAGCATATCGTCCAGTCGCAGACGGGTGGCGAACAGGGACTGGTGGGCGTCGCGCAATACGACATCGGTAATGCCCAGGGGGCGTTTACTCTCATCCATGGGTAGCGGACCTCTAGTACGGGTTGTTTCGCCGATAGCGAATTACTACTTGTTACTGCGGTGTTGGTGGACCGCAGCAGTGATGACGGCGACCAGGTTAGGGTCCCCCGCCGGCTTGTTTTGAGCGTGCAATCTTTGCAGGGCCGCCTGCACCGGTGGCTCAGGTTCGGGAAAGTAGCGTCCGATAAAACGCGACATAGCGGTGGTGGCGACCACCAGCAGTGCCAGGAACAGCACTACCGTACCCATGCCATAGAGCATCAGCTCGATACCCTGCGACATCATATCTCCCTGCATTGCAGTTCCCCCGAGGTGAGTAGCGGCCAAAACCGCCGGTAGCCCAAAGGCCTTATGATAAATCAGTATGCACCCCGGGCGCCATGCCGGCAGCACTGCGTCTCTTGCGCCTGCGCGAACACTTCATTGTAACAGGGTGTATTGGGCTGGGTTGCCTCGCTCAAACCGGGCTACGGCGTCGATACTGCCCGGGTGTCTCCCCCTGCCAACGCTTGAAAGCCTTGACGAAATTACTCTGGTCGCTAAACCCCAGCGACAGGGCAATATCAACCATGTGCATGCGCGAGTCCTGCAAGTAGCGCAGCGCCAGCTCCAGACGCACTGCGTCCAGCAGTTCACCAAAACCGGTCCCCTGTTGTTTGAGCTTGCGCTGCAGCTGTCGCTCGGTGATATTTAACAGGGATGCCACCCCCCCCAGCTGTGGCGTGCCGTTAGCCAGTTGGTCCAGCAGCACCTTGCGCGTACGCGCCACCAGGTTGCTGTCTTCAAGGGCAGCCAGTTCCCGCAGCACCTGCTCCTCGCAGATCTGGGCCAGCGCGGGATTCCAGTAGGCGTTCTGGCGCAGGGACAGTTCCCAGTCGATGCGCATGCCATAGTGTTCACAATCAAATTGCATGGGTATAGGGAATATCTGCGCCAGATGTTCGACGGTGGACTGCCCCGGGTGGGGGCAGTCAAAACGCAATTCCAGAATCGCGGCTGTATCAATCATGCCCTTACCGAACAGGCCCAGTGGTATCAGCAGTGCCGGGTCCATGGCCTCCCGGGCCATCACGTGACGCTCCCGGGGACTGACGACAAAGTCCAGATACAACACATCGCCGTCCCTTCCCAGCACCAGTTCCACCGCATCACAAACAATATGACTCAGCCGGGAAAAGCGCTGCAGGGCCTCGTACAGGTTCCGGCTGGCCATCATGGCGATGGCCGTGGCATCGGCCTGAAGGGGCGGTGCGTCGTTGGCAATTTCCAGCCCGATAAAGGATTTACCGGTGATTTGCGCCGCGTGTTGCCACAGGGGCGCCGCATCCTGCAGCCGCAATCGCGTCCCGGGCACGAAGACCTGACCCACATCGACGCCGGTGTGGCGAAATACCGCAGCGCTGTCGTAGCCGGTGCGCTCCAGGTAGTCCACCAGGGGACGCAGCCAGACAGCCAGTACCGATGCAGTGGATGTCGCCGTTGTCATAAATCACCTTTTTGCTGGGGCCCAGGCGGGGCGGTGCCTGCAGCCAGATATATCCCTAACTTACTGTATTTATTGAATATAAACAATTCCAACTCAGTTTGAGTTGAAACGTCATCACCATAGATAATCGCAGAAATGTCGCAATCGGACCAAAAAAAGCAAGCCCGCCACCATATTTTGCGCACTCAAGGGCGTTTAATGGCAATCAACAGGCAATACCTTACGCACATTTGGCACACAGCTCCCCTAGAGCGGGAAAGAAGGAAAGTATGAGCGCACCCCAAAACAGTGATCGTGCCGCCACAAAAAAATACCCTGCCACCGCGGGTTACTACGCCAGCCCCTGGTCCGGGGAAGATGGCGGGGCTCATCGTCTGCAGGCCGTGTCCGGCCTTCCCGGGTTGGCTTTACAGGATGGCGAAGCGCTGCAGGCGACCGCCTCCCGGCGCCTGTCTACCGGCAACATGGTGGTATTGCGCGATCCCGGTGAGGTCTACCTGATGCACGTCGACACCCTGCGCGGCAAAATTGGTATGCACTGTTACTCCCACGTGGAGAAGCTGGACCCGGAAACCCTGGAACCGGTGAAAAAGTCTCCCAGGCTGGCCGGCGGCAAGTGGTGGCCCGGTGGCTTTTGCGTGCACCGCAACGGGGATCTCTACGTGACCTTCGGACGCTGGGCCCATCGCCTCAACCCCGACTGCGAGCTGATGGCCTCCTACCAGTTGCCCCAGGACCTGCCCTACAACTCGCATGTGGTCCTGGACAACGGCTTTATCGTAACCAAACCTATCGCCAGCGAGGGCACTACCTCCATCGTGGTGCTGGACCCGGAAACCATGACCGAGGCTTGCGCCCACACCATCATGCCCGAACCCTCTATCTCGCGATTAAGCGCCAGCGGCAACCAGGTCTATGTGACCGGCGTCACCACCATCTACCGCTATGAATTCGACGCGGCTACGCGGCAACTGGTGCTCGACAGTGACTGGTCCCTGGACTACGTCGGTGACAGCGGCCAGGAATACGGCTGGGACCCGGTGCTGGACGGAAAAAACATCTGGTTTATGGACAACGGCAAGCACAAGATGGGCAGCACCTCATTGTCCATGCTCAACGCCGGGGTGAACCCTACCCCAAACAACGTGATTCGCGTGGCGGCAGACGATGCGCACAACTTCAGCATTACCCCGGTGTGCGGCCTGGACCACGGCAGTGTCACCAACCCGCCGCTGTACTGTCCGCAACGCAATATCCTGGTGGCCTTCGACTCGTCCAATTCAGTGGTGCAAGCCTGGCGTCACGACCCGGCCACCGAAGCACTCGCTCCCTTGTGGCAGCGTCCCAATTTCGGCATGGGCGGGCACACCATCTACTACCAGGACACGGGTGAAATTGTCACCGCCGATTACCAGAGCCTGAAAACACTGAAGGGCCTGAGCGAGGGCGAGAACAGCGTGGTGCTGGACATTTCCACTGGTAAAGAAAAAGCGCGCCTGCCCATGGGCAATTACATGCAGTCAGCCGTATTCCCCTGCCCCGGTTGGGGACGCGACTACTACTGGCTTGGCCTGGATCGCCTGACGCGAATCGCAGTGGCCTGAGTATTGGAATAATTCGAGAAAACTGGAGTAATCACTATGTACAAGTATCGTTTTGAACTGGGAACAGCGGCCGTTTTCCTCGCCATCTTTATCGGCGCCCTGGCCTTCTGGGGCGATTGGGCCGGGGGCAAGATGACCCGCCAGGAAGTGGACGAATACCTCGCGGTGATCGACGAAAACCTGCAGTGGCCGGAACCCACTAAGTCCTACATGATGACGTCCCTGCGCGAATGGGGCTACGCCGATGACGGCAAGGAATTCATGATGCTTAATATGATGCGCTACCACGATGAGCTATTGGACTACCCAGGCGCCATAAAAGATTACCAGGGCACACCAAAAGCAGCCAACTATAAATACGAGCTGGGCACCAAAGATATCCTCTTGCCGCAGGGCGGCTACCCGGCCGCCTGGGGCGAGGTGAACCTCAGCCGCAATGTGGCGCGGGCGGATGACGCCGCAGCCAACACCGATTGGAACCGGGTGGGTTTCGCGCGCTACCCCAATCGCCGCGGCTTCTTTCGCCTGATGGCTGATCCGGAGTACGGCGCGCAGTCCGCTTACAAACTGATGGGCGCTCACACCAACCTGATCCCCATGACGCCACAGTGGGTGGTACCCGACCTGCGTCTGATCACCGGCCTGGTGTTGCTGATCCTGTTTTTCGCCATTGGCTGGATTCGCGCGGAACTGCGCGGCCGTCGATAATCATTGCCACTAAAGAGGGGATAGATATCATGAGCACTTCACCTTCGCGAATCCATCTCGCATTCGCCGGCATTCTGATTGCGCTGTGGTCTGCCTGCGCCTATTTCTTCTACGCCCCCACTACCCCCATGAGCCAGGCAGAGATCGACAGCTACATGGGAAAAGTACAGACATTGCTGGAGGCCTCTTTCGTCATGCCCGAGGGTTCGGGCCTGGACCCGCGCGGCCTCGACGGTGCGTTGGCGGACCTGCGGGCCTTTGCCGAGCGCGATGACGGCAAGGCGATCTATATGGTCAACCTGATGAAGTGGCGTGAGGGCGAGTTTTCCTTTCCCGCCGGCGCTGACCTGGCAGGAAAAATCAACACGGCGCAGGAAGCCGATATTGTCTATAACCAGCGATTATTCTGGGACCTGCTGGTCAATTACAGTCACACGGCCTACCTTTCGAGCGCAGAAACCAATGCCATGAACTATGGCACCACCGCGGGATCTGAAGCGGATGGCTGGAGCGAAATTGGCATCTTTCGTTACAACAGCCGCCGGGACTTCTTCAATATGGTCACTTCCGACAGCTATCTCAACGCCCTGTACCTGAAGATGATATCCATGGGCGTCATCACCATCGCCCCCAGCCAGCCCCACGGCCTGTTGCTCAATCCAATGCCCAATATGCCGGTGCTGCTATTCTTTGCACTGACCATCGGCTACCTCGTGTACCTGGCTTTTTCACTACGCGCCCACAATGCCGGCTAATCTGGCCCAGGATTATAAAATGAACAAGCCCGCCCTCACCGTCTACGGCTCAAAGGTTTCCTACTACACCGGCAAGCTGGAAGCCTA
>JARFQU010000111.1 GCA_029287595.1 Halioglobus sp. | reverse complement strand
GGGTGAAGCGGCCCTGCGTGAGGAGCTGGAAAGGCTGAAAAAAGTCGACCGCCCGCGCATCACCGATGCGATTGCCGAGGCCCGGGCGCACGGTGATCTCAAGGAAAACGCCGAGTACCATGCGGCACGGGAGCAGCAGAGCTTCAACGAGGGGCGCATCATGGAGATCGAGGGCAAGCTGGGCAATGCCCAGGTTATTGATGTCACAGCGATACCCAAGAGTGGCAAGGTGATTTTTGGAACCACCATAGACCTGATCAACCTGGAAACCGATGCCACCGTGACCTACCGTATCGTCGGCGAAGACGAAGCGGACGTGAAGGCTAACCTGATATCGATTGGCTCACCCATTGCCCGGGCATTGATTGGCAAGGAAGAGGGTGACGTGGTTACCGTAAAGGCGCCCGGCGGTGATATCGAGTATGAAATCGACCAGGTGCATCATATCTGATCCCGCTATATGCAAATAATTCTCATTTAGGTTACTATCCGCCTCCTGTGGCAATCCTAAGAAGGTAACCCCGGCAGTAATGACTCTCTCACTTTGGTCTCTCGGGGCCGGCGACCGCTGTGAAATCCTGGGCTATGACGATGCCCTGGCTGACAAGTACCGTGTGCGTTTGATGGAATTCGGCTTTCACCCCGGTGAATCGGTTGCCTGTGTGCAGTCGCTGGCCTTTGGTGCGCCAAAGATCTACCGCGTCAGCAACACTATCTTTTCCCTGGACGACGAGGTGGCCACCCATGTGCTGGTCAGGCTGATCGATGGCTAGGAACAGGGTCATATTGATCGGCAGTCCCAACTCCGGGAAAAGCATGCTGTTCAACCGGCTTACCGGTTTGCAGCAAAAGGTCGCCAACTTCCCCGGAATCACCGTTGACGTGGGCACCGGCGCCATGCGGGGCCTGCCCGATACTGATCTGGTGGACTTTCCCGGTACCTATTCCCTGCAGGCCATTTCTGCCGAAGAGGAGGTGGCGGTCGACTACTTCGAGCGCGCCCTGGAGGATGACCAGGTGCAGCATGTGCTCTGTGTCATCGACGCCACTCGTCTGGAAAAAAGCCTGTATTTCACTCTGCAGGTGATCCGCGATTGCGAGCGCCACGGCAAGTGCGTCACGGTGCTGGCCAATATGATCGATATTGTCGAGAAAAATGACCTGGAGTTCGATGTCCAGGGACTCTCGGATGCCCTGCACACCCCGGTGCTGCCGCTCTCAGCGCGCTCTGGTAAGGGCGTGGAGGCGGTCACCCGGCGCCTTGCCGACAGCCTGCTGGAGCCCGACACCGCACCCCGGGCTCACCTGGTCGACACGCCCGATGAGTTGCTGCGTGGTGCCGCGCACCAACTGGCGCATCGCTACGGACCCAAGGGCGACGTACTGATAGCAAGCCAGGCGCGTCTGGATAACTTCTTCCTCAGCTCGATGACCGGCGGCATCGCATTTTTTGTCATCATGTACCTGTTGTTCCAGTCCATTTTCACCTGGGCGGCCCCCGCTATGGACGCGGTGGAATTCCTGCTGGGCGCTATGGCGGATACGGTGGTACCCCTGGTGCCCAACCAGATGGCCAGTGATTTTATTTCCGATGCCCTGTTCGGTGGTATAGGCGCTTTCCTGGTGTTTGTGCCGCAGATTTTTGTGCTGACTTTCATTATTGGTTTACTGGAAGACTCCGGTTATATGGCGCGCGCCGCGCTCATCTGCCACAAGCCGCTGCGGCTGTTCGGCTTGACCGGCAAGAGCTTTATTCCCATGCTGTCCGGTGTGGCCTGTGCCATTCCAGCCATCTACGCGGCGCGGGCGATAGATTCGCCGCGCAAGCGGCTGTTGACCTATATGGCGATTCCCCTGATGCCCTGCTCCGCGCGCCTGCCGGTGTATACGCTGCTGATTGCCGCCTTTATACCGTCGGGCACCGCCCTGGGCGGACTGGTTGGCTGGCAGGGTCTGGCGATGTTTGGCATCTATTTCTTCGGCATGTTTTGCGGCCTGCTGGTGACCGGTCTGGTGTCTCGCACCAGCAAGGATCAGTACACCGACCTGCCCTTTGTGCTGGAGCTCCCTCCCTACCGCATTCCTGGTTTGGAGCCGCTGCTGCGCAACGCCTGGAACCGGGCCAAACATTTTGTGACCAAGGCGGGCAAGATCATCTTCACTGTGACGCTGGTGGTTTGGGTGCTGGGTTACTTTCCCAATTATGGTGCCGACCTGGGGCAATCCTGGCTGGGTCACCTGGGGCGAGTGGTAGAGCCACTGTTCGCGCCCCTGGGGCTGGATTGGCGTTACGGCGTGGCAATTTTTACCTCGTTCCTGGCGCGCGAGGTGTTTGTGGGCACCCTGGGAACGATTTTTGGTATTGAAGCGGCGGATGAAAATATGGCGCCCCTGGTGGAACATATCCAGGCCAGCGGCATGACCATTGGCTCGGGCCTGGCACTACTGGTATTTTTCGCTATCGCACTACAGTGCGTATCCACCCTGGCGATACTGTCCAAGGAAAGTGCCTCCAAATCCCTGGTGGTGAAGATGTTTTTCGGTTACTTCCTGTTTGCTTATGCTGCTGCGGTGGCGATTTACCAACTGGCGTACTGGCTGACCTAGAAGACTACTCACTGCGTTCGTGCTGGAACAATCGCACCTGGGCCAGCACCAGTTGCGCCACCAGTTTCAGCATCAGGGCGTGATTTTCCCGGCGTATGCCCTCCAACCCTGCGGTCACCTGCTGGTACAGCTTGTCGCGATCTTCCGCACTGACAGTGGCGGGTAAATCCACGTTGAAGCTGTACTGTTCGGATTCGGCGAGTTCTGCGTAAATCTGGGTGAGTTGCCCTGCGGCAAAGTCGATCAGCGGTTGGTCCGCACCCCTGGCCGCCAGCAGACTGCGCAGCTGCCTATCCAGGTAGGCCAGACCCTGGGCCTGTTGTGAGGGAAATTCCAGTATGTCACCCATGTGGCGCCTTTCCCGGTTGGTGGGTTCCAGTCCATCTTAGCGAAAACCGGATGCGTGGCAACAGGCGGGCAGGAAATGGCGCGTATTATCCTTTTTAGAAGGCGTGTCCCCGGCAGCCTTGCGTCGCGGGGCGCACTTTCGGCGGTGGCTACAGCGGACGTATGAGGTTGGACAGGCGCGGGTCCGGCTTCTGGGTGCGGCGCAATATCACCACCACGTTGCCAATGCTTTGTACCAACTGCGCACCCAGGCTTGCACAAATCTCCTCGGTGACGGCGCTGCGGGCCTCGCGGGACCCCACGGCAAGCTTGAGTTTGATCAGTTCGTGATCGTTCAGGGCGCGCTCCAGTTCAGCTTTCACACTATCGCTGAGGCCATTGCCTGCTATGGTGACCACGGGTTTCAGCTTGTGACCGATGGTGCGCAGTTGCTTGATATCCTGATTCGCTTTCTTGCTCATAGTCATTCCAAGGTACAATGTCGCCCACGGGCGCCCGAGGGGGCGTGCATTCTACACAAGTGACCCTGCGGGCGAAACCAGGTAGCCATGGCGAAAAAACGTTCCTCCAGCAAGGCCTGGTTGAAAGAACACCGGGACGATCCCTATGTGCAACGCGCCCAGCGCGAGGGCTACCGCTCGCGCGCCTGCTACAAATTGCTGGAGTTGCAGGCAAAGGACCGGCTGATCCGCCCGGCAATGACCGTGATCGACCTGGGCAGCGCCCCGGGCGGCTGGTCACAGGTGGCGGTGGAGTTGGTCGGCCACAAGGGGCGGGTGATTGCCTCGGATATCCTGCCCATGGACAGTATCGCGGGGGTGGACTTTGTGCTTGGGGATTTTACCGAGGACGCGGTGATTGCGCAGCTACTGGAGACAATTGGCGAGTCCCCTGTGGACCTGGTGATTTCCGACATGGCACCGAATATGAGTGGGGTGAGCGCCGTTGACCAGCCGCGGGCCATGTACCTGGTGGAACTGGCGCTGGATATGGCTCTGCGGGTTCTGTCCCCCGGAGGGTCATTTGTGGCCAAAGTCTTCCATGGAGAGGGCTTTGACGAGCTATTTCGCGATGTACGCGACTCTTTTGACAGGGTATTGACCCGTAAGCCCGAGGCTTCCAGGCCCCGTTCACGCGAGGTTTACCTGGTGGCCAAGGGTTTTCGCGCTCGCTAGCGCCTGCAAGCCAGCTCATCGCGGGATCTGCAAACTGTAATTCCAGTGAGCCTTGAAACATGGTGAGACGCCCCCATCTGTAGTAAATTGGAGTCATACATTTCATGTTTCCGTGCGTATCAATGGCAGGATTTGATATGTGCGATTCCGGTTCCCGCAAAACTACGCGGGGTTTGGCTATAATTTAAGGAGCGATGAGCTGTCACGTCCGCCGGAGAAACTGGTGGGCGCTTGTCTTGGAAGCCATGGAGGCCCCATCTCGAGGTAACGGCATTGAACGATATGGTAAAAAATTTACTGCTTTGGCTGGTAATAGCAGCGGTGCTGCTGTCGGTGTTCAACAACTTCAATATGCAGAGTCCCTCGGACCAGGTCGGGTATTCCGATTTCATTGAGGAAATCCAACGCGAACAAGTGAAGAAAGTGGTGGTGGATGGCCTCACCATTTCCGGTGAGCGCTATGATGGCACGCGCTTTGAGACCATTCGCCCCATGGTGGAAGACCCCAAGCTGATCGATGATCTGCTGGAGCACAAGGTAGTGGTGGAAGGCCGCAAGCCGGAGCAGCAAAGTGTCTGGACCCAGCTCTTGGTAGCCAGTTTTCCTATTCTGATCATTATTGCGGTGTTCATGTTTTTCATGCGCCAGATGCAAGGCGGTGGCGGTGGCCGCGGCGGCCCCATGAGCTTTGGTAAAAGCAAGGCGCGCCTGCTGGGCGAAGACCAGATCACCACCACTATTGCCGACGTGGCGGGGGTGGACGAAGCCAAGGAAGATGTGACGGAACTGGTGGACTTCCTGCGCGACCCTGGTCGTTTCCAGAAATTGGGTGGTCGCATACCTCGCGGTGTGCTGATGGTGGGACAGCCTGGTACCGGCAAGACGCTGCTGGCCAAGGCCATAGCCGGTGAGGCCAAGGTACCGTTTTTCTCCATCTCCGGCTCAGACTTTGTGGAAATGTTTGTCGGTGTCGGCGCCTCCCGGGTACGGGATATGTTCGAGCAAGCCAAGAAGCAGGCCCCTTGTATTATCTTCATCGATGAGATCGACGCGGTAGGGCGCCACCGTGGTGCCGGCCTGGGTGGTGGTCACGACGAGCGTGAGCAGACCCTGAACCAGTTGCTGGTGGAAATGGACGGCTTTGAGGTCAATGACGGCGTGATTGTGATCGCCGCCACCAACCGCCCGGATGTCCTGGACCCTGCGCTGCTGCGCCCTGGTCGTTTTGATCGCCAGGTGGTGGTGGGACTGCCTGATATTCGTGGCAGAGAGCAAATCCTGAAAGTGCATATGCGCAAGGTGCCTTTGTCCGAAGATGTGGAGCCCAGCAAGATAGCTCGTGGTACCCCCGGGTTTTCTGGCGCAGACCTGGCCAATCTGGTGAATGAGTCGGCGTTGTTCGCCGCCCGCGCCGGTGTGCGCACGGTGGGTATGCAGCAGTTTGAACTGGCCAAGGACAAAATCATGATGGGCGCTGAGCGCAAATCCATGGTGATGTCAGAGGATGAAAAGCGCAATACCGCCTATCACGAGGCGGGCCACGCCATCGTCGGGCGCCTGATGCCCGAGCACGATCCGGTGTACAAGGTCAGTATTATTCCCCGGGGTCGCGCCCTGGGGGTCACCATGTTCCTGCCCGAGGAAGACCGCTACAGCCACAGCCGCCGGCATATTATCAGCCAGGTCTGCTCGCTGTTCGGCGGACGTATCGCCGAGGAAATGACACTGGGTAAGGATGGCATCACCACCGGTGCGTCCAATGATATCCAGCGCGCCACCGAAATTGCCCGCAAAATGGTAACCCAGTGGGGCCTGTCGGAAAAAATGGGCCCGTTGATGTATGACGAGGCCGGCGAGGAGGTGTTTCTGGGTCGCAGTGCCGGCCAGGTGCACCAGGGCATCTCGGATGAAACCGCCACCCAGATCGACAAGGAAGTGCGCAGCATTATCGACGAGTGCTATGCGGCCGCCCAGCGCTTGCTTGAGGGCAATATAGAGAAGTTGCATGCAATGGCCCAGGCGCTGATGGTCTACGAGACCATCGACGCTGACCAGATCGACGACATCATGGCCGGGCGTGAGCCCCGCGAGCCCAAGGACTGGGGTGGCGATGCCGGTGGCGACAGCAGTCCTGGCGCGGACGTGGTCGAAGATCCCAAGGACAGCGGCAGCCCCATTGGCGGACCTGCCGGCGAGCACTGAGCCCGTACGGCGTATTAATTGGTTTTTTCCTCTCCCCTAGCCCCGGTGCTCAACTGCGCCGGGCGCTCTGTAGACCTGTCCCGCCCCGCAATCATGGGGGTGATTAACACCACTCCCGACTCTTTTTCCGATGGTGGCACCCTGTACCGGGGTGAACAATTGGACCTGGACCTGGCTCTGGCACGAGCGGCGGACATGGTAGCCCGGGGGGCTGCCATCCTGGACATAGGCGGTGAAAGCACGCGACCCGGCGCGGCGCCGGTCACCGTGGCCCGGGAGATGCAGCGGGTGTTGCCCCTGGTGGAACGCGTGAGCGCCGAGCTGGACGTGGTTGTTTCGGTGGATACCAGTTCGCCCGAGGTGATTACCGCAGCGGCCGGGGCCGGGGCCGGATTAATAAACGATGTTCGCGCCCTGTCGCGACCGGGCGCCCTGGATGCGGCGGCCGCCACAGGCCTGCCGATATGCCTGATGCATATGTTGGGACAGCCCGATGATATGCAGGCCGCCCCGCAGTATGACGATGTGGTGACCGAGGTCGAGGAGTTCCTGCTGCAACGGGTGGCCGCTTGTGAAGCAGTGGGCATAGCCCGGGAAAGCCTGTTGTTGGATCCCGGATTTGGTTTTGGCAAAACGGTGGCGCACAACCTGTTATTGCTGCGCGGGCTGCCGCGGCTCGCAGACCTGGGCCTGCCTTTGCTGGTAGGCTTGTCGCGCAAGTCGATGATAGGCAAACTGTTGGGTCGGGAAGTGGACCAACGTCTCCCGGCGAGCCTGGCCCTTGCGGTAATGGCAGTGGAGCGGGGTGCGGCGATTATAAGAACCCACGATGTGGGCGCAACAGCGGATGCCGTGGCAATGTGGGTAGCGATGCAGGAAGTGGGGGAGTCATGAAAAAACAGTTCTTTGGTACCGACGGCATTCGCGGTCTGGTCGGTGAAGCGCCTATCACTCCGGATTTTATGCTCAAACTGGGTTGGGCTAGCGGTCGTGTGTTTGCCCGGCAGTCCAACACCGCGGGCCGCAGCCTGGTGATTATCGGCAAGGACACCCGGGTGTCCGGTTATATGTTCGAATCCGCACTGGAGGCCGGACTGGTGGCCGCGGGGGTGGATGTGAAATTACTTGGCCCTATGCCGACGCCGGCGGTGGCGCTGATGACCCGCTCCCAGAATGCGGAGGCGGGGATCGTCATCAGCGCCTCCCACAATCCCTTTTACGATAACGGGATCAAGTTTTTTGGCGCCGACGGCGCCAAGTTGTCGGATGAGACCGAACTGGCCATCGAGGCTGAGCTGGCAAAGGAGATCAGCACCGTCCAGTCGCGGGATATAGGCAAGGTACTGCGGGTGGTAGATGCCGCCGGACGCTATATTGAGTTCTGCAAATCCACTGTGCCGGAGGGCTTCAGTTTGCGTGGCCTGCGCATCGCGGTGGATTGTGCCCACGGGGCTACCTATCATATTGCCCCCAGCGTGCTCAGCGAGTTGGGGGCTGAAGTTATCAGCATGGGCGTGCAACCCGATGGTTTCAATATCAACGAAGGTGTGGGCTCCACTGATATTTCCCAGCTGTGTAACCTGGTTAAGGAATCAGCGGCAGACCTGGGCATCGCGTTTGATGGCGATGGCGACCGGGTACTTTTCGTTGATGGTGCGGGTGAGTTGGTAGATGGCGATGAGCTGGTTTATATCATCGCGATGCACCGGCTGGCATCGGGCACCAGTGATGCCGGGGTGGTGGGTACCCAGATGTCCAACCTGGGCCTTGAGCTCGCTCTCAGGGAGGCCGGGTTGCAACTGGTCCGGGCGAAAGTGGGTGACCGCTTCGTCAAAGAACTGATGGAAAGCAATGGCTGGAGCCTGGGTGGCGAATCTTCCGGACATATCATCTGCAGTGATGTCACCACCACCGGTGACGGTATCGTGGCTGCATTGCAGGTATTGCGTGCTTTGCAGGCTGCCGGTGGTGATTTTTCCCAGGTGCGCGCGGGTTTCAGTAAATGTCCCCAGACCATGATCAATGTGGCCGTAAAAGGCAGGGTGGTGCTGCAGGATTACCCCGCGGTGGATGCCGCAGTGGCTGCCGTAGAGACCAGCCTGGGTGAGCGTGGCAGGGTGTTGCTGCGACCATCCGGCACCGAGCCGGTAGTGCGCGTCATGGTCGAGGGTCAGGACGCTGCCCAGGTTGCCCGGTTGTGTACCGACCTCGCGGCCCAGGTGGAGGATATCCTCGCTTAGGGTATTGCCGTAGCTGAGATCCGGCTGTTGTGCTGCGTCGGTCCGAGGCCGCCTGTAGCATGTCGCCTTGTAACGCACCCACTTCTTGGGTAAGATTGCCGCCGCTTTTTATGCCGGGAGAACGCGATGCGTCGGGCACTGGTTGTAGGTAACTGGAAGATGCACGGTTCCCGTGCCAGCGTTGATGCCCTGCTGGGCAGTTTGACCCCCGCTGTGGCCGATGCCACGGCTGAAATTGCCGTCTGCCCCAGCTACGTGCACCTGGCCCAGGCGCTTGAATTGTGTGCCGGTACGCCGGTAGCGGTGGGTGCCCAGGATTGCAGCCACATGGCATCCGGCGCCTACACCGGGGAGGTCGCGGCCGATATGTTGTCCGACCTGGGGTGTCGTTGGGTTATTCTAGGGCACTCCGAGCGGCGCCAGTACCACGCTGAGTCGGATGATCTGGTGGCGGCGAAATTGACAGCGGCCATTGCGGCAGGCTTACAGGCTATAGTTTGTGTCGGTGAGACCCGTGAGCAGCGAGAAAACGGCGAAGCCGAACAGGTGGTGGGTGCCCAGTTGCAGGGTGCACTGGCGGCGCAGGCCGGCCTGCAGGATCTGGTGGTAGCCTATGAACCGGTTTGGGCGATAGGTACCGGGCTCACTGCAACGCCGCAGCAGGCCCAGGATATGCACGCGTTTATCCGCCAGAGCCTGGCAGCGATTGCCGGTATAGATGCCGCTCAGACGCGCTTGTTGTATGGCGGCAGCGTCAAGGCGGGCAATGCCGCGGAATTATTTGCCCAGGTCGATATTGATGGCGCCCTGGTGGGAGGCGCCGCACTGGTGGCCGAAGATTTCCAGGCCATTGTGGCGGCGGCCGGCTAGACAACAGAATTGTTAATGTCCCCTGGAGGGACTAGAAGTTTATGGAACAGATTATATTGATGGTGCACCTGTTGGTGGCCCTGGCAATTATTGGCCTGATCATGCTGCAGCAGGGTAAGGGCGCCGATATGGGCGCCTCCTTCGGTGCCGGTGCATCCCAGACCCTGTTTGGCTCCGACGGCAGCGGCAATGTGCTGACCAAGGCTACCGCCTGGCTGGTGGCGCTGTTTTTCGCCAGTAGTTTTGGCCTGGCGCTGCTGGCCAGTCAGAAATCCGGGGTGGTGGACGACCTCGATCTCGATCTGGAAATTCCCGCCGCGGCGATGGAAGTGCAGGTACCCGTATCTGAGGAGGATTTTCCGGTCCTTGAGGATGAAATTCCCGCTGCGACAGCGGCACCCGCAGCCGAAGATGTCCCGCTGCTGGATTGATCAAACAGTATTTGCCGAAGTGGTGGAATTGGTAGACACGCCATCTTGAGGGGGTGGTGAGCTATGCTCGTGCGGGTTCAAGTCCCGCCTTCGGCACCAAACAAAAAGCGAGTGCAGTTTGCGGGCAGAGAGGCTCGTGCGCCCCTGGGCGGGCCCGTTAAGTCCCGCCTTCGGCACCAAACAAAAAGCGAGTGCAGTTTGCGGGCAGAGAGGCT
>JARFQU010000058.1 GCA_029287595.1 Halioglobus sp. | reverse complement strand
GGTCCGGTCGAGTAGATATCGATACTGCCGCGTGTACCCGGGCTGAGATACTGGTATTCCTGCTGCCAGGGATCCAGCGGCATACGATCAAGATAGCCACCGGATTTCCAGCGCGCCGGTTCCGGCGGAATATCCGGTTTTGTCACCAGCGCTTCAAGCCCCTGATCCGTGGTCGGGTAATCGTAATTATCCAGCTTGTACAGGTTCAGCGAGGCTTCCAGTGCGCGTATATCCTGACGCGCCTTGGTGATACGCGCCTGGTCGGGACGATCCATCACCTTGGGCACCAGCACCGCGGCCAGTATCCCCAGGATAACCACGACGACCATGACTTCGATTAAGGTAAAACCCCGGGATTGGCGGTTAGGAGTGTTTGACATGCGATATATACTCATTCTTCATTAAGTAGAGAAACAGCGGCCACGCCGTGGCCATCTGGACTGCGACACGCCCCTATTGTACCGTCTTGTATCGGAAAGTCGTCCGTTGGACTGAAAAACCGAACAAAAATTCCCCTCAACCGGCCACTCAACAGACTCATGGACCCACGCCTGGAACTGACCCGACACTACCGCTGGCTGCGCCAGTATGGCTTAAACGACTCACATAGCGGCAATCTGTCGGTGCGTTGCGAGAATGACTACTGGATCACGCCGAGTGGCGCCTGCGCCGATACGCTCGAAGCCGATGCCCTGATCCGCTGCAGCATGGACGCTGACCCGGCTTCCGGTGCATCACTGGATGCCCCTCTGCACCGACTGGTGTACCGGAAAAATCCGCGCGCAACGGTTGTCATGCACAGTCACGGCGCCCACAGCGTCGCCATGACGCTGGGCGGCGATGACTTTGTACCCGTAGATTTTGAAGGCCAGTATTACTTTCCACGCATACCGGTTCTGAACATCGCGTATGCGGATTACCTCGACAAGGCACCGGCAGCGGTAGCCGAAGTTCTCGCTGAGCATCCTGTGGTGGTGGTACGCGGACACGGTGTCTATGTGGCGGCCGAAACCATGAACCTGGCCTATAAATGGACCTGCTCATTTGAACTTTCTGCAAAAACCGCATGGCTGGCAGGACAGGCGGGGCAAACACCACTCTGAACCCCAACGGTTCACCGTCTATTGCAGTTGCTCGTTCACCCTGAGCGCATACAAATGCCGCTCGGCGTCGACCAGGTGCTGCCCCCAGTGCTGTTGAAACCCGACTTCCCACAGGTGTACCACGGCATCGGGCGTCGCCCTTTCGAGCATCGCCAGGCCGCGCTTGAGTTCAAAATAAATATCCGTGAGGTCATCTGCCAGGCTACCGCTACGGTGCTCGTCGTCCTCGTGTACGTCACCCGGCTGATCGAATTCCAGCCAGTACATATCACGATCACCCAAACGCAAACGTAATTTACTGAAAAGATCGAAGCGAGCATCCAGATCCGATGACTGATCGGTCACCTCGTCGCCACCGGGGTCAGGCATCGCCACGACGTTGGCGTGCAGCCTGGGTAACAGCTGAAACAGCGCCAACAACCAGTCCTCGCGGCCCGGCAGGCAATCGATCAGATTACAGTAGTCACGCGCGGTTTTAACCAGCTCTTTAAATTGAATCTGTTCCGGGTCTCGCATACGACCCTCCGGTGCATTTACCTACACCCCTAGTGTAGTCGGGATTGCAGGAATTTCCCGCGCGTCGTCCTAAATCTGCACCATCTCAAAATCATCCTTGCCAGCACCGCATTCCGGACACACCCAGTTAAGCGGAATATCATCCCAGCGCGTGCCCGGCTCTATACCTTCCTCGGGCAGACCATCGGCCTCGCTATAGACAAATCCGCAAATGACGCACATATAGGTTTTGAAGTTATCCATTATCAATCCTGCAACCTGAATCAACTGTTATTGTAGGTCGGAAACCGCCGGGCACAATAGCTGGATGCAGTGTTACAATAGCCTCTCTAAGCAACAGGTTATCGAAAATGACGTTATCTCCCGCCAGATCCCGGGCCAGCTGCGGCAACAATGCGCAGGACATTCGGACATGACCCAGTCGACCTCGCCGGTACCGGTGATTATGGTGTTTTCGGGCAATGACCCCAGCGGTGGTGCAGGCATCCAGGCGGATATCGAGTCGCTGATCAGTCATGGCTGTCATACCGCACCGGTTGTCACCGCCCTGACCATACAGGACACCCAGGATGTGATTGGCTATACGCCGCTCGACGGCGGCCTGATTGTCGAGCAGGCGCGCGCGGTACTCGAGGATATGCCCGTCAGCGCCTTCAAGCTTGGCCTGCTGGCCAGCACCGAGGCAGTAGAAGCCATCCATTCCATCCTCAAGGATTACCCCGATATACCCGTTGTCATGGATCCGGTACTGGCGAGTGGCAGCGGCACCCAGATCACCGACGACGACGTTATCGATGCCATGGCCGAAATGCTCCTGCCACAGGCCACCGTGCTCACCCCCAACAGCAAGGAAGCACGCGTACTGGCGCCCGAGGGCGATACCCTGGAAGCCTGCGCCATGGCGCTGCTGTCGCATGGCACTGAATTTGTGCTGGTCACCGGCACCCACGAGAACACTCCTGAAGTGACCAACACGCTGTACGCCAATAACCGCGTCCTGGAGACTTTCACCTGGGATCGACTGGAAGGCAGCTACCATGGCTCCGGCTGCACACTGGCAGCCAGTATCGCCGGCTTGCTGGCACAGGGAATGGAGCCCTTTACCGCCATCCACGAAGCCCAGGAGTACACCTGGCAAGCACTCGCCGAGGGCTATCGCATCGGTATGGGACAACAGATTCCCAACCGCCTGTTCTGGGCGCGGGACGACGATAGCTAGGACAGCCATGAGCTACCCTGCTGCGCGCCTTAGCGGGCTGTACGCCATAACTGATGCTGGACTGCAGCCCGACGAACAGCTGGAAGAACACGTGGCACTGGCCATTGAAGGCGGTGCCCGACTCATCCAGTACCGCGACAAGTCCGGTAACAACCGCTTGCGCCGGCAACAGGCACGCGCACTAGCCGCTCTTTGCGATACGCATAGTGTGCCTCTCATTATTAATGACGATATCCGACTGGCTGCCGACTGCGGCGCGGCCGGAGTACACCTCGGCCAGGATGACACCGGTCTCGCCACTGCTCGCAAACTGCTGGGTGACAATGCCATTATCGGCATCTCCTGCTATAACAGTCCGGAGCTTGCGCGCCAGGCAGCCGAACAGGGTGCCGACTACATTGCCTTTGGCCGTTTCTTTGCCTCCCGCACCAAACCGGATGCGATACAGGCCACACCGGACTTGATAATCGACAGCAAGCAACGCTGGGGAATACCGGTGGCGGCTATTGGTGGTATCACGCTGGACAACGCTGGCCAGCTACTGGATGCAGGGGCGGATATGCTCGCTGTGGTGCGCGGCGTGTTTGCCGCCACCGACATTCGCCAGGCCACGGCTGATTTCGCACGGATGTTTGCACAAGAGTAAAATCGGGACATCCATACCGCGACTGGGCAAATACACAGTCGTTCAATTGACGCCCCCGCACCCCAACCCACTCCCGGAGGGAGAGGGGGCAAAACCGGAACACACACCAGAAAATTAGGGGAGAGGGGGCAAAACCGGAACGCACACCAAAATTTCCGGGGTGAGGGGGCAAGGCCCGCACACACACCAGAAATTTCGGGGCGAGGGGGCC
>JARFQU010000017.1 GCA_029287595.1 Halioglobus sp. | reverse complement strand
TAGAGGTTACTGAGCAGCGGCGAGACCACCCCGCCCTGAGGTGTCCCCCGGTCCGGATGACTCACCTCGCCGGATTCCATGACCCCAGCGTTCAACCACTTCCCAATCGCGCGTCGGATCACCCCGTCGCGCACCCGTCGGTCCAGAAAGCGCCGAAGGTGGCCCCAATCGACGTCATCGAAAAAGCTCCGGATGTCAAGGTCGATGATCCAGCCACCGCCCATATCCATCAGCCCCCGCCACAGCGCATCCAGCGCCTGGTGGGCACCGCGCCCGGGCCGGAACCCATACGAGCAAGCCAGAAAGTCCTGCTCGTACACCGGCTCCAGCACCATCAGCACTGCACGCTGGAGTACCTTGTCTTCCAGCGGCGGAATGCCGATCGGGCGCGTCTGCTTCGCCTTACCCGGCTTCGGGATGTGTACCCGGCGTACCGCCGGCGCCCGGTACCGACCGGACTTGAACCGTTCGAGCAGGCTCGCCAGGTTCGCCTCCAAATCAGCCTCGTACTGCGCCGCCGTCACCCCGTCTACCCCTACCGCGCTATCCTTGCGCGTTCGCCGGTACGCTTCGCGCAGCCACACCTCATCAATGTGGTGCGCTAACGTCGTCAACTCCAACTTCGGCTCTATCTGAGCCAGTTTCGCTAGCTTCCCTTGTCGTGTTGAGATGATCTCTCGGCCCAACGTCCTCATCATCTGTCCCTCAAGAAGCCCCATCGTCCGGTCCACCGCTTCCCTTCACCGGGTCCCCTGGGGCGGGTTCCCCGACTTCAACGGTACTATCAGTGGACTCCGATCCCTCGCCTTCCGTCCCACCGCGCTTCGTTGCCTTCGCTTAGTGGTACCACCGCTGTGTCCCTCTTCGCTCCCCCGTATCGGGACCACTCCCCAGGGACCTGGACTGCTTCTACCGCGGTGCCCGCACCGCCTCTTTAACGATGGAGAAAACGAGGTCTCCCAGGTTCCTGGGCGACCCTTGCCTACATGCCCCGCTCTTAGACCCCGGCGGACCGCTTGCACCCGGCCACTTCGGTACAGACGATGCTGCCTTCCGCTAACTTAACGACGTCGGCTCCGCATCTATATCACTTTCGAGGCTCAAATACGCGGCCTACAGACACCCTGTGTACGCTTCGCAGCCGGGGTCACCCCCAAACCACGCAACACTCGGTTCCGGTTGGTGGCCAACCTTTACCGGGTCAGGACTTTCACCTGCTGGATCGCATAGAAGGTTTCTGTCATGCCTATCCGTTTACATGACTTCCCCCTTCACCAAGCTTTGCCTGGCGCAATAAGCTGTTGAATTTAAAAGATGATCAGTATCTACTACTGGATTCACACACCACAGGAAGTGCAGTGTCCCCTCGCACTAGGGTGTGACCCGTTTTTCTTCACGGGGCGATTAGCTCAGTTGGTTAGAGCGCCGTCTTCACATGGCGGAAGTCACTGGTTCGAGTCCAGTATCGCCCACCAATCCCCGCTGAAATGAATCAGCCATAGAAAAGATGCCACAACGCATAAAGGCCACCCGGAAGGCCATGAGACTCAGCCAGATGGAGTTGGCAAAGTTGGTTGGCACGGACCAGGTCAGTCATTCCTGCAGGGTCTCGGGACGGCGAAAGGTGAATACATCGCGTGAGCGTGGTTTTGGATCATCCCCATAGGTAAAGCGTGTAATCACACCGGTGCTTTCGTAGACGAAGGGCAGCGGTGGGTTATTGTTGACCCATTTGAGTTCGGCGGCGGCATAACTTTGGGACCGTTCTTCGACCGCGGTGATCTTCTGGCCCCATTATTCAGGTTTGGCTTCGATCACGCCGACCGCCTGCTTGTTCACAAACAGTACATAGTCTGCAGGACCGACGTCGGTTTCATATTCCCGGACGGCAATGCCGGGATCGGCATTGAAATCGATCTTTTTCCTGGGCTGAACCTTCCAGCCGGCCTGCTCCAGCATCGTATCAATGTTGTCGCGGGCTTTTTGTTCGGGAGTCTGTTTCCGGGTCGCCATTGTTAGACTTGTCCGTTGCCGTTTTACTGCGCAGCAGGCTTGTCCTGCGCCCGGCAGACTTCCAGGAATTTCTCACGCAGATTGCTTTGTACCCGTACGTGAAGACCGGCATCTTTCATAGGCTTAGAGTGCACCCAATGGATACACATTTATGTAGAAAATATATGGATTCTCGTAATGGTTAATGAGCAGAAGAAACATTATAAATAAGCTTTTAATCAATTAGTTACGCGTTTTTATGTTAGTTACCCACGGCCTGCTGCCCCCTCCACCAGCCAAAAAGAGTATATCTAGCTTGAAATAATCCTATTTAAGCCGATAATTAACATAATATTGTCAGTTATAGCTTTATAAGCATTAGTAAGGTGCAGCCATGCTCCATAAATACCGTTTTAAGAACTTTTTCTCGTTTGTTAGTGAGACTGAAGTTTCCTTCTTGTTGAATCACCAGGTTCCGGCGACGGATCTGGTCTTCGAGAGCCCCGGTGGTGCCCGTCTATCGAAGGTTATTGCAGCAATCGGTCCGAATGCATCGGGCAAAACCAACGTGTTAAAACCGCTGGCCTTCCTGAGCTGGTTTGTCGCGCATTCGTTTACTGCCAGCAAGCCGGAGGACGAGATTCCGATTCAGCCCCATTTTTTCTCCGACAACAAAGACAGTGAGTTCGAGATCGAGTTCGAGAATCAGGGTCAGCATTATCGCTATTCTCTGATCATCAACCCGCTGCGTGTGGTGCATGAGTCGTTACATCTCAAGACCAGTAAGTTCTTCAGCTTTATTTTCCGGCGTGACTGGTCTGAGCAGGACTCGGCTTATGAAATCCGCCAGCAGAAATTTGGTTTCGCTGCCGGAGAAGCAGCCAAGGTTCGCCCGAACGCATCTTTGATCGCCACTGCTGCCCAGTACAACGTGCCTTGCGCTAGTGCACTGGTCGGCTACTTTGCCAAATTCTATACCAATGTGAACTACAGTGGCAGGGATCACTTCAAGACCAGCGATGTGTTTGAGGCTACGGAATTCTTTCATGGTCGCCCGGCACTGCGTGCGCAGATGTCTGAACTCTTGAGTCGTCTGGATTTGGGCCTCTCTGAGGTCATCATTGAATCACATAAGTTTGTGGAGAGAGAATCTGGCAAGAGTGAGGAAGCCAATATTCCCCTCGGTGTGCACAGAATGGGGGATCAGGTGCAGAAACTGCCGTTCTGGTATGAATCCAGTGGCACCCAGGCGGCATTTGTGTTGCTTGAGAAGATTCTGCCGGCATTGGAACACGGCGGTATTGTCATAATTGATGAAATGGAGGCGGATCTGCACCCAGAAATGATTACCTCTATGCTTGATCTGTTTATTGATCGCGACCATAACCCGCATAATGCGCAAATTATCTTTACCTGCCACGCCCATGAGGTGCTGAATGATTTGCAGAAGGATCAGGTACTGCTCATAGAGAAAGATCCTGATGGATTCAGCGAAGCATGGAGATTAGGAGATATGAAAGGCATCCGGCGGGATGACAACCTGTACGCCAAGTATCGTGCAGGTGCCTATGGTGCCGTTCCGAACCTGTGAAGGCATAACGAATGCCTGCTCGTAAAAGACGAACTGCTTACCATACCGTTCTGGTGGTCGGTGAGGGCACAACAGAGTGTGCATTTCTCCGGCACATAAAGAGTCTCTACAATAGCCGGGGTTGTGGTGTAAGTGTCACCATCCGCAATGCTCACGGGAAAGGTCCCGATCATGTGGTTGATTATGCACTCAGGCAGTGCCGCAACGCAGAGTATGACCGAATAGTTACCCTTTTGGATACTGATCTGCCAATGTCAGCCGCAGTGCGCAAACGAGCAAGGAGTAAAAAAGTCCGGATCATAGGCTCGATTCCCTGCATTGAAGGCCTGCTGCTCAAGATTCTTGGCGATCATGTGCCAGCGACGAGTGGGGAATGCAAGCAGCGGTGTGGTGGGATACTTCCCGAGCGGCTCACATTGCCAGAAGATTATACGGAACACTTTCCAAAGGATTTCCTGGATGGGCGGCGCGAGAGCATTCCAGAGCTCGGTGCATTGCTGGACTGTCTGACCCTTATCGAATAAGCCATTAGTTGTTTAAGTTACTGCGCATATTGGTTTTACTATCATCAAGATGTTTATGTTGGGGCAGGAGTTACGCGCGAGTCACTCATGGGGTTGGTAAAGTCAGAGTGGATGGAATCACAGGAGCGCGGGTAGTTGACGGTACACTGCCGGTAGACCGCCCAGTTTTCACCACTTGCACCAACCCATACTTGGCCCGTTACGTGGCCGTCGAGAAGAGGGACGGGTCCATTCCATTCGCAAGAATAGGATATCAGTCTTTGATAAGAGCATAGTCACCATCATATGACGCCCTACCCCGCCAAGCTGCACCAACGTGAAACTCACGTGAAAGGCAGCAGTCAAGTCCTGTCATTTCGAGTCGCTTCCAGTCATAAATACGCGGGGCAAACGCGCTTAAGCTGTTGAATTTAAAAGATTATCAGTATCAACTACTGGATTCACACGGCAGGGGTCACTGGTTCAATCCCAGTATCGCCCACCAATCAAATCAATCAGTTGGAAACCACGCCACCCCCGGATTGGGTTTCCAACTGATTATTTGTCACAGCGTTGTCACACTCGTTCGCGAACGAGCGGAGTGCGACTGTGGCAACCTTCCGAAAACGCGGTCCCTATCAATGGCAGGCACAGGTCCGTAAGAAAGGCCAGCCGCTGCAATCCAAGACCTTCGAGACCCGTGCCGAGGCCGAGCAGTGGGCGCGCGCCATCGAGGTCGAGATGGACAAGGGCGTGTTCGTCTCGCGCGCCGAGGCCGAGTCCACCACCCTCCGGGAACTGCTGGAACGCTACCTGGCTGAAATAACCCCATTGAAGAAGGGCGCGGTACCCGAGACCAACCGCCTGCGCGCCCTGATGCGCCTGCCGCTCGCCCGGCGTTACGTCGCCAGTATACGCGGGATGGACAT
>JARFQU010000070.1 GCA_029287595.1 Halioglobus sp. | reverse complement strand
GCATGAATGTGCCGGTCAGCGAAGGTACCCGGGTGTACCTCAACTTCTCGGTAAGCCTGGAAGACGGCTCCGAGGTGGACACCAATTTCGGCTCAGTTCCGGTAGATTTCGTAGTGGGAGACGGCAGCCTGCTGCCCGGTTTCGAGCGCCTGATTTTTGGCATGTCTGCCGGGGAGCGGCGGTTGTTCTCCGTATCGCCGGAAAACGCCTTCGGGCAGCCCAATGACAACAACGTGCAATATCTGCCCCGGGACCAGTTCGATGAGGACCTGGAGCTGGAAATCGGCCTGGTATTTTCCTTTGCCGATGCCAGCGGTGGCGAAGTGCCCGGCATGATCCTCGCCTTTGATGAGGATGAGGTGACAGTGGATTTCAATCACCCCCTGTCCGGACGCACTATACTGTTTGATGTGCTGGTACACCGGGTCGAACCGGCGGAGTTACATTAGTGGAAATTCAGCTGGCCAATCCCCGCGGCTTCTGCGCCGGGGTGGATCGCGCAATTGACATCGTCAACCGGGCCCTGGAGGTATTCGGGGCGCCCATCTACGTCCGCCACGAAGTGGTGCACAACAAGTTCGTGGTGGAAGACCTGCGTGAACGCGGGGCGATATTTGTCGATGAACTGCAGGAGGTGCCGGACGACTGCATCGTGATTTTCAGCGCCCACGGGGTGTCCCAGGCGGTGCGTAAGGAAGCCGGTAGTCGCGGGCTAAAGGTGTTTGACGCCACCTGCCCGCTGGTCACCAAGGTGCATATCGAGGTGGCACGCTACAGTGCAGAGGGCCGCGAATGTGTCCTGATCGGTCACCGGGGGCACCCCGAAGTAGAGGGCACTATGGGTCAGTATGACCACAGTGCCGGGGGCGAGATTTACCTGGTGGAGGATGAAGCCCAGGCGGCCGCCTTACAGGTACGCAACCCGGAAAAACTGTCCTATGTCACCCAGACCACGCTGTCCATGGACGATACCGCCCGGGTCATTGATACCCTGCGCCAGCATTTCCCCCGTATCAAGGGACCGCGCAAAGACGATATTTGCTACGCCACCCAGAATCGCCAGGACGCGGTGAAGAAGCTGGCCGCCGGCTGTGACCTGGTATTGGTGGTGGGATCGCCCAACAGCTCCAATTCCAACCGCCTGCGCGAACTGGCGCAACGCATGGGCGCCGAGGCCCACCTGCTGGACGGCGCCGCCGATATCAATCCCGACTGGTTGCAGGGCAAAACCCGCATTGGGGTGACCGCCGGTGCCTCCGCGCCGGAAGTACTGGTACAGGAAGTCATCGACGGTTTGCGCGACCTGGGTGCGGATGCCCCCATCGAAGTAACCGGGCGTCCTGAAAATGTGACCTTCTCCCTGCCGCGCGAATTGCGCATAGAAGCCGTCAACCTTTAACCCCACCCCCTATCTGAAGTGAGCACAAGCAGGCAGATGCGGCCATCTGCTGGCGGCCTGGCCGCACCTGGCTATGCTGCATAGGGCATGGAGGTGTGTCGTGGACAGGATGTCGTTGCGGACCCCGTTGAATGGGTTCACCCTGATTGAGCTGATGGTTGTGCTGGTGTTGCTTGCCCTGTTACTGGGCCTGGGCGTGCCCTCGATGCAACAACTGCTGCACAGGAATAGCCTGCGCGCGGAGGCTCATCGGCTGCTGGCAGCTGTCAACCTCACCCGCAGCGAGGCGGTGATGCGCAACCGGCCGGTCAGCCTCTGCCCCTCGGCCATGTCCGTTACCGGGCAGCCTGTTTGCGGCGGACACTACAGCGACGGCTGGATCGTATTTTCCAATAGCGACCGGGACAGGGTGATCGACCCGGGTACCGACGAAGTACTGCAGGTATTCGCGGGAATGCCCCCGGGATATACCCTGACCAACCGCAGTGGCGGCCGTGAGCTCTCCGAACTCATCAGCTACCTGCCGGATGGCTCATCGCGAAAAAACCGCACCCTGCTGATCTGTACCCCACCGGGAGTCGCCCTGGCGCCCCTGGGTATCGTGATCAATATTGTAGGACGACCCAGGCTGGCACAGGACTGGGGCCAATGCGCCAGCGCCTGATGCTCAAGGGGGGCGCAAGCTGTGCTGCGGGATCTTCGCTGGGCGCCGGCCTGATTGAAGTCATGGTGGCACTGCTGATTTTTGCCACCGCCATGGGCGGCATTCTGACAACACAGCTGGCGGGCAAGCGGGCAGCGCACGAGGCCCTGCAGCGCTCCATGGCAGCCCTGCTTGCGGGGGATATGCTGGAGCGGATGCGCGGCAACCCGGGGCAGTTGGCGGTTTATGTTGCGCATGCCCTGGGTGACAGGGATGCACCGATATTCCCGCCAGCCGCTGATTGTACCCTCGCAGTTTGCAGTCCCGCGCAGCTGGCCAGCTACGATTTGTGGCAATGGGAGTCGCTGCTGCTGGGAGCGGCCGAGCGAGAGGGTGAATACCGCCTCGGGGGGCTGTTGAATCCCCGCGCCTGTGTAGCCGTATCCGGCTCCCGTATTACCCTGGCTCTGAGTTGGCGCGGGCCCACGGCCTCACTCAGCCCCGTTGATTTTGCCTGCAGCAGCGATAGTGCCGGCATTTATGATGCCCCGGGGCATCCACCCGGCAACAAGCTGCTGCGCCGGGTGCTGACGGTTTCCACTGCGGTCATGGCGGTGTCCCCTTGAGGCCGCGCAACCGCAGCCGGCGCAGCGAAACAGCGCCTGCCTGTCGCGGCCTGTCTTTGGTGGAACTGTTGGTAGCCACGCTGCTGGGTCTGCTGCTCAGTGCGGGTATGGTCAGTCTCTACCTGGAGAGCCGTCGCCAGTACTTCCACGACGAGCAGCTGGCGCGATTACAGGAGAACGGACGCTACGCCCTCAACCTGCTGAGCCGGGAACTGGCGATGACGGGATTCTTCGGTGGTGTGTTGAACCCTGTGGAAATCCCGCCCCTGGCGGTGGGACGGGACTGCGCTGCCACGCACTGGGCGCTGGATGGCGCTGTTGACCTGGATATGGTCAATGATTACACACAGGCCTCGACTGCTTCCGTAGTGACCACCGGAGGTGCCCTGTTGACCTGCCTGGATGCCGGGTCCATCGCCACCGCAACCGATGCCCTGCTGGTTAAACGCACCGCGGCCGAGGCCAGTTTGCACGCAGGCATGGCCAGCGATTATCTGACGTCCTCCCGCACCCCCCGGTGGTATTTGCAGCTGCAGCGCGACACCCGGCCCCAGTGGCGCAAGCTGGCGCCGCTCACGCTGCTGGCGCAGGCGTCAGAGGATACAGAAAGCAGTTACTGGGAGGCGGTTGCCCGAATATTCTACATTCGCAACTACTCCGACCCCGATAACCCCGCCGATGGCCTGTCGACCCTGTGTATGGAGAGTCTGGTTAACGATGCCATGACGACACGCTGCCTGGTGGAAGGGGTGGAGAATATGCAGCTTGAACTGGGCATCGATACCGATGGCGACGGTACCGCGAATCGCTACACGGCCTCTCCGGAGGCCGCTGAAATAGGGCTTGCGGTATCGGCGAGGGTTTCCCTGTTACTGCGCAGCATCCAGCCAGTGGCCGGTCACCGCGATACCCGCGAGTATCGAGTGGGCGCCCTGGTATTGCCGGCCAGGCATGATGCCTTTATGCGCCGTGTCTTTTCCACCACGGTACATCTGCGCAACGGCATCTGGCCGATTTCACCCGGAGACCTGTCATGAATTCGCGCCTGTCCATACTACGAGCGGTGCGCCAGCGCGGCGCGGTGCTGCTGCTCGCCATGGTGTTTACCGCCATGCTGGCGGTGCTTGCCACCACCTTGATGCGGGTGGGCACCTTCGAATTCCGTATGGCGGGCAATCAACAGTTTCGCCTGCAGGCCATGCAGCAGGCGGAAGCCGTGGCGGTTGAACTGGCGCAGCATCAGGCAAATTTTCCACTGCAACTGGCTCCCGGCGACGCAATATGCTCTGCCGGGCTGATTGCCGCGGGTTGCAGGCTGACAGCCACCACGCTGGTGGCGCCGGCCTCTGCAGCCGTCCCACCCGGCGTCGTATTGGGCTACAGCGTAAGCCGCCAGGAGCCTGAATTACTGCGTGATTTCCCCTTGCGAGAATCCCAGTCGCGAGTATCCGGTAGCGGCCACTTTTCTGCCGCGCTGTTTGAGGTACGGGTAGACATCGACGGCGGCGCCACCCGCCTGGCCAGCGCCAGCGTGGTGCAGGGTGTTGCCATTCGCCTTGCTGCAATGGATTGATTCGTGATGTCCGGGAAATTACTGCCCTGTTTTCTGCTTGGCGCGCTTAGCGCTCTATCAGTTGTGCAGCGCGCCGGCGCCGACGATATCGATATCTACCGCAATGGGGCGGGAACGGGCCAGTCCTATGTGCACATACTGCTGGATGTGAACACCGGCAATGGGGTCAGCTGCACCTATGGCAGTGATTGTGCGCCACCATTTATGTCGCGGCGTGCCTATCAATTTCTGGAGGGGAAATACGCGGCAGGTGAGGTGGTCAGCAGCCTGGGCATCCTGCAGGCGGTGCTGTACTCAGTGCTGGCAGAGCCGGCCCTGGATAACTTGAACGTGGCGCTGCTTATTTCCAATTACCAGTTAAATGCACCCGTAGCGGAACCAGAGAAGACCGGTGGCGGATCAATTCTCTCGGGGTACCGGCAACTGGGGAAGGCACGCTCTCGCCTGCAGGAAACCCTGCGATCAATTCCTGCACAATACCCGGGAGAGCCCCACGCACTGCAACCACGGGAGAGCTTTTACGAGTGGTATCGCTATATCACCGGCGGGCCGGTCGCCCTGGGGACCAATACGGCTGGCAACTTCGGCCAGGCCCTACCCACTCCCGGCCATGATTCGGGGATCATCAATAGTGGCCGCTATGTCACTCCGTTCGCGGACGCCTCTTCCTGTCCCAGGCTGTATGCCATTGTCGCGAGCCTGGGTGGGACCGCAGACGATGAAGACCTGGATGCCGAAATAGCTGCCTCGCTGTCCCTGGCCCCTGGCGGAAGTTTCGAGCAACTGCTGGCTTACCTGCATCATCCGACTACCGATCTTTTGCCTGCGCTGGATGCCACGGTGCCCTTGCGCAAAATCTGGGTGATCGCCGCTCGTGAAAACGCCGCCGAGGCTGAGGGCTACGCCCGGGCGGGTGGCGCGGGCGCGGTGTTGTACCTGGACGAACCCGGCGCGCTGGAGGCGGCGCTGGTCCAGGCTCTGGCAGCGGTGGCCAGTGCGCAGAGTGGTCTTACGCCCGCGTCTGTCGCAGTCGACGTGGGCGCACAGGGTCGCTTTCTCAATGCGCTGTACGTGGCACTGTTCCAGCCCTCCGGTGCGGCTCTTTGGTCAGGCAACGTCAAGAAGTACGGTTTACTCGATAACCCGGTGTCGGGTGGGCGGCAAAATATTGCAGCGATTGTCGATGCTCTGGGTGCAACGGCTTTTGAGAGCAGCGGTATTGATAGTGGACGTATACGTTTCGATGCCCTGAGTTACTGGACCGATGTCACCACACTGCCGCCAGGGGACGGCATCACTGTGCCGCTGGCCGCCGATGGCAGGGAGGTGGCCCGCGGTGGTGCGGGACAGAAGATTGATGGTTTCGTGACACGACACATCGGGGATGCCAATGGGGAGTTTTCCGCTGCCGGCGAACCAGCGCGACAGTTGTATGTTGAGCCGCCGACCGGTGCTGACTTCCTGCCGTTTAATGTCGATTTGGAAACGGTTAGCACCCTGGGCGAACTGCTGGACCCTCTGGGAGAACTGGATACCGCCAGCAGGCTTGAGTTGCTGCGCTGGGCGCGCGGCCAGGATGTGGATAACGGCAAACGCGATGCGCGCCGCTGGCTACTGGGGGACGTGCTGCACTCGCGACCACTGGCGCTCAACTACGGTGCCGTTGATGGTCACAGCGCAGAAAATCCGCTGGTCCGGCTGTTTTTCGGCTCCGGCGATGGCCTGTTTCATATCCTGGAGGACACCGATCGCAACGGGGCACACAGCGGTAGGGAGATCTTCGCTTTTTATCCCCGGCAGATGCTGCCCAATATTATCCAATGGCGAAATAACGACCTGCCCGCTGGCTATAAACCCTATGGCGTGGACGGTGCGCCTGTGGCCCTGAGGGTTGATCGCAACCGGGACGGTAAACTCGACCCCGATGACGGTGACGAGGCCTATGTCTACTTTGGTTTGCGCCGTGGCGGCCGCACCTATTACGCGCTGGATGTGAGCGACCC
>JARFQU010000173.1 GCA_029287595.1 Halioglobus sp. | reverse complement strand
TGTGCCTAGTTGGCAGGGGTTACAGGAACTGCGTCGACCCTCACCCACTCAACAGTGCGGCTTATAAAGCCCACCTTGACCTTGAATTGCATCAGGTCAGGTTCCGACAGGGATATCTCGGCGTCCTTGTACTCGCCCAATTTCTCGGCGTAGACCTGGCCCCGCCACAGATTATCCTTCGATTCATCGGCCTGCAGCTCCCTGACGATCTCGCGGCCAACACGTTCGGGAAACTTGTCATTGCGGACAACGGTACCTTTACCCTCATCCAGGCGGATTTCGATCCAGCCCGGGTCGTCAGCATGTTTCCAGAGACCCGAAATATCATCCGCGAATGACAGCGGCGCGGCGAGTATGGCACACACAAAAAATACTATACGACTCATCTGTTTTCCCCTGCTTACTATCCGTTAAGTTCGCGTGCGGTCAGCTTGCCAAGCTGTGACATGTGCACCTCGTCCGGGCCATCGGCGATACGCGAGAACCGCGCCAGGGTAAACACCTCGGGAATCAAGGTGTCCTGGCACACCCCCATGCCGCCAAACACCTGCATGGCACGGTCAGCTACCTGTTGTGCCATATTCGGCGCGACAATCTTGACCATACTGATGTAGGGAATCGCCGCCTTCATACCCTGGGTGTCCATTACGTGGGCGGCTTGTAATGTCAACAGGCGGGCCTGTTCGATGTCACACCTGCAACGGGCAATCTCGTGCTGCACGCTGGTCTTCTTCAACAGGATTTCGCCAAAGGCGACCCGGTCCTGGGCCCGGGCGCACATCAGCTCAAGACAGCGCTGGGCCATACCCACAAGACCCATGGCATACTGGAATCGGCCGGGGCCGAGGCGACCTTGTGCGATCTCGAAGCCGCAGCCCTCACCCTTGATCATATTGCTTACTGGCACGCGCACGTTGTCGAACAGGAATTCCGCTTCACCGCCGGGTGAGTGGAGGTTGTCAAACACACGCAGTTCTCGAACCAGCTTCACCCCGGGGGTTTCGCGGGGTACGAGAATAGTAGAGTGCTGGCGGTGTCGGTCGTTCTCCGGGTTGGATTTACCCATCACCAGCATGATTTTGCAGCGCGGATTAACCGCGTTGGTAGTCCACCACTTGCGACCGTTCAGTACATATTCCTCACCGTCGCGCTTGATTTCCAATTCCATGTTGGTGGCATCAGATGACGCCACCTGGGGTTCGGTCATGGCGTAGGCGCTGCGAATTTCGCCTGCCAGCAGCGGCTTCAACCACTGCTCCTGTTGCTCCTGCGTGCCGTACTTCGCAAGCACTTCCATATTACCGCGATCCGGTGCGTTGCAATTGAATACCGCCTGAGCCCAGGTCACCTTGCTCATGGTCTCAAACAGCGGGGCAATTTCGACGTTGGTCAGGCCCGGGCTCCAGGGCTCATATTCGTGAGGGAGGAACAGGTTCCAAAGTCCCTCGGCCTTGGCCAGCTCACGCAGCTCGTCAAACCAGGGAGGCGTCTCCCAAAGGTTATCCTGGTTGAGCGTCCATTCGTTCCAGCCGTGTTCACGGGGATAAATATGCTCCTCCATGAATGCTTCCAGTTTGGCGTTTAGTGCCATCACTTTTTCGTTGATTTCAAACCCCATGTTCGCTTTCCTCAGTCGGTATAGCGGGAGGTCAGGTCCTTCACCGCTTCGTAAAACTCGTTAACTGTATCCTGCACAATATCCGCAGCACTCTTTACTTCGTCGATGCGCCCGACCACCTGGCCGGACAACGGAATAGCCGCTTCCATATCGCCACCGAAATAGAGCTCGGGAATCCCTGCCAGATGTTCCATGGCGTTGAACGCACCTAGCGGTTCCAGCATTTCAGTACGCTCTGTGCGCAGCGCACGCAGAGCGGGACGCGATTGTTGGTTGAGAAACACCGTATCCGTTTCCTTCGCCGCAACCACCGCCTGCTTCCAGTTGTTGTGCACTGGCGAGTCAGAACTACTGAGCATACGGGTACCCATCTGCACACCCTCTGCACCCATGGCGAAGGCGCCGGCCATGGACAGACCGTCGCACATACCGCCGGCAGCAATGATGGGAAGATCTGTGCGTGAGCGGATCAGTGGCAATAGCACCATGGTTGATACCGGGCTCGGGTTCTTGAAACCGCCGCCCTCCCCGCCTTCAACCACCAGGCCGTCCACGCCGCAGTCGATGGCTTTCAGCGCCATATGCAACGTCGGCACCACGTGAAACACCTTGATGCCCGCCTCCTGAAACGCCTGCGTGCAAACATTGGGGCTGCCCGATGACGTGGTGACAAACTTGATATCCTGCTTGATCACGAAGTCGACAATGTCGGTGCCCTTCACGTAAGACAGGGCCACGTTCATGCCGAAAGGCTTGTCGGTGAGGTCGCGCATTTTCGCCACCTCATTGCGGATATTGTCGAACTCACCGGAGGCGGTTTCGATGACTCCCATGCCGCCAGCATTGCTCACCGCCGAGGCCAGTTGGGCGCGGGCAATCCAGCCCATAGGCGCCTGGATGATGGGGTAGTCGGTACCGGTCATTTCGGTGACGCGGTTTTTGATGGGGGGCGCTGTGGTCATTTTGTTCCTCTAATACCTGTGTCTGATTACGCGAGGGAAAGCATCGTTTCCACGCCGGTGCCCTGCAGCAGCGCATCGACGCGTGCCCGGTCGGCATCGTCCAGCGCCCGGTAGCGCTCATTGGTCCACTGCAGGCATTTAGCCTGGTAGGGAAAGGTCTGCTGGGTCCAGGGGGCGCCATCGATTTCGGACTCCCAAGTCCTTTCACCCGCTTGCACGGCGCGGGCGTTGGCCAGCTGCGCCGGGGCGTATACCCGTCCTATCTCCTGCATCAGGCCGCGCAGGCTCTCGGGTTGATCGTCCAGCCCAACCCAGTCCTGCTCAGTAGGCTCAACTCCGCTCTGGTCGTCCATCTGATCGACCCAGGCCACAGTGCGCGGCGACACTTCGTGGGCTATTGCCCGGGGAGTGGGATCAAAACCCACCAACTGGGTCAACTGGCCATAGAGACCGAAGTCACCTGCCGCCGGGCGATTGCCTAACATGAATTTCTGGTGGGCCAGGTGATTTTCCATGGCGGCCAGGAAACGCCGATAGCTGGCGTCGATAACAGGTGCGGTGGTGTCGTTGGAACCCACCACGTAGAGACGATTGATCTGGCGTTCCGACACCCACTGCTTGAGCTGCTCGTGGCCGTCTTTGGGCATGCTCACGTCAAAGCCGAGGGGCAACAGTGTACCGGCATTATCCGCATCCACCTCCGGGTACCAGCGGTAATGAAACATGTACTTGGTACACCACTCGTCGGCAAAATCCTCGATCAGGTAATCGATAAACGCCAGTGCAGGATCTTCAGGCAATACCGAGCGGCCGGGATACATCTCCTCCAGACGGCGGATAATAGGCGTGGAATCGGTTGTGGCCTTAAGCCCGCCCTCTTCCTCAAAGAAGAAGGTGGGCATGAAAATCGGCTTTGGCTTCTCCACCCCAAGCGCATCGCATGCCTGATCTGGCTGGCCCCAGCTAACCGCGTAAGGCACACGTCGGTAGCGCAGCAATGCCACCATTTTTTGGGTATAGGGCGAGCCTGTGCCTCCCACCAGGCGAATCGGCTGCTGTGCCGCCATATGCATTTCTCCTCTTTTGCATTGCGATTAGCCGCTTATGAGGCCTCACGCTAACCAAAACATATTGACACATAAACTGCCATTATGTAAACCTGCCACTGTAATAAATCGATCGGTCACCGTTCACGGGGATACATCATGTACCAAGGCGATTACCAGCTCATCGGCAGCGAGATGAGCTTTTTTACCCGCAAACTGGAGGCCCAGCTCCGGTGCCAAAAGATACCGTGGCGCTACCTGTTCAAGACCGAAGAGCGCAAGGTGGAACTGGAAGCAAAGGCCGGCACCCACTTTATCCCCCTGCTGATGACCCCCGACAAGTGGCTGGTATGCGACACTATCGCCATCGGCCCCATGCTTAGCGGGCGCTTCAGCGAGCGCGCCGTCGTGCCCGAGACACCATTGCAACGCGCCTGCTGCTATATCCTGGAGGATGCCTTCAATCACTGGCTGGGCCGCGTCTGCGTACATTCCCGCTGGTGCTACCCAAACAACGTTGCCTGGGTCGGCCCCCGGTTCGGCGCCAATATGATGCTGGACCGCTCCATTGATGAGCCTTTCTCAGAGGCGGAGCTGGAACAGCTGGCCCCTATTGGACAGATGATGTACGAGGGCTTTGGCAAAGGTGTGTCCGAGGTTAATGGCGTAGGGCCAGACCGGGCCGCGGCAGTACAAGCTGATTTCAGAAATATGCTGGACGCCCTGGCCATTCACTTTGCCAGTAATGACTTTTTGCTGGGCGACAGACCCTGTCTGGCGGATTTCGCCCTGGCCGGTGCCAGTAAGGCACACTTTTTATGCGACCCGGAGCCAAAGAGTTGGCTGGGGGACCACAGTGACATGCTGCATGAATATACCGGGCGCTTTTTCAATGACTGGCAGGGTGAACTCGCCCCCTGGGCTGCGGACGACCGGGTACCGGATAGCCTGCAGATCGTGCTGGACTACTTTCGCGGCAGCTACTATCAGTCGGCGCCAGCCAATATTGCCGCCGGCCTTGCCGGTGAGAAATACTACGAGTTCGACTACGGCTTTGGTACCACCCGGGCGCGCACCCAGAAACGCCTGAACCTGGCGAGACTTCATGTGCAGGACGAACTGCAGCGACTGGGGGCAAGCGATAATGCCAACATCCAGGATCTATTCGCCGGGAGCGGCATCCTGGAGCACTACCTGGCCTAAAACCGGTTTTACAACACAAAAGGAAATAACCATGTCCACGCGCTTCAAAATCTGGCTGATCCCCGCCCTGCTCTACGCTGCCTTCTTATACTGGTATACCGAGTTCGGCGGCCCCTTGAGCGACACTGAAGTTGATCAATTCGTGGCCACCATGAAAACCAACGGCAGCGAGCCGAAAATCATAGCTTTTATTGACGAGTTCGCCCGGCAAGACAGTGGGCGCCAGTTCCTGATGGTGAACAATATTGATATGAACGAGAACCCACCGGATGTCGAAGGCGCCAAGCCCGGCGAAAGTGCCTCTGACCTCATGGCGCGCTACATGGGACACATGATCCCCGCGCTATTGGCCCGCGCCTGCCACCCGGTATTCATGGGCGCTGCTGTCTACCCCTCCATGGACCTGGTCGGTATTGTGGGGGCTGAAAACTGGGACCAGGCTGCCCTGTTTCGCTATCGCAGCCGCCGCGCCTTCCGTGAAAGCGGCACCCATCCCACCTTCGGCGGCAAAAAACACTTCAAGACTGCGGCGCTGGACAAGACCATCGCG